>JAKBAA010000053.1 GCA_021809425.1 Actinomycetes bacterium | reverse complement strand
GGCGGGGCCGGCCGGGCGGGCGGGCGGGTGCGCGAGGGCGGCACCGGCGGCGACCGTCGTGGCGAGGGAGGTGGCGAGGAGCACGGCGAGTGCGGGGAGGGAGAAGGTGGCACGGCGCGCGGGGCGGGCGTGGCGGAGCTTGGCAGGGCGGGGTTCGGCCGGGCGGGGGGCGGCAGCAGGGCGGGGCGCGGCAGGGCGGCGGGCGTGGCGGGAGCGCACGCCCTCACCGTAGGGGACGGCCGCGGTGGGCACCTGCGCCGCGCGGGCGGCCCGAACGGGAGGGGCAGGCCCCGCGCCGGCACGGAGGTGGCCCGCCGGGAAGGGGTCGAGGGGTGTACGAACGTTTTGGCACGTTCTCATCGAGGTCTCACGTTGGGCTGGTTGGGTGTGAGCAGTGAGCAGCGCCACCCGGGCGCCTGCTCGAGGGAGCGGGAGGGAAACGATGCAGCGGAACGGGCACCTTCGAAGGACGATCGCCGTGACGTCGCTGGCGGCAGCGGCGGCGGTTGGGATGGTGGCTGCGCCGACGGTGGCGGCGGGTGCCAGCACACCGCCGGCGCCGCCGGTGGGCGGTCCGCCGCAAGGGCCGCAAGGGCCGCAGGGGCCGCAGGGGCCGCAGGGGCCGGCGACGGCGCCGGGGACGGGGCCGTCGGCGAGCGGGAGCGTGCTGGAGCAGCGGCTGCTCCACCAGCTGCAGCTGCGGTCGACCCAGCTGGCGAACCTGTCGAAGGAGGTGTCGGCGGCGACGGCGCTGACCCCGGGCGACCAGGGGGCGCTCGAGCAGAAGCTGGCGACGACGACGACGAGCATCAACGGGCTGCTGCAGGCGGTGCCGACCGACACGCGGGCGCAGCTCCGGGTGGCGGCGCGGACGATGGTGGTGCAGAACCGGGTGTTCGCCGTGCTCACCCCACAGGTGTACGAGGTGATCGCCTCCGACACCGTGGCCGGCCAGGCGGCGGCGCTGGCGAGCGAGGAGGCGGCGCTGCAGGCACAGGTGACGGCGGACCAGGGACAGGTGGGGTACCGGAACGCCGTGGCGTACGACGGGGCGTTCGTGCGCTCGGTGAGCGCCGCCCAGGCGGGCACGGCGCGGGTGTCGGCGACGCTGCTGGCCCAGGTGCCGCAGGACTACCCCCGTGACCGGGGCGTGTTCGTGCGGTCGAACCGTCAGATCCTCGGCGCCGCCGAGGCGCTGGCACGGGCGAGCTACGACAAGACGCTGATCGCGCTGGCGACGAACGGCTATACCGGCTCCTGACAGGCCGGCCAGCCCGAGGGCGTGCCGGTCCGGATCGACGGCGGCGGGACGGACGAGGATGGGCACGCTCCGGGCACGGGTGCTGGTGGTCGACGACGAGGAGGACCTGCGGCGCGCCCTCGAGCGGGCGCTCGTGCTGCACGGCTACCGGGTGGAGACCGCCGCCGACGGGGCCGGGGCGCTCCGGCTGCTGGCCGCCGAGGCACCGGACGCCCTGGTCCTGGACGTCGCCATGCCAGGCGTCGACGGGCTGGAGGTGTGCCGGCGGCTGCGGGCGGCCGGCGACCGGACGCCGGTGCTCATGCTGACCGCCCGCGACGGCGTCGACGACCGGGTGGCCGGTCTCGACGCCGGAGCGGACGACTACCTGGTGAAGCCGTTCGCCCTGGAGGAGCTGCTGGCGCGGATCCGGGCGCTCCTGCGCCGGGCGGGGCCGGAGGACGCCGGGACGGTGCTGCGCTTCGGCGACCTGACGCTCGAGCCGGGGTCACGCCTCGTACGGCGGGGGGCGCGGGAGATGGAGCTGACGCGCACCGAGTTCCTGCTGCTGGAGCTGTTCCTGCGTCACCCCGGCCAGGTGCTCACCCGGGAGGTGATCTCGGCCAACGTGTGGGGGTACGAGGCCTACCCGGCGTCGAACTCGCTGGACGTGTACGTCGGGTACCTGCGGCGCAAGACGGAGGCGGAGGGCGAGCCGCGTCTGTTGCAGACGGTGCGCGGCGTGGGCTACGTGCTGCGGGCGTGACGGCAGGGAGCGCCGGGCGGGCGGGGCGGGGGGGCTGGCGGGGCGGCGGGGAGGGCCCGGCGCGCGTCGAGGTGCGCTCCCGCATCGCCCTCGTGGCCGCCGGGGCGGTGGCCCTGGCGGTGGTGCTGGTGGCGGTGAGCGCCTACGTGGCCGTCCGGGGCGACCTGGTGGGGAGCGTCGACCAGTCGCTGGCCCGCACGGCCGCCCTGCTGGAGCACGAGCGGGTCACCCACCAGGTGGCGCGGGCCTACGAGACGCTGTCGGTGCCGGCCACCGGCCTGCCGGCCGCCTCGGCCGGGCAGGTGGGCCAGGTGGTGGGGACGAACGGGGTGGCCGTGGCGCGCACCCGGGGCAGCAACGGGCTGCCGGCGGCGGCAGCGGTGCGGGCGGTGGCCAGCGGGCGGGGCGGCGGGTTCGTGGTGGACGCCACGGTGTCGGGGGCGCCGGCGCGGCTGCTGGTCCAGCCGTTCGGCCCCGGCCTCGCCCTCGAGCTGGCGGCCGGGATCGGGGGGGTGGACGCCGACCTCGGCCGGCTGGCCGACGTCCTGGCGGCGGCGGCGGCAGGCGGGGTGGTGATGGCGCTCGGCCTCGGGGCGGCCGTGTCGGGGCTGGCGCTGCGACCGGTCCGCCGGCTGACGGCCGCCGCCGAGGAGGTGGCGGCCAGCCAGGACCTGTCGCGCCGGCTGCCGTCGGAGGGGCGCGACGAGCTGAGCCGGCTGGCGACGAGCATCAACGCCCTGCTGGGCGCCCTCGAGCGGTCGGACGTCGCCCAGCGCCAGCTGGTGGCCGACGCCTCCCACGAGCTGCGCACCCCGCTCGCCAGCCTGCGGACCAACGTCGAGCTGCTGGCGAGCCTCGGCGCCGGCGGCGAGCTGGGCAGCCGGGCGGGCGGCCAGGCGGCCGGCGGGGTGGACAGCGGGGTGGACAGCGGGGGGGGCAGCCGGGCGGGCGGCGGGGGGGCAGCGGACGGGGAGCCGGCCGGGCTCGACCCGGAGGCGCGCCGGCAGCTGGCGAGCGACGTGGTCCGCCAGTTCGACCGGGTGGGCCGGCTGGTGGGCGACCTGGTGGAGCTGGCCCGCCAGGACCGCACGGCGGTGGGGCCGCCCGAGCTGGTCGAGGTGGACCTGGCGGTGGTGGTGGAGGAGGTGGTCGACGACCAGGCCGTCCTGCACCCGGGGGTGCGGCTGGAGGCCCGGGTGGCACCGGCGCCGGTGCGGGGGGTGGCCGCCGACCTGGCACGGCTCGTGACCAACCTGGTGGACAACGCCGCCAAGTGGAGCCCGCCTGGAGCGACGGTGGAGGTGGTGGTGGAGGCGGGGCCGCCGGTGCGGCTGTCGGTGCGGGACAGGGGGGCCGGGATCGAGCCGGGCGACCTGGCCCACGTGTTCGACCGGTTCTACCGGGGCCGGACGGCCGGCGGCGTGGCGGGGTCGGGGCTGGGCCTTGCGATCGTGCGCCGGATCGTCGACGTGCACGGCGGGACGGTCTCGATCGAGTCGACCCCCGGGCGGGGGACGAGGGTCGAGGTGGTGCTGCCGGCGGCCGGCTCCGCCCTGCCGGCGGCGCCGAGGCGGACCCCGACCGGGTAGCGCCGCGGGCAGGCGGTCGCGTGGGAGGCGGTCGTGCGGGGGTGGTCGGCGCGGGTGGTCAGCTCAGGAGCCGACCGGCCGGAGGCTCCGGAAGACGGCCAGGTAGGGGGCCACGTGGTTGGCGCCGAGCGGCGGGCTGAACAGCCATCCCTGGCCGAGGGTGGCGCCGAGGGCGACCAGCGCCTGCAGCTGGTCGGTGGTCTCGATGCCCTCGCAGATCACCTCGAGGCCGATCTGGCCGGCCATCTGGAAGGTGGAGCGGACGACGGCGTGGCTGCGGGACGACTGGTGGACGGAGCCGGCGAGGGAGCGGTCGAGCTTGAGGGCGGTGAGCGGCAGGTCGAGGACCTTGCCGGCCGTGGCGGTGCCGGCGCCGTAGTCGTCGAGGGCGATGCCGACACCGAGACGGTGGAGCTCCCCCAGCTCCTCCACGGCGGCGCCCTGGACGGGGACGGACTCGGTCACCTCGACGCAGAGCACGTCCGGGTCGAGCCGGCGCTCGGAGAGGGCGTCGGCGACCGAGGCGGCCAGCCCGGCCGGCATGAGCTGGGTGCCGGACACGTTGACGGCCACCTTGGGCGACCAGTCGAGCAGCGAGGTCCCCCGCAGGTCGGTGACGAGGTCGAGGGCACCGGCGAGGACGGCGCGACCGAGGGCGTGCATGAGACCGGTGCGCTCCATGGCCGGGAGGAAAAGCGCCGGCGGGATGACACCGAGCTCGGGATGGTTCCAGCGGACCAGGGCCTCGAAGGCGTACGGCTCGCCGGTGCTCATGTCGAGGATGGGCTGGTACCGGTTGACGAGCTCGCCCCGGTCGATGGCGGCGCGCAGGCGGCGCGGGTCGAGGGCGTCGGCCAGCAGCTCGCCGGGGTCCCTGCCGGTGGTGCGGTCGACGCGGCGCAGCTCGAGGTGGGTGACGACCGAGCCGGCCAGGGCGGCGAGGTCGTCGAGCTGGGCCCGGCTGAAGGTGCGGCGGCGCCAGTCGAGGACGCACAGGGCGCCGATCGGCAGGCCGTCCCGGCCGATGAGCGGGACGCCGGCGTAGGCGCGGATGCCGGGCTGGCCGGTGACGAGGGCGTTGGCGGCGTAGCGGGGCGTGGCCGGGGCGTCCTCGACGACGAGGGGCGACTCGAGCGCCACGGCGTCGGAGCAGAACGAGACGGCCCGGTCCACCTCGCGCAGCTCGGTCGGGAGGCCGTGGACGGCCTTGCACCACTGACGGTCCTCGTCGATCAGGGTGACCATGGCGGCCGGCGCCCCGAGGACGGCGGCGGCCAGCCGGGCGACGGCGTCGTAGGGGGGCTCCGGGTCGGTGTCGAGGATGCGGTAGCTGGCGAGCGAGGCGAGCCGGTCCTGCTCGTTGCGGTGGTACCAGACGCTCGGGCCGTCGGGCCCGCCGGCCGGGGTGCGGTCGAGGTCGACCCGGGCCGGGTCGCGAGGAAGGTGCCCGGACGGGGCCTCGTCGGGCAGACGGCGAGCCATCCCCACATTGCACGGGGTGCGGCGGGCGCCGGACAGATGCCTTCGCGTGCCGGTAGGGGGTGCATCCGCGTGGTCCGCGCCCGTGTACGGGGCCGTCCGGCGGCGTCCGGTACCGCCGGGCGGGCCGAGGGCCGGACGGATAGATGCAAACGCGTCTGTCGGTCGGGGCAGCGCTCGGCCAGCATCCCGAGGGTGCGGACGACGGGGGGCGGGGGCGGCTACCTGTCGTCCACGGCGCGGGCGGCGGTGGGCACGGCGCGGGTGCTCGAGCTGTTCCAGACCACCCCGCCGAGCTGGATACGACCGCTGCTCACCTTGACGTCGCCCGTGGACGGCCACGGCGGGCGGGGCCGCCCGGCGTTCGAGCTCGGCCGGGCGGAGCCGGTCGACGGGGCGGTCGCCGTCCCGCTCACGTGGACCCCGGACCTCGGCGAGGCGACGTTCTCCCGGCTGGTCGGGGCGTTCGTGATCGCCGAGGACGGGGGCGGCACGGTGCTCACGTTGGGGGGGGTGGTCGAGGGGGGCGAGGAGGCGAGGAGCCGGTCGACCCTCGACGCCGTGCTCCGCCGGGTCGTCCGGGCGATCGAGGCGGCCTACCCGGTCGGGTAGTCGAGCAGGCCGGCCCGGACCGCCAGGGAGACGGCCTCCAGCTTGGAGTGGGCACCGAGCTTGGTGAGGATGGCCTGGACGTAGTTGCGGATGGTGTTGACGCTCAGGTACAGCTCCTCGGCGATCGCCCGGTTGGTGAGGCCGCGGGCGACACCGGCCAGGACCTGGTGCTCCCGGGCGGTGAGGGTGGCGGCCGGCGCGTCGTCACGGCGGCGCAGCTGGGGCAGCAGGCGGGCGAGCATGGCCGGGGAGATGAGGGCCTCGCCGTCGGCGACGGCCCGCACGGCGTCGGCCACCTCGGATGCCGCCTGCTCCTTCGTGAGGAACCCGGAGCAGCCCGCCTCGATGGCGTCGAGCAGGATGCGGTCGTCGTCGAACCCGGTGAGCATCACCACGTGGACGTCCCGGTCGAGCGCCTTCAGCTGGCCGGCCAGCACCGCTCCGTTGGTGCCGGGCATGTGGTAGTCGACGAGGACCACCCCGGGACGCTCCCGGGCGGCGACGGCGAGGGCGGCCTCGGCGGTGACGACCGTGCCGGCCACGGCGATGCCGGGCTCGTCGGCGAGCAGGCGGGCGAGGCTCTCGGCGAACATGCGGTGGTCGTCGACGATGAGCACGGTCAGGTCGCCGTCAGCCATCGAGGGCCTCGTGGAGCAGGCGGACGAGCAGGTGGTCGTCGACCGGCTTCAGGACGACCGGACCGTCGTGGGACAGGCCGTCCGGGTCGTCGCCGGTCATCAGCACGACGGTGGTCGACGGGGAGCGCTCGGCCAGCACCGCCGCCAGCTCGTCGCCGCGAAGGCGCGGCATGACGAGGTCGGAGAGGACGAGGCCGACGTCGTCGTTGCGATCGAGCACGTCGAGCGCCTCGACGCCGTCCGAGGCGACGAGGACCCGATAGCCGGCGGCGGCGACCACCCGGGCGGTGGCGTCGCGCAACGCCAGGTCGTCCTCGACGAGCAGCACACGGCGCGACCCGGCGGCGGGGCGGGGCGGGTCGTCGGGGGACGCCACGGTGGCTCTCGGGGCGGTCGGGGCGTGGACCGGCGGTGCCACAAGGGGGTCGGCGAGCGGGAGGACCACGGTGACGGCGGTCCCGGCGCCGGGGGTCGAGCGCAGCTCGGCCCGGCCACCGCTCCGGCTGGCGATCCCGTGGACGGCGGCCAGCCCGAGCCCGGTGCCCTCGCCGGGCGGCTTGGTGGTGAAGAACGGCTCGAACGCCCGGGCGGCCACCTCGGGGGCCATGCCGGCACCGGTGTCGGCCACGGTGAGCGCCACGGCCGGGCCGTCCGGGAGCCGGTCACCGCCGGCCGGCGGCCGGCGCTCGGTGGACAGCGTGAGGGTGCCCCCGCCGGCCATGGCGTCCCGGGCGTTGATCGCCAGGTTCAGGACGAGCTGGTCCAGCTGGTAGCGGTCCATCACCGTGACCAGCGGCCCGGGGTCGAGGTGGAGGCGGAGGGCGATCGACGGGGGAAGGGTGCGGGTGAGCACGGCGGCGACGCCCCGGACGCAGGCGTTGAGGTCGATCGGCTCCGGACGGGTCGGTTCGCGCCGGGCGAAGCTGAGCAGCTTCTTCGTGAGCGCCGCCCCGCGCTGTGCGGCGGCACGGATCTCGCCCAGGTCCTCGTGCGCCTGGCCCTCGGCCACCTGGCGGTCGAGCAGGGCGGTGTAGTTGAGGATGACACCGAGCAGGTTGTTGAAGTCGTGGGCGACCCCCCCGGCGAGCTTGCCCAGGCTGTCCAGGCGGTCGGAGCGCTCGCGCTCGGCCTCGACGGCCAGCCGGTGGCGCTCCGCCTCGAGCTCGTACCGGTCGGTGAGGTCCCGGACCGACACCAGCACGAGCGGGTCGCGGTCGTCGCCCCCCACCCTGCTCACGGCCACCTCGGCGGGGAACGTCGACCCGTCGAGGCGACGCGCGGCGAGCTCGAGCCCGTCGGGGGGACCCGCGGGCGGCCCGGCGGCTGGCGGCCCGGCGGCTGGGGGCCCGGCGGCTGGGGGCCCGGCGGCTGGGGGAACGAGGTCCGGCAGGGCGAAGTCCGGCAGCACGTGACCGACGCCGGTGCCGACGAGGTCGGCGGCCCGGCAGCCGAACAGGTGCTCGGCACGGGCGTTGACGAGCTGGACGACACCGGCGGGAGTGACCCCGAGGATGGCATCGGGCGCCGCCGCCAGCATGGCCCGGAAGCGCTGGGCGGCGCGGCGGGCCACCTCGCTGTCTCGCAAGGCCTCCTCGCGCAGCAGGCCCTCCCAGCCGAAGGCGACGTTGGCGGCAAGGCGCCGGACGAGGAGGACCTCGTCGGTGTCGAAGTAGCCGGGCTCCTCGGCATAGACCGACATGAGGCCGCGCACGGCGCCGCCGACGAGGAGGGGGAAGGCGCCGGACGACCGGTAGCCGGCCTTGGCGGCGGCACCTCGCCAGAGGGCCATGTTGGCGTCGACGAGGATGTCGTTGGAGCAGACCTCGGTGCCGGCACGGATGGCGACGCCGGCGGGGCCGAGGCCGGCCGGCTCGAGGTTGGCGGTGATGCGGATGTTGTCGAGGTAGGCGTGCGCCGCCGCACCGGCGGCGGCGACCGGGGTGAGCGCCCCCGAGCCGGCGTCGAGGACCCCGATCCAGGACATGACGAAGCCGCCGTGGTCGACGGCGATGCGCACGGCGGCAGCGAACAGCTCGTCGGGCGAGGTGGAGCGGAAGACCGCCTCGTTGGTCTCGGCGAGGACGGCGGCCAGCCGTTGCTGGCGGCGCGACTGGGCGAGCAGGGCGCCGAGCGCACGGTCGGCGGCGTGGCGCGCCGAGGAGTCCTGGAAGTCGACGGTCATCCCGCCGGGGGTGGGCACGGCACGCACGCTGAACCAGCGGTCGAGCGCCTCGAGGTGGACCTCGACGTCGACCGGCTCCTGGTGGTCGAGCGCCCGGCGCAGCTGTCGCTCGAGGTCCGACCCGGCAGCCCCGGGGAGCACGTCCCAGATCGACCGCCCGACGAGCCCGCCGGGAGTGCCGCCGACCATCCGGGCGGCCACCTCGTTGACGAGCACGAAGGACCAGTTGCCGTCCAGCACGCAGATACCGTCGCCCAGGTGGTCGAGCAGGGTGGCGTCGACGAGGCGCGGGCCCGGCGAAGGACCGGCGCTGCCACCCCGCTGCCCGTCGCCGTCCACGAGACGTACCTCCGCTCGTAACCCCCGGTGACGATGCTACAAGCGACCGTGGCGTACCGTGCCGGTGCGTCCGAGCTGCGCCGGCTGGTCAGCCGCCGTCGACCGGCCGGGGGGCGGGGCCGGTCGGCCACTGGGCGACGAGGACGTACCGATCGCCCCGGATCAGGCTGTTGCGCCACTCGACCGGGGTGTCGGCGGCGACGGCCAGGCGCTCGATCGAGAAGGCGGCGGCACGGGCGGGCAGGCGGAGCAGCCGCCGCTCGCGGGCGTCGGGGAGGACGGGCCGGATCCGCTCCCAGCCGCCGGTGATGCGGAGGGAGCAGTGGGCGGCGAGCAGCTCGTAGAGGCCGCCGGAGGACAGGTCCAGCTCGAGCAGCCCGGCCGCCGGGTGGACCGGCAGCCACGACTGGTCCCAGGCGATCGGCTCGCCGCCGGCCAGGCGGAGCCGCTCGACGAAGACGACGTCGTCGCCCGGCGGCAGGCCGAGCCGGGCGGCCACCTCGGCGGGGGGGCGGCGCCGGTCGGCGGCGAGCACCTGGCTGCGCTCCTCGATCCCCTGGGCGCGCACGGTGGAGGCCAGGCTGTACAGGGCGGTGAGCGGCTGCTCGAGGGCCGGCCGGGTGAGGGCGGAGCCGCGCCCCCGCTGGCGGACCACCAGGCCGTCGGCGGTGAGGTGGCGCACCGCCTCCCGGACCGTCTGGCGGCTCACCCCGTAGGCCCGGGTCAGCTCGCCGTCGGTCGGGAAGTGGTCGTCGAACTCGCCGTTGCGCAGGCGGCGGCGCAGGTCGTCGACGACCTGCGCCCACAGCGGCAGCGGGCTCGAGCGGTCGACGGCGGTCGGCACGTCACGCACCGGCGAGGAAGAACGAGCCGATGAGGACGGCGAGCACGTACAGGGTGACGATGGTCATCGGCGGGTCCTTCTCGTAGATGAACGAGAGCACCCCGACCGCCACCCGCAGCACCGGGGTCAGGATCAGGATGAGCACCCCGAGCACCACGATGCCCCGCCCGTCGCCCCGGCCGATCGAGCGCCAGAGGGCGGCGAACGAGTGCGGGAACCGGGTCGAGGACGACGTGAGGGCCCGGTACGAGAAGTGCCCGGTGATCGGCACGTACGCCTGGTGGTGGGCGAACATGAGGGCGAGCCCGGCACCGACGACGAGCACGCTCACCACCACGCCCACCCGCAGGACCATGCTGATGGCGAGCTCGACCTTGCGGACCTTCTCCTCCATCTCGGCGGCCTCCGCCGCGCTCCGCTGGCGCCGCCCTGCGCCTGCGCCTGCGCCTGCGCCTGCGCAGCTTGTGCCGGCAGCGCCGGGGGGGTTCGGAGGAGGTTGCGTGCCGCCCGGCTCGGTCACGGGAAGAACCCCTTCTGGAGCATCTCGACGGAGATGACGACGAGGACGACGACGAAGACGAGGCGGACGGTCTTGCTCGTCACGCGCCCGAGCACCCGGGCGCCGAAGGTGGCACCGACGAGCACGCCGACGGCGACCGGGGCGGCGATGATCGGGTCGATCTGGCCCCGGATGAAGTAGACGCCGGCGCTCGCCGCGGCGGTGACCCCGATCATGAAGTTGCTCGTCGCTGACGACACCTTCATGGGAAGGTGCATGGCGCTGTCCATCGCCGGCACCTTGAGGGCGCCCGACCCGATGCCGAGCAGGGCGCTGACGAGACCGGCCAGGTACATGAGGAACAGGCCGAGCTTCGTGCCGACGACCTTGTAGGGGATCTCCCGCTGCTCGGCCGGGTCGTAGTAGGAGCCGTGCAGGTCGAAGAAGTTGGCGAGCCGGTCGTTCGACACGGTGAGGGCCTGCGCCGTGTGGCGCCGCTTGAAGGTGGCGAAGGAGGAGTAGGCGAGGACGAGCCCGAAGAAGATGAACAGGGACCGGGTCGGGAGCAGCGTGGTCAGGTAGGCGCCGCTCACCGCACCGGTGGTGGTGGCGATCTCGAGGAACATCCCCGCCCGCAAGTTGGTCATCCGCTCACGCACGTAGGCGGCGGCGGCCCCGCTCGAGGTGGCGATGACCGAGACGATGCTGGCGCCGATCGCCAGGCGGATGTCGACGTGGTACAGCAGGGTGAGGACCGGCACGATGACGACGCCACCGCCGAGGCCGATGAGCGAGCCGAGGACGCCAGCCGCCACCGAGATCAGGGCCAGCGACACGACGAAGTCGAGCGGCGTCACAAGTGCGATTGTACGGATATTCGGAGGTCCGTGCAACTGGACCGGTAGGGGCCGTGGCGGCACGTCGGGGGGAGCCGTGGCGGCAGGCCGGGGGCGCCCTAGACCATGGAACGCTCGACGAACGGCTGGTCGAGCTCGGTCGGGGGGGCGTCGGGAAGGGCGACGACGACGAGGGTGAGGGGATCGGGCGCGTCGAGCAGCTCGCTGACGGCGTAGCCGAGGAACGGGACGTCGCCGACCCGGCGGAGGCGGGCGCCCACGACGAGCAGGTCGATGCCGCTGGCGGCGGCGTGGTCGAGCAGGGCGCGACCTACCGAGGCCGAGCGCACGCTGGCGGCGCTGGGGCGCAGCCCGGCCCGCCTGACCCGGGCGACCGCCTCGGCGAGCACGCCGTCGAACGCGCCGGGCAGTCCGGGCCTTCGGGCGCGCCGCGCCAGGTCGGGGACGACGTGGACGACGTGGAGGCGGGCGTTGTGGCGGCGGGCCAGGCCGGCGGCCAGCTCCTCCCCTGCGATGCCGGCCGTCGTTCCGGTGGTGGCGACGGCGACGTGGCGGAGCGGGCCGAGCTGGCCGCCGTCGTCGACGGCCGGGCGGACCAGCACGACGGGCAGCGGGCTGCCGTTGAGCAGCTCGATGACGTCGGGTGGGAGGCGGGGGGCGGCCGACGAGACGCCCACCCCGAAGGCGCCGTAGCCGAGGCGAGCCTCCTCGAAGGCGGCATCGACCAGGTTGTGCGAGGCGGCGGTGCGGCGGCGCACGGCACGGGCGACGTCGGGAAGCGGGGCGACGTCCTCACCGGGGGGCGCACCGAGCAGGGTGATCTCGGCGGCGGCGGGCCAGGCGTGGTCGAACAGGGCGGCGGCGAGCTGGGGATTGGAGCCGTCGAGCATCGGGACGAGGAGCCGCTGCTCACGCACGAGCACGCTGTGGTCGATGCGGTCCTCGTAGGCGAGGCGCAGCCGCTCGTCCTCGCTGCCCTCCCACTCGCCGGCGAGACGGCGGAGCGCCGGGGCGACGAGGAGCGAGGAGACGACCGAGACGAGCAGGATGGTGGTGTAGGCGAAGTTGGAGAGCAGCCCCATCCGGAGCCCGGCGGTGGCGATGATCACCTGGAGGGCGCCCCGGCCGTTGAGGAGGATCATGAGGGCGGCGTTCTCCCCCCGCCGGAGCCGTGCCCGCACGGCGCCCACCCGTGTCCCGAGGGCCTTGCTGACGACGGCGACGACGAGCAGGACGGCGACGACCAGAACCCGGTGCCACGAGGAGAGGGCGCTCAGGTTGACGAGGAGGCCGGCGCTGGCGAAGTAGAGGGGGGCGAAGACGGCGTCGGAGAAGGACCGGAGGCGGGCGATCGCCTCGCCGTCCTGGAAGCGGGAGCGGGCCATCAGCACGCCGACGACGAACGCCCCGAGCGCCGCCTCGATCCCGGCTGCCTGGAGGGCGGCGGCGACCCCGAGGGGAACGGTCACGGCGACGGCGACGGCGCCGGTCGCGTTGGGCCCCTCGTGGCGGACGGTCCGGAAGAGGAAGTCGACCAGCCGCTGCCCGAAGACGGCCAGGGCGGCGGCGACCACCACCAGCCCGACGACCGGTCGGGCGAGCGCCGACGCCCCCTCGGCCGAGACGGCTGCGCTGACGGCAGCGAGGAGCAGCAGCCCGTACACGTCGTTGACCACCGCCGTGGCGAGGGCGAGCTGGCCGACGTCACGCCGGGCGATGCGGAGCTCGGCGACAAGGCGGGCGATGACCGGAAGGGAGGAGACCCCGAGGGCGCCCCCGATGAGCACGGCCCCCGCGAGGTGGTTGCCAGAGACGAGCGAGCCGGCGAAGACGTAGGCGGCGACCGAGCCGGCAAGGAGCGGGACGACGATCCCACCCGCGATGACGCCGACCGAGCGCTGGCCGAGCCGGCGGACCAGCCGGACGTCGGTCTCGGCCCCGAGCACGATGAGCACCATGAGCAGCGACAGCTCGACCACCGCCCCGAGGAGGTGGGACCGGCCGGCCGGGGGGAGCAGGAAGGCGGCGAGCGAGGGCCACGCCGCGCCCAGCCCGGACCGTCCGAGCACGACGCCGGCGAGGAGGAAGCCCACGATCGACGGCTGGCCGAGGCGGCGGGCGAGCGCGCCGAGGAGGTGGGCGGAGAGGAAGAGCAGGGCGAGCGATCCCGTGAGCTGGACCGTCTCCGCGTTGGTCAGCGAGAGGTGCCCCACGGGCGCACCCTAGCGTCGGGCCCCACCGACGGGGCAGGAAGCCCCCGGGCGCCGGCCAGGCGGCCCCGGTTGCTGCAGGCACCCTGACGGCACCCGGTGCCATCACGCGGCGCCGAGGCGAACCGGCCCGGGCGCCACGGGTGGCCGTCCGCCCCGTGACGGCGTGCGGGCGGCGGCGTGGGGGGCGGCTGCGAGCGCCGTGAGGCGTGGCGGCGAGCCCCGTGGGGGGTGGCGGCGACCGAGGTGACACACACGGGCGGGGCGCAGCGGATACGGTGTGCCACCTCTTCGATCAGCGAAGTGGCGAGGCAGGCGCCTCCGATCGAAGGGTCGTCCCGTCATGGCTGTGACTACCGTTGCCCGCGCAACGCGCGAAGGGGACGGGGGCAGGCGCCAGGAGCTCGCCGAAGGCGGAGACGCCGGCCGGCGGGTGCAGGGGGTCGTCACCGGGTTGATCCTGTTCGGCCCGCTCGCCGGGACGGTGGTGGCGATCGTGTCCCTGTTCGGGCGGGGCGTGGACGCGCTCGACCTGGTCCTCGGCGTGGCGTTCTACATGGTGAGCGGCCACGGGGTGACGGCCGGGTTCCACCGGCTGCTGGCCCATCGGGGGTACGTGGCCCGGCGGTGGACGCGGATCGCCCTGTGCGTGGCCGGCTCGCTCGCCTTCGAGGGGAGCCCGCTCAGCTGGGTGGCCCTGCACCGACGCCACCACGCCTACACCGACGTGGAGGGCGACCCGCACTCCCCCCACCTGCACACCGGCGGGCGGTGGCCCCGCCTGCGCGGGACGATGCACGCCCATGCCGGGTGGTTGCTCAAGGCGCCGGAGGCCGACATCGAGCGTTGGGCGCCGGACCTGGCGAAGGACCGCGACATCACCACGATCAGCCGGCTGTTCCCGTTGCTCTGCGTGGTGTCGCTCGGCGCCCCGGCCTTGCTCGGCTGGGCCATCAGCGGCACGCTCGCCGGGGCGGTCGGCGGGTTCGTGTGGGGGGGCCTCGTCCGGGTGTTCGTGCTCCAGCAGGCCACGTTCGCCGTCAACTCGGCGTGCCACCTGTGGGGCACCCGGCCGTTCGTGACGAGGAGCCGGGACCGGTCGACCAACCTGGCCGTCCTGTGCATCGTGTCGATGGGCGAGAGCTGGCACAACGCGCACCACGCCAACCCGCGCTGGGCGCGCCACGGGGTGGACCGCCGCCAGATCGACTCGACGGCTCGGCTGATCCGGATCCTGCAGCGCTTCGGGCTGGCCTCGGAGGTGCAGTGGCCGTCGAAGGACGGCGTCGAGGCGAAGCGGCGGAGGGCAGGGGCGGCGACGGAGCCCTCGCCGGTCGGCTAACGCGAAACGGCCCGCCGCGTCGCACAGGGCGACGCAGCGGGCCAGGTCAGCGGGCGGTCAGCCCGGCTCGATCAGGCGTCCCGGACGCCGGTCGCCTGGAGGCCCTTCGGGCCCGACGTCACCTCGAAGGTGACGTGCTGGCCCTCGCTCAGCTGGCGGTAGCCGGTGCCCTCGATCCCGGTGTGGTGGACGAACACGTCCGCCGTGCCGTCGTCGGGGGTGATGAACCCGTAGCCCTTCTCGGCGTTGAACCACTTCACGGTTCCGGTCGTCATGGTGTGCCTCATTCCCTCACGCATCGTTCCGTCGACGAGCGAGGTGCTCGGCAAGCAGTGTGTCCCCGCCGCGTGATCAAGCCGAGGAACGCGCAGAGCATATCGCCTGTTGGAGCACTGGGGTCCAGTCGTCGACCGGGCGGGGGCTCACCGCATCGACGCTCGCGCTGCCGCCATCCCGGCCGGCGCGGGGCGCAGGTCATCGGCCCAACCCGGCTGCTCCAAGATGTGGCTGAGCTGGTCCTCGCTGGCGCGCCGAGGCGCTCGCGAAGCTTGCGCGACGCAGCCTCCTTGTCGTGCGCTCGGCGAGGAGCCGCTCGGCAACGTCCATCGCTCCCATCCTTCCTGTGGTCGCCGGTGCCTCCCCGACGTGGAGCTCAGCTGCGACGGGCGCCGAGAAGGACCACGGCGCTCGCTGCCATCGAGCCGTGGCTGACGGTTCCGGTCACCCGGACCCGTGCGCCGTCGTGAAGGGCGGAGGCCGGCGCCAGGTGGCCGGCCTCACGGAACTTTGTGGTGTGGGTGAGGACGACGTGCCCGACCGGTCGGTGGTTGCTGCCGGTCAGGACGAAGCCGCCCTTGCCGAGCCCGCCGACCGTGCCGGTCCACTGCGGCGCCAGCACGGCGACTGCGGCCGCCGTCGACCGGGGGGCCTTGGGTGCGAGCCGGACGCGCACCCGCTCCCCGGCCTGCAGCACCCCCTTGGTGGCCTTGTGGCCGCCTTCCCGATAGCGGGTGTGGGGACCGAGCACGATCGCGACGGTCGATGTCGACGCTCCACCCTTCGTCCGCCGCACCCGGAGCTCCAGCGTGGTGCCGCGCACCCTGGCGACCACCCCGTGCACCGCCGTCGCAGCCGGGCTCGACGCCCCGGCGCCGGGAGCGACGAGGGCGGCCTCGCCGACGCCCGCACCTCCGGCGACGAGGGCGGCGAGGGCAAGGGCGGCTCGGCGGCCACCTCGGCTGTCGACCGGCCGTGCCACCGGTCGTGCTACGGGTCGTCCGTGGCGATCGTCACGCCGCTGCAGGAAGGTGGTCGTCCTTGTTGGCATCGTGGGCTCCTGCTCTTTCACGTCGTTGGGGCTCTTTCACGTCATTGGGGCTTCGGACAGGGTGCCGGGCTCGGCGAGCGAGACGGACGGCTGGGCCTCTCCCCTGGCGCGCCCCGTGGAGCGCCCCGCCGCCTTTGCTCGCAGGGATGCAACGAGGCGGTAGCTGCCCCGGCGAGCGTCGTCCACGAGGCTTGCCAGCACCGGGACGACGAGCAGCGTCAGGAGGGTCGAGGAGAGGAGGCCGCTGATGAGCACCGTGCCGACCGGCATCCGCTCGGAGGAGCCGATGCCGGTCCCGAAGGCGAGGGGAACCATCGCGGCAACCATCGTGGCCGTCGTCATGAGGATCGGCCGGAGCCGGGTCGCGCCGGAGCGGGCGAGCGCCTCGTTCCGCTCGATGCCCCGGCGCTGGAGCGTCCTTGCGAAGTCGAGCAGGAGGATGGCGTTCTTCGCCACGATCCCGACCAGCATGATCATCGCCAGCAGGGCGAAGATCGAGATCGGCAGCCCTGCAGCCCACAGGCCGCCGAGCGCACCGACTGTGGCGAGCGGGACGGCGAGGATGACGACGAGGGGGTCCGTGAACGACTCGTAGAGGGCGGCGAGCAGCATGTAGATGAGCAGGAGCGACAGCTCCAGGGCGCCGAGGAGCGGGCCGAAGGCCTGCTGCTGGAGCAGCGCCTCGCCGCCGACGTTCACCGAGTAGCCGGCGGGGCGCCGTACGGTCGCCGCCGCGTGCAGCAGCGCCGCCAGCGCCGGTCCGGAGCTCCCCGAAGGGCTGGACGCGGACACCGTCACCGCATCCTCCCCGCCGACCTGGGTGATCTTCGCCGGGCCGGTCGTGGCGACGAGGCTGGCGACGCTCGCCAAGGGGACGGCCCCGTGGGCGCCCCGCACCGGGATGGCGGCGAGCTCGGCGGGGCTGAGCGCCCGGCCGCCATCGAGGACGAGGGTGACCGGCTCGACCGGGGCTGCGGACGAGGCGACGAGCGGCGGCACGGCCGTGCTGCCGAGCGCCGCCGCAACGGCCGTGCCGATGGCGCTCGTGCTGACCCCGAGATAGGCAGCCTGGGCGTGGTCGACCGCGACGGTCAGCTGCGGGATAGCCGGTTGGACCGACGTGGACACCTGGGAGACCGCCGGGCTGTGGCGAAGGCTCCCGGCGATGCTCTCGGCGATGCGGTCGAGCTCGGGCAGGCGAGGACCGAGCACCGTGATCGAGGCGGCACGAGCCCCGCCCCCGACGAACGGGTTCTGCACGTGGGCGCGGGCGGTCAGCCCGGGGAAGTCCAGGCGTGCCAGCGCTCGGATGCGGGCCAGGTAGGTGGCGATCGGCGGACGCGCATCACGCGGACCGAGGTCCAAGGTGACCTGCCCGAGGTTGCTCCCCGTTCCGGTGCCGCTCGCATAGCCGGCGGCGACGAACACTTCCCGGACCGACGGCAGCCGGCCGAGCCGCCGGGCGAACCCGGCCAGCACCGCCTGGTCACCCGACAGCGGTGTGCCCGGAGGCAGGCTGGCGTTGACGGTGATCACGCCGTTGTCCTCCCGGGGGACGAACGTCGTCGTGAGCACGCCCAGGCGGACGATGGCACCGCTCAGGACAAGGCAGGCGAGGGCGACGGCCATCACGACGAGCCGGTGGCGCAGCGCCCAGGCGACCACGCCCCGGTAGCGGTTGGCGAGCCGGTCGAAGCCGGCGTCGAACCGGTCGCCGAGCCGGCGCCTTGCCCGTGGGCCGGTGGCCGCCGTGGGAGCAGCGTCGGCACGGGCGAAGCGGGCAGCGAGCATCGGGGTGAGGGTGAACGACACGAGCAACGAGAAAAGGGTGGCCGCCACGATGGTCAGCCCGAACTCCCGGAGCAGCTGGCCGAGGTTGCCCGAGACGAAGGCGATGGGCAGGTACACGACGACGTCGGTGAGCGTGATGGCGATGGCGGCCGCCCCGATCTCCCGGCGACCCTCGATGGCCGCCACCGGAGGGGACGCGCCGAGCGCCCGGTGGCGGTGGATGTTCTCGAGCACCACGATCGAGTCGTCGACGAGGATGCCGATGAGCAGCGAGAGCGCCATGAGCGAGATGAGGTCGAGGCTGAGGTGGAGGAGGTAGAGGACGAGGAACGTGGCGACGAGCGACACGGGGATCGTGGCCATGACGATGAGCGTGCTGGCCAGGCGATGGAGGAAGAGCGCCAGGACGAGCGCCGCGATGAGGACGCCGAGGAACAGGTCCAGCTCGACGTCGGACAGGGCGGCCCGGACGTAGGTCGTGATGTCGCCCGTGATCGTCGTCGTGACCCCCGCCGGGAGCCGAGGGCCGAGCCTCGTGAGCGCTGCCCGGATGGCCGTGTCGACCGCCAGCGAGTTGGCTCCCGACGCCCCTTCGACGACGAGCCCGACGGCCGGCGCCCCGTTCAGCGTCGCTGCCGACTGCGCCGCCGCGATGCCCTGGCTGACGGTGGCGACGTCACCCAGCAGCACGGCGCCGCCCGGCCGGGAGGCGATCGGCACCGCAGCCAGCTGGGCGGCTGCGCCGTAGCCCCCGTGGACGCGCACCACGAGCGACCGGGGGCCCACGTCGACGATGCCGCCGCTCGTCGACACGTTCTCCGCCCGAAGCGCCGCGGCGATCTCGTCCATCGACACGCCGTAGGCGGCAAGGTCGGCGCTCGACACGTCGACGACGACCGCCGGGGCGCGTCCGCCGACGACCGTCGCCTGGGCCACGCCGGGGATCTCCTGCAGCGTCGGCGCCACCAGGGTCGTGGCGAGCCCGTACAGCTGGGACGGGGCGAGCGGTCCTGACAGCGCCACGTTCATCATGGGGAGCGCGTTCGGGTTGGCCTGGACGATCGCCGGCGGGCCGGCCCCGGCCGGGAGCGTCCGGGCGAGGCGTCCGAGCGCGAGGGCCACGGCGGCAGCCGCCTGGCTGACGTTCGTGCCCTGGGTCAGCTGCACCGCCACGCTCGCCCGCCCGGGGGCCGACGTGCCGACCATCGTGACCACGCCGGGCTGGGCGCCGAGGACCTTCTCCACTGGGGTCGTGACCACCTCGGCGACGGTGGTGGCGTTCGTGCCGGGGTCGGCGATCGAGACGCGCAGGTACGGGTACGAGATGCTGGGGAGGCGCCGGACCGGAAGCTTGGTGTAGGCCACGGCGCCGAGGACCACGAGCAGCCCGAAGGCCATCACCGTCGTGACGGGCCTCCGGACGGCCCGCGCCGTCAGGCCCCGGGCCGGGACAGCGGCCGGCGGCGACGCGTGCCCGTCCGGCTCACCCGCCGAGGCCACGTCCACCCGTCCCCCCCTTCCCGCCACCGGCCGGCCCGGGACGTCCGCCGGCGTGGGCCGCACCTCGCCCGCCCGCCAGCGGGGTGCTCGGGACGGCGAGGCCTCCGACGGACGAGCCGGCCACCGAGCCGGCCACCGGGACGGTCCCGACGACCCGCACCTTGGCCCTGTTCGCCAGGTAGGTCTGGCCGAGCGTCACCACCTCGGTGCCGGCCGGGACGCCCGAGACCATCGCCGTCGTGCCGTCGGTCACCTCGACATGGACCCCGACGAGGCGCACCCGGCCGACGTGACCGGACCCGTGAGCCGAACGGCGGCGGGCCGGATGCGCCGCCGGGCGGCGGGCCCGGTGCGCCGGGCGGTGGCCCGCGGCCGGGTGACCCCGCCGCCCCCGGAGGACGACGAACACCTGTGACGTGCCGCTGACCGACACGATCGCTCCGTCGGGGATCAGGGTCGCGGAGGGATAGGAGCGGGTGACGATCGTCGCAGCGACGACCTCGCCGGAGCGCAGCCATGCCGGATCGGTCTTCGCCGTGAGGGTGACCGGGAAGCTCGTGACGCCCGGGGTTGCGGCCACCCCGACGGCGGTGACCGTGGCCTGCAGCTCGGAGGGGGCGCCGGGCACGGCAACGAGCGCCGACTGGCCGGGCCGTACCAGCGAGAGGTCGGCCTGGGCCAGCGACGCGTCGATCCCGAGCGTGGCCGACTCGAGGACGGCGATCGGCGTCCCGGTGCCGACGCGCTCGTTGGTGACGGCGCTCACCGAGACGATCGTCCCGGTGATCGGCGCCGTGAGGGTGGCCCCGTCGATGGTCGCCTGGGCGTTGCTGACCGCGACCATCGCCTGGTATGCCGCCGCCACGAGCGGCTGGAGCGTCGACGGGCGCGGTGGCGCCTGGCTCTCGGCGAGCTGGGCGCGGGCGACGGTCACGCCGGCCGATGCCGCCTGCACGGCGGCGCTGGCCGTGTCGAGCGCCGCCGTCGTCGGAGCGCGGGCCTGGGCGAGACCGAGGGCGGCCTGGCGCACCGACACGGCCGCCTGGGTCACCGCCGAGGCGTCCTGTGCGAGGGCGGTCGAGGGGGGCGGCGCCTCGGCGGCGCTCAGCTGCTGGCTCGCCTGGGCCACGCCGAGCTGGGCGGCGCTCACGGTCTGCTGTGCCTGGGTCACCGCCGAGGCGTCCTGTGCGAGGGCGGTCGAGGGGGGCGGTGCCTCGGCGGCGCTCAGCTGCTGGCTCGCCTGGGAGAGGGCGGCGTCGGAGGCGCTCGTCGCCGCCGCCGCGTTCGAGAGGGTCGCCTCGGCGGTGTCGAGGGCCAGCGCATCGGCGCTGGTCGAGTCGGCGGGGTGCGGATCGGTCACGGTGTCGTTCTGGTCGCCCTCGGCCTGGACGACCGCCTGCTCGGACTGGGCCTCGGTGGTGGCCGCCGTGCTGCTGCCGGCCTGCGCCTTGGCAAGCGCCGCCTCGGCGTTGGTGACCGCCGCCGCGTTGGCCGCCGCCGTGGTCGCCTGGGCGTCCTGCTCGACGGTGATGGCCGCCTGCTCGCCCGTCTCGGCCGAGGTGAGGGCGCCGTTCGCCTTGGCCAGCGCCGCCCGGGCGCCGGCGACGGTTGCTGCGTTGGCCGATGTCGTGGTCGCCCGGGCGTCCTTGTCGACGGTGATCGCCGTCCGCTCGCCCGTCTCGGCCGAGGCGAGGCTGCCCTTGGCCTTGGCCAGCGCCGCCCTCGCCGTGGCGACGGCCGCCCGGTTGGTCGCCGTCGTCGAGGCCCGGGCGGCGTCGAGCACCTGCCGGGCAGAGCCGAGGGCGGCGTTCGTCTTGGCGACACCCACCAGGGCGTCGGCGACGGCCGCCTGCTGGTCGCGTCGCGTCGCCGTGGCGGTTCCCTGGTAGCTCGCCCGGGCCGAGGCGAGCGAGCTCTCGGCCTTCTGCAGGGTGGCCCTCGCCACGGCGATGCTCTGCGGGCTCGGGCCGGCTCGGGCCGCCTCCAGCTTGGCCTGTGCCGTCGCCGCGGCCGCCGTGGCGAGAGCGAGCTGCCCGCTGGCGACCGGGTCCGACACGACCCCGAGCAGCTGGCCGGCACGGACGTGCTGGCCCACGACGACCGCCAGCCGCTCGAGGCGGCCCGGGAGCGTCGAGCTGACGTCGACCGTGGAGCTCGCCGTGACGGTGCCGGACAGGGCGACCTCGTCGCGCGCCACACCCCGGCGAGCCACCGCCACCTCCACCGCCGTCCGGGCCGCCAGTCGGCCAGGACGTGCCCGCCCGCGGCCCCGGGAGCGGGCGGCGAGCGGGTGCGCTCCCGATGCGGCGCTGAGCCCGCCGAGCACACCGGCAGCCACGACCGCCGCCCCGAGGGCCAATGCCACGGCACGTCGGAGGCGGCGGCTGCTGGTCATCGCGCCGCCTCGCCGCCAGCCGGCCGGGCTGTCGCCGCTACGTCACCCGAACGGGGCGCGGCTCGTGTCGAGCCCGCGTGCGTCACCCGCCGACCGATCTGCGCGGCCACCGGTGCAAGCCGGCTAGTGCGGACGGTGGCCGGGCTGCCGACGGTCGTCCCGGCCGTCCCGCCGCCCGACAGCCGCCCGGGCATGCCGGTGGGCGGCAGATTGGCCTGGGAGGATGCGCACCTCGGTGGCGTCCACCAGGTTGGTTCCGGCCACCGTCCCGACGACCGCCACCCGCTCGTTCTGGGCGAGCGTCGACAGGCTCGCGGCGCTGACGGCCGTGTCGGCGTAGGTGGTGGACGGGCTGACGTCCACCGTGATCGTCGCCACCCCCCGGATCAGGGTGAAGCTCGTCGTGCCGACGGCGGCCACCTTGCCCCGGACGATCGGCCGGACCGGGAGGATGCGCACCTCGGTGGCGTCCACCAGGTTGGTTCCGGCCACCGTCCCGACGACCGCCACCCGCTCGTTCTGGGCGAGCGTCGACAGGCTCGCGGCGCTGACGGCCGTATCGGCGT
>JAKBAA010000052.1 GCA_021809425.1 Actinomycetes bacterium | reverse complement strand
TGGCGCCGACGCGACGCGCGGCTTTCGAGCTTGCGCTCGAGGAGGCACGTCGCCACGACCCCGGCTTCACCGTCGCGCTCTCCTCTGGGTGGCTCGATGCCGAATAGCTTGTCGCCGGCGCCGAGCGGGCGCTCGTAGGGGGCGTCGTGGAACGCGGCGAGCTCGTTCTCGCACCCTTCCCCTACTCGAACCAACGAGCGCTCAAGCGCCGTCCGGCCTGTGTCGTCTCCGCATCGGCCTACAACGAGGGTCCCGACGTCATCGTCGCCATGGTGACGAGCAGCGCCGCTCGGCTCTCGCGACCCGGCTTCGGCGACGTCCTCGTCGAGGACTGGCGCGCCGCAGGGCTCCTGCGCCCCTCGGTCGTCCGTGCCGGGCGGATCCTTGTCATCGAGCGGCCGCTGCTGTCCGGTCCGCTCGGGTCTCTCACTGCCAGCGACCTGCGCGCCGTCGAGGAGGGCCTGCGCGCGGTGCTCGACCTCTCCTGATCCAGCGAGAGCAGCGAAGCGCTACGAGGCCGGCAACTCGTCGTAGGCGGCGTCCTCATCCGAGAACCAGTCAGCGACGAGTCCTGCCCCGGGCGCCCACGGCGGGCGAACCCATCCGAGGAGCTCCTCCCGCAGGCGCCACAGCTCGTCCTCGGCGGCCTCCACCTCGGCCTGTGCTCGCGCAAGCTCGTCGAGTGGCACTGCGGCCCGCCCTTGCGCAACGAACTGGTCTCGAGCAAGGTACGGCTCGTACGCGGCAACGGCCGTGCGCAGACGGCGATAGGCGTCATCCAGGCGCTGGCGGTCCTCGGCGCTCAGCTCTCGCTCCGACGGCGCCGGCATCGAGCTCACCAGCTCATTCTAGAGCCGGCGTCGGTGAACGCTTGGTCACGAAGCGCGTCGCTCCGCTCGAGCCCGACGCCGAACTGCTCGGGCAGCGCGCGCTGTGGTCAACCGACATGCCCCGCCCGGCTGCCGGAGCCTTCCCGAGGCAGCGCGAAGATGGGGTGATGTCGGAGGACGCCAGCCTCGATGTGCAACAAGCGGCGTTCGAGCGCTTTCCCGAGCTGGCCGGCGAGATGGGCGCGAGGAGACTTCGAGACGTGCACGCCCGCATCGTCGAGAAGGGCGACCGTCGAGCGGTTGCGATGTTCTTCTCCCACCTGGACTTTCCCGGTACGGGCTTCGCCTACCTCGCGAAGGCGCCGGGCGATGACCGCCACGAAGCGGTGTGGCTCGCGGAGGAGTTCGCCACGGGCGCGCTCCACCGCCTCGTGCGCGACGCGAGCCTGCCGGCGGACGACGAAGGGATCGTCTGGCTGCACCTGCACGGCCAGGTGCTGCGAGCCGGCTCGTGATCGCCGCGCCGGGAATCCGACTCGGGCCATGCAACTCCGGTGGCGCCCACTCAGGCGTGGAGCTTCCCGCTCGGTCGTAGCAGCCGGGCGAAGTGACGAAGCACGACGGCCACCTCGGCCGGGACGGGTGCACGAGCGAGGCCATGGCCCAGATGCCGTCGACGCTCTGCACAGGGGGCGTCGGCCGAGCTCGCGCAAGTCCATCCGGAAGGGCCGGGCGCGAGTGCTCGCCGTGGTGAGGGACTCCGGGTTCAGACCGACGCCTCGCGCGCCGTGGCCGTGCGCGACGAGGCGGGTGAGGTCGCGACCGGGCCCACGGCCAGGGTCGGGGATCCGGGACGGGACGAGCAGGGACGCGGCGAAGCGCTCCGCGCGTTCGGCCTACTTGCCGGCATACACCTCGGCGCAGGCGACGGCGTGGCCGCTGTAGTCGGCAAGGGAGACGAGCACCGGGTCCTCCTCGTCACCCTTCGACTCGGATCGCTCAACCGGAGCGGGCTCGCCCGACATCGGGCCATCCTCGCCCACCGAGGTGGAAGGGCGTTGTCGAAGGTGCCCACTCGCGTTCTGTGACTCTACTACGCCGTGCGTAGTATGGTCCACTCGATGGCCCTCTCGGAGCGTTCCGACCCGTCCCTGCTCGTCCTCGTCAGCCTCGCCGAGGGGCCGAAGCACGGGTACGCGCTGACGAAGGACATCGAGGCCTTTGCTGGGATCTCGCTCGGCCCGGGCACCCTGTATGGCTGCATCGCCCGGCTCGAGGGCCGTGGGCTGATCGAGGCGCTCCCGGCCGAGGATCGCCGCAACCCCTACCGCCTGACGGCGGCCGGGGCGACGGCGCTTCGCGAGGAGCTGGAGCGCGCCGCGGCAACGTCCGCCCTCGGGCTCCGCCGCCTCGAGGTAGGCCCGGTATGAGCCGGCGGAACGGAGCGCACGCCGAGGGACGCCGCCGTGGCCTCGTGGGCTTCGCCGGCCTCGCCTACCCCGGCTGGTGGCGCGACCGCTACGGCCCCGAGCAGGCGCGCCTCGCCGAGGACCTCGTGGCCGAGGGCCGATCGAGGTTGAAGGTGGCGGCGAGCCTCGTCGCAGGCGGGCTCTCGGTTCGTCTCACCGGCACCGGCATGCCGCCGATCCCCGAGGCCTGGGCCGACCGGTCGAAGTGGGTCCTCGCCACGACCCTCCTGCCGGTGCTCGTGGGGACCTTCGCGGTGATGACCGTGCTCAACAACGCCTGGGCCGAGGTCGGGCCGCGTACGGGGCTCCTCGGGCGCGTCGCCGATGACCTGTGGCAGGCCGGTATGTGGACCAACCTCGCCGTCCTGCTCACCGGGGCGGCCGCCTGGCACGTCGTCTACCTCGGCACCCGGGAGCTCGACGGCGGTCGCCGTCGGCTGCTCCTCGCCGGGCTCCTGCTGCCCTTCGCCGTGGTGCTCGGGCTCTTCGGGCTGACGATGCTCGCCGGGAACCTCGGCGCGCACAGCGTCCAGGGGGGCAGGCTCACGACGCCCGGGGGCAGCACCTGGACCCACTTCCGCTCGGTCCCCGACCACCCCCTCGCCGCGGCGGTGATCGCCGTAGCCGAGGGCATCCTCGGCTACGGGGGCATGGCGGGGTTCTTCGTCGCCCTGCTCGTGGCGCTCCGCACGGTGCCGACGCGCTCGTGGATGCTCGGGCGCGGCGTGCTCGTCGGTCGGGTGGTCGGCACCGGGTGCCTCCTTCTCGCCGTCCTCGTCGGGGCGTCCGGCGCGCTGGCGGTCCATGCGCCGGCCTTGTCGTTCGCGCTCCCCGCTCCCGTGCCGAGCGCGCTGCCCTGGTGCTGGTGGCCGTGCGTCGCGAGCCTCGTCGGCCTCGGGGTGCTCGCCGTTGTCGGCGCCCGAAACGCCGGTCGGTGCCGGCGAGTCGCCGACCACCTGGCCGCAGCGGCCTGAGCCGTTCCGGCGCGACGGCGTCCTCATCACCGCCGACCGCGACGATCACCACGCCTCGCAGCTCGCGCCGACGAGCGGCGGGTGCAGCGCCGGCCTGGCGCCAAGGCGCATCGAGCTCCCGCCAGCTCCGTCCGGCCCGACGACGCGGTCGGGCTCGACGCCGGGGCTCGGAGCACCGATACGTTGGGCTGCCAGGGATGACGGCGGACGCCGAGCGAGGAGCGACGTGGCCCAGATCGACGAGGCTGACTTCGCCGGCGAGCTGGCCCGGGCACTGAGTCGCCGCTACTACGCCGAGCTGCGCGTCCGGCTCGGCGCGATCGCCGAGCCACTGCCGCCGGGCGAGCTCGCCCCGCCCGAGGGACGGTTCCTCGTCGCCAGCATCGATGGTGCGCCGGTCGGCTGCGTCGGCCTTCGTCGGCTCGGCCCCGGTGTCGTCGAGGTGAAGCATCTCTTCGTCGAGGCCTCCCTCCGGGGGCAGGGCGTCGGGCGGTCCCTCCTCGCCGCGGCCGAGCACCACGCCCGACGGCTCGGGGCCGACCGGGTGGTGCTCGACACGGCGGCGACGCTGGAGGAGGCCACCGCGCTCTACCGCGCTGCCGGCTACGAGGAGGTCGCCCCCTACAACGACAACCCGCACGCCCAGCTGTGGTTCGAGAAGCGCCTCGCGGGTGGGCTGTTCGCCGAGGTGAGAGAGGACGCCCGCTTCGTCGCCGCCCGCGCCCGCACGGTCCGCGTCGACGAGGAGGCGCTCGCTCGCCTCGCCGAGGCACTGCCGGCCGTCGGCGCCCGGCCCGCGGTCGACGACGCCTACTTCTACCGCGGCGAGCCCGAGGAAACGGCCGCCTACGTGCTCACCTTCACGAGCGTCAACTTCGGCTCGGGCTGGCATCCCCACCTCGAGAAGGCGCCGGGCCGTTCGGGGTCGATCACGATGATGACCCGCCTCACGGAGCGCTTCCGCGCACGCGGGCCGCTGTCGCCCACCGAGCTGGCCGGCGCCACCGCGGAGATGATGGCCGGGCTGTTCGGCCAGCGCCTCGAGCCGCCGGTCGACGAGCTCATGACGCACTTCGCCGAGGCGCTCTCCGCCCTCGGCCACCTCGTCCTCGAACGCTACGACGGGCGCCTCGTCGCATTGATCGAAGCAGCCGACCACCGTGCCGAGCGCCTCGCCAGCCTCCTCCTCGAGATGCCGATGTACCGGGACGTCGCCACCTACGAGGGGCGGGAGGTCTTGCTCCTGAAGCGGGCGCAGATCGCCGCCGCCGAGCTCGCCGCAGCGCTCGGCGACCACCCGCTCGGGCGCTTCGTAGACCTCGAGGGCTCCACGATCTTCGCCGACAACCTCGTTCCGCACGTGCTTCGGATCCAGGGCGTGCTCGTCTACGACCACGAGCTGGCGGCGAGGATCGAAGCCGGACAGCTTCTCGAGACCGGCTCGCCCGAGGAGGTCGAGATCCGTGCATGCGCCATCTGGGCCGTCGAGCAGATGGTCGAGCAGCTTCGCCAGCGGGACATCGTGACAAGCGCGGCGGGCCTCGACTACCTGCTGTGGCACCAAGGCCAAGCGCCGCGCTACAAGGCCGTGCCGCGGCACCGTTGCCGAACGGTCTTCTACTAGCCGCACCTCGGGCGGAAAACATCGCCGAGCCGCGACGCCTCTCCTTCGGCCGAGGTGCTGCGCCTCGATACGGAATCGGGCTGATCGTGAACGTCGTGACGACGACGCGGCATCCGGCCCTCGGCGGGCGCGGAAAGCCCGAGCTCAGCCTCTCCGCTGCGCTATCGCTGCGACCCGCACGCGCGCGAGTCCCACGGCTCGATCGCCGCCGAAGCCGAGTTGAAGCTGTAGTCGAGGCTGCTCGCTGCCGGCGTGCCGGCCTCGGGCGACGTCGTCGAGGTGCTCGTCGTCGTAGCGCTCGTCGTCGAACGCGCTGATGGTGACGTGGCCACGACCCCGGTCGTCGAGCTGCCGGCGCCGCGGTGGCCGCCGCTCGTTCCCAAAGTCGGAGCGGCGGTCGGCGACGCCGCGGCGAGGTCCGAGCCGACGACGACGCTCACCTCCGCACCGGCGACCGGCGTGCCCTTGCCGAGCACCACGGAGCCGGAGAGGGACCGCTCGACCTGCTCGGCCTCGGCGAGGTGGCCCGGCCCGTAGAGCACGGTCGTCTCGGCGACCGGGCCCACGTACCAGCTCGCCGTCGTCGGGACCACGTGGTAGCCGAGGCGGCGAAGGCCGCCGGCGACCTGCGCGGTGGCGCTCGGCGAGTCGGTGCCGTCGATGACCGACACCGTGACGCCCGACGGCGCGAGTCGCGGCGCAGGCCGGCCGAGGAAGGCGTCCACGACCTGTTGGTCCTGCGGCTCGGTCGGGAAGATGACGTCGCCGTAAGGGGCGCCGTCGTAGGTGTAGGCCTGGCCGTAGGTGAGCGTCGGCAGGGTCAGCTCAGGCGCGTTCCCGAGGTTCGCTCGGTGAAAGGCGAGCACGAGGTGGACCATGTCGCTCGTGCTGAGGCCGCTGTCGACGGTGAGGTTGGGCGCGATGGCGTCGACAAGGGCGTTGTCGGTGAGCGGGTTCCCGAGGCCGCGCGCGGCGACCTGCTCGGCGAGCGCCTTCAAGAACAGGTGGACCCGCACGATCCGCCCGAGGTCGCCCGAGCCGTCGTAGTGGCCACCGGAGTCGGGCGTGTCCCAGGGGCCCGTGGGCGTCGTCACCGCCTGGATCGCCGCCAGGTTGGGTCGCTCGCCCTTCGTGAAGTAGTAGAGGTGCCGAGAGCGCACGAGGGCGAGCGCCTCGGTGCCGTTCAGCTTCTGGCAGCCGGTCCTCGTGATATCGAGGAAGGAGCTCCGGTCGACGAGGCGGTCGGGGAAGTCCATCCGCAGCCCACCGAGGGCGTTGACGACGTTCGTGAAGGTGGCGAAGTTCAGGTCGACGAAGTGGTTGATCGGGACGCCGAAGTCGTCCTCGATGGCCGAGATGAGCTGGTCGGGGCCTTGGACGAGGCCCGAGTCGATCTTGTCGGCGCAGCTTCCCGGCGTGAGCGCCGGCGTGCCCCCGCACAGCGAGGCGCCCGAGCGGGCGCCTGGGACGAAGGTGTCGCGCGGGATCGAGAGCAGCGAGACCTTCCCCGTCCTCCCGTCGAGGTGGGCGACGAGGACGACGTCGCTGTTCACGCCGTTCACGTGCTGGTTCTGGCACTCCTCCCGGTAGCGGGCGATCGAGCTCGCCGCGCAGCGGCTCGTGTTGCCGATGAGCAGGATGTTCTCGGTCGGCCCGTGCACGGGCGCCTCGGCCGGTGCTGGGACGCGGGTGATGCGGCCGTTCCAGTAGAGGTAGTAGCCGGCCCCGCCGGCGGCGAGGAGCAGGACGACGACGCCGAGGGTGATCGCCGATCGGCTGAGCCACCGTCGAAGGCGGCTCCGGGAGGCACGACGCGCGTGGCGGCGGTCACGGCGGCGGGGTCGGGGCCCGGCGACCGGGGACGCGTCGTCCATCGCCATCGGGCCCCGACCCTATCGGGCATGCCGCCGTAAGGGTATGCAGGCCGACGCGGCGGCTGCCCAGGCTTCGTCCGACCATCCTCACCCGTGGCTCGGCCATGGCGGCGACGCACTGCTGTGCGAGGTGCACGAGCCCTGCGCGCGGGCGCAACATGCTGCGTGCGTTGACATCTTCAGTCTGTGATGCAAACCTACCGACATGGGCGTAGGCGGCGAGTCGGCTGGCGTAGCAGCGCTCCTTCGCGAGCGGCGCCGACTCGTGCTCGGGATACGGGCGACGCGCCGTACCCGTTCGTTCGCCCCGCTGCTCCTCGGCCTCGTCGTCCTCGGCGCCACGCCGCTGTTCTGGCAGGGGACCCACCTCTGCGGCAATGCCTGTATCTCCTCGCACGGCTCGCTCGTCGCCTCGCTGCTCAGCCCGGCCGGCACGCCGAGCCTTGCCATCACCTGCTACTGGCTCCTCGCTGTGCCCGCTGCCTTTCTCCTCGTCCTCGCCTACCACCACCACCGGGGCCACCGGACAGGGCTCATGCGGCGGACCTGGCCGGCGGGCGCGGTCGGCCTCACCCTCCTCGGGTTCCTCACGCTCACCTCGAAGCAGATGCTCGGTGCGGTCTTCCACCTCCGCGACCCGAAGCTCTGGCAGGGCGTCCTGCTCACGGGCGATCTCTCGCTTCGCGGCCTCGCACCGCTCGCCGCGGTGGGCGCCTTCCTTTTCGTCCTGGCCCGGGTCGAGCGGAGCCGGACGCTGTGGGTGTTCGGGCTCTTCTTCGTCACCATGGCGCTCGTGGCGAACGGCTACGACCTCGAGAGCCTGCTCGCTCGCCTCGGCTGGTACGTGGGCTTCGGCGCGCACCGGCTTCCCGACCTCGATCTTCCCGGCGTCGTCCTCCTCCTCGCGGCGCTCGGCTTCTTCCTCTCGGACCGCCGTCTCAACAAGAAAGGCGCCTCTCTCGTGCCCGAGCCCTCCGACGAGATCGACGACGTCGTCCACCAGCGGGTTCGCCTCGGGATCCTCACGATCTGCAACGAGGTGCGCCGCGTCGACTTCTCCTATCTGAGGGACAATCTCGCCCTCACCGCGGGGAACCTCTCGCGGCATCTCGCGGTCTTGGAGGACGCGCACCTTGTCGAGGCGACGCGGACCACCGGTCAGGGCCGGCCGACCACGTGGATCTCGATCACCGCCGAGGGACGACGTGCGCTTCGCGCCGAGGTCGCCGCACTACGGGCCATCGTCGAGCGGGTCGAGGCCGCGAGCGCAGCGCCGGCAGAGGCGGCAACACCGACGCCGCGTGCCCGCCATCGCGCCGGCGCGGCTTCGCCACGGCCGAGGACCGCCTAGACAGCACACCGCTCCCGCCAAGCAGGAGAACAACGATGCCACCGCGAACGAGGAGACACCAGAGGGTCATCGGCGCCGCCATCGCCTCACTCGCGATGGTCGCGGGCGGCGCCTCCGCGGCGGTTGCCGCAGCGCGCCCCGGTGGCAGGGCCGGATCCGCCCTACAAGGCGTCAGCCGACTCGTCCACGGCTACGAGGGTTACTGCGCGCTCGTCGCGGGCGGCCACATCGAGTGCTGGGGGGACAACGCCTACGGGGAGCTCGGCGCCGGCATCACAGCCGCCTCGTCGAACCTGCCTGTCGCCGTGAAGGGGCTCTCGGGGGCGACGAGCCTCGTGAGCGGCTACGAGGGCTACTGCGCCCTCGTCTCCGATGGGCACGTGAAGTGCTGGGGGGACAACTCCTACGGGGAGCTCGGCGCGAACAGCGCTGCAACCAGCTCCAACGTGCCAGTGCCCGTGGGATAGCCGACGGTCAGAAGAGCCTGGAGCCGATCGGAACGGTCGAGGGTGCGGGCGCCCGTTCAGGCCGCGCACGTTCTACGCGAGCGTCAGCTCGAGCGTCTTACCGACACCTTCGATGCCGAGAACGACGCCGCGTTGTGGCGCCCTGGGATCGCGACGACGAGCGCCTGCTCATGAGCGATTGGCTGCCCGCAGCGCCGCTGCAGCGTGGTCCTCACCCGCGGCCTCGAGTCCAGCAATCACGCCGGCAACATCTGGCGCAGGTCGGTTCTGGCTCCACTTCGCCTTCGCCTCCACCCGCTCGATGACGAGCTCGATGCCGACGATGGCGCGCAGCTGCGCCTGGACGAACGAGGCCGGCGCGTCGTCGACCGACCACGGAGCCTCCCGGCCCGCCTCGTGACGGGTGGTGAGACGCCGAACGAGCGACTCGAGCCAGGCCATGTCGTCGTGCACGACAAGGCGGCCGTAGACGTGGACGACGAGGTAGTCCCAGGTCGGCACCACCTTGCCGTGCTCAGCCTTCGAGGGATACCAGGAGGGCGAGACGTAGGCATCTGGCCCATGGAGGATCAGCAACCCCTCACCGAGCGTCGGCAGTCGCCACTGCTCGTTCGCCCGGGCGAGGTGACCGAGGAACGCGCCACGCTCGCCGACCTCGGGCTCATACAGGACCGGGAGGAACGTCGCCGTCGGGCCCGAGGGCGTGGCCGTCACGAGATCGCCAGTCACCGCTCCGGCGAGCAGATCCGCGACGGTGCGGTCGGCGACTTTGAAGTGCGGAGGGATGTACATCAGCTCACCGCGGACGCTCGGCCCATCGCACCAGTATGGTCCGGCGGGCGACCGGCGCTGCCGCCTGTCGAGGCGAAGGCGTGTCCTACGCTCGCGCCGTGCGTGGCGTTCTCATCCTCCTCGTCGCCGTCCTTGCCGCCATCGGCATCGGCGTCGCCGGCGAGGCAGCCTCGGGGCCGGCGGTGTTCGGGCCGCCCGGGGCACGGTTCACGGCGGCCTGGCCGGGCGCGGTGGCACAGACGCCGATCGCCTTCCACGGGCTCGGCGGGACCGGCGAGCTCTACCGCTCCCGACTCGGCGACGAGCAGCTGACGGTTCGCGTGACCATCCTCCCCCGGCGAGCGGGAACGCTGGCGTTCTCGCCGAACGCGTCCGGCGTGCCGGCGGTGCGCCTGATCGAATCCCTGCATCCCGCCCGGCCGTTCTTCTTCCGGCGACTCCGCGTCGCGGGTCGTTTCGCCACGATCGGGATCAGCTGCGCTCGCGTGCCCGCCCTTGGAGGGCCGGCCTGCTCGGGGATCCTGCTCGACGGCGAGATCGGCGCCTCGAAGGGAGATGTCGTCGGGCTGGCCGCAACGGCGACCGGCTCGAGCGACGCCGATGTCCGCGCGCGACTCACCTCGATCCGGCTGCTCGTCGGACCCGGCGCGCGATCTACGGCCGCGCCCAAGGTCACCGGCGTCGCGGCCCTCCAGCGTCCGGGGGCGCTCGCGATCTCTCCGACGGGAACGCTCTACGTCGCGGACGACGCTGCGAATCGCGTGCTGCGCCGAGAACCAGACGGCCGCTTCGTCGTCGTCGCCGGCACCGGGCGGCTCGGCCACGTCGAAACGGGGCCGGCCGCGGCGTCGCGCCTTCAGCGCCTTGGCCAGCTGGCCTTCGCCCCGAACGGCACGCTGTACCTTTCCGATGGTCGCTATGTCCAGGCGGTCTCCTCCTCGGGCACCCTCACGACCGTCGCCGGCGACGGTCGGCCGGCCCAACTCGGCGTCGAGACCTCGAACGGGGCACCGGCACGCCGAGCCGGCCTCCCCCAGGTGACCGGGCTCACCGTGGGCCCCGACGGCATGCTCTACCTCTCCACGGGGACCCAGATCCTTCGCCTGCACGACGGACGCCTGTTCGTCGTGGCCGACCGGAGACGCTTCGCCGGCTTGCCAAGAAACACGCTGCGTGGCGAGGGTCTCATCCTCGGCAACCTTGCCTTCGACGCCCGGGGGGACCTGTACGTGTCGGTGTCGGGCGTAGGCTTCGCCCTCTACGAGCTCAGCACGAGCGGACGGGCGCGCTACGTCGGACCACTGCGGCGAGGCGGAGGCAACACCTCTTCCCTCGCCGCCGCGCCTGGCGGCACCGTCGTCGCGGACTGGCAGAACAGCATCGTGCGGATCGCCGGAGCGAGGATCGAGGGCCTCGTGAGCTTCAGCCGCGGCACGGCTCCAGGAGTGAAGGAGACCTTCCTCCCGAACGACCTTGCGGTGGCACCGAACGGAGCGATCGTTGCCGACGCAGACGGCGAGAACGGATGGTCGACGACATCGGCCATCGTCGAGCTGGAGCCTCACCGCCACGTCGTCACGCTGTGGCATGAGGACCTCGGGGGCCATGCCGTGACAACGGTGCTGCTTCCGCCATCATCCGGGTGGCGCCAGCCGAAAGCCCGCCCGGCGCTGACCCTCTCGTGGACCCGCCCGTCAAACTGACCGGAATCCTCCACGCAGTGTCCTGGCCTCCAGGCGTGACGCCATGAACAGGGCGTTCCGGTTCGGTCGTGCGCGCCTGTTCATGGGATTCGCCGGTCTTCGTCTCCAGTGCGTGTCCATTCGCATTGCTAACGACGGCTCGTCATGGCCGGGGACCGTGGCGTCAGCTCGGCAGTCGACGTGCCCGAAGGCGCTCGGACCGCGCAGCGAGGGTCTCTCCGCCGCCACCTTTGGCACGGCCTTCGGTGCTCCGCCGCCGTGGTGGGCTGTTGCGTCGCGTCGGCGATGGCGGCGGCGTCGAGGAGGCCTGCGGTGGCTCGTAGACGAGGCGAACCGGAGGCCCGTCGTGGCGGGTCACGAGGAGCAACGCCGTGATCGCGTCGGGGTGGCTCGAGACGAGATGGAAGCTGCCAGCGCGTCGCTCGAGCCGGCCGATCTCCGCTACGAGCGGAGCATCTGGCCGCGCGACGCGGCCAAAGCGCCAGCTGACATCGTGCTCGTCGTCCGGCTCGACGACGAGAATCGAGAGCGCCATCGGCTCAGCCTCGCGTATCGAACGCCTGTTCGTCCAGTGCGAAACTCGGGGAAGTCGTAGCTCGCCCACCGAACCCACGTGGCTGGCCGAGGTCGCCGCGGGCAGCTGCCGGTCGGCCTCGGGCGCGCGCCGTGGCGACCCATGGGCATCGTCACCACTGCTCGCCGGGGGCTCGAGTGCGCGCGTGCTCCCGGACGAAGCGGACGGATGCGTCGATCATCTCGGGTCCCCACTCGTCGTGGCCGCCGGGCGAGAAGGCCAGGCGCTTCGAGCGGGCCACGACGTGCTCGAAGAGCGCTCGGGCTCCCGATTCGGGGAACAGCTCGTCGTCCTCCTTGTTCAGCATCAGGACGTGCGCATGCCCGAGCTTTGTCGCGGCGGTGGTGAGGAGCGGAACCAGCTCCGCGTCGTCGGTCCAGCCCCCTCCCGGAAGCCCACCGGCGACGAGCACGGCCGCCGTGATGCTCGCCATGGCGGCGACCGTCGCCAGTCCGAAGAGGGCACCCATCGAGAACCCCACGTACGCGAGCGGCGGGCCGACCGACGAGAGGTGCGCGACGACCGCCTGCCAGTCCGCGACCACCCGCGGCATCGCCCGGGAGTGCCAGCCCCTCGGCACGCCGTCGGCCGCGGCGACGAGCCGGCGCTCACCGTGGTCGACGGCGTCGATGCAGACAACCGAGCAACCGGTCTGTGCGGCGTAGTGGCGGCCAAGGCGGACGAAGCGGGACCCGTCCTTGCCATGACCGCCGCCATGGCCGAGGAGCAGCAGAGCGCGCGCGCCTTCCGGCTCGAACACCCTGGTCGGAACCTTACCGACCAGGAGTCGCTGCTCCCGCACGCTCCTCACCGTCAACCGCGCCGGGCTGGCCACTTTGATCGCGCAAGGGATCGGAGTGGAGGTGCCAGGGGGCCACCACCCGGAGAACCTGCTCGCTGCAAGGGTCGCTCACACCTCAGACCTCCCCTACGGACCATCCGTCGCGGAGAGCGAGCGTGCGACGAGGCGCCGAGGGGCGCCGCCCACGAACCGTGTCACGCGCTCCACGAGTAGACCGTCTGGATGTTGAAGTTCGCGCTCGTGTAGGAGTAGTTGAGCGAGGTCCATTGCGAGGCCGCTGGAGCATCGAAGTACATGTCGCCCGTCACGCATTGGTTCGGCGCAACAGCTCCATAGTTCCCGAACGCTGTTAGCACGCTCGAGTCGAAGCTCACGCTGTCGTTCGACGCCTGGGCGCCATCGGAAAGCGCGAGGGAGAAGTTGCCGATCTGGCTCGACACGTCGCTGTCGCCGGCTGCACCGGCGCAGACCGTCACGTTGGCGTCATCGATCTGCTGACCTGAGGTCGCGTCACAGACCCCCGGGTCCGGACAGGCCACACCTTGGGTGAGCGCGTTCAGCGTCACCGAGACCACCCCAGAGAGCGTCGACTGCGGGAAGACGAAGCGACACGGTCCCGCGCAGGTCGTCGGCGGAGGGGGGGCAGTCGTGGTCGTGGTCGGCGGGCTCGTCGTTGTGGTCGTGGCTGGCGTCGGCGCCCGCTTCGCCGCCTCGAGGAAGGACAAGGTGCGACGAGCGATCCCTCCCTTTCCCTCGACGGTCAGCACGACAGAGAGCACCCGGGGCTTCCCCGTGCCATTGGGCCCCACGTCATCCACGACGGCGATGCGACCGCTCGCACAGCCAACCGCCCGCGTGAGCTGCCCGGCCAGCCGACAGCTCGTCGCGTTCCTCACCACGGCGCGCAAGTCGACGCTCCCGCCGCTGGCCGGCACGTGCGCCGGCGCGGCGGTGAAGGAGAGGATCGCTGGCTTGGGGGTCGTCTTGCTGCTCGCGAGACGGAGCTCGGTGGCGTCGATCGCCGGCACGGTGTCCGTGCCGCCGAGGGTGTTCGTGTAGCTGTAGGTTCCCGCCAGTCGGCCGACGACGACCACGACGTTACGGTCGAAGATCCTCGTGCCCATCGACGCGTTCGCGAGCCGCACGTAGACGAGGTTGTTCCACACTCCGAAACCGTGATTCGTGATCGCGACGAGCATCGCCTTGGCGCCGGTCACCGAGTCGAACTGGTACACCTGCGCGCTGTAGTGCACGCACGTGCCGACCACGCCCTTCACGATGACCCCATACGGGGGGCCCGGCTTGCTCGAGGGGCAGGGCGCCCATCCAGAAGGTGGGGCGCCTCGAGCGGTCAGCGCCCCTGCGGTCGTGACCGGGACGACCGCAAGGGCGATCGTCGCAAGGGAAACCGCCAGCGCCTTGACGACGCTCGTTCGAAACATTCCCACCTGATGAAGCCCCCGTGCTCTCGACAGCTGTCCACTCGTGCCAACAGTCCAGGTGAACCTACCGCCTGGTTCGGCGTCGTGCTCACGCACGGCCGTCCGCACTCGGCAAGGACCTCCCTCGTGGCGAGGTCGCCCGAGACGAGATGGACGTCGTCGAGCCGGACGCGAAGATCAGCGAGGTGACTGAGCTTCTCCTCGATTCCCTCCAGCCCACCGGTGCGATCCCGGAGATCGTCGACGAGGCGCTCCTCGAGCGGGTCGAGGCTGGCGCCGTGGGCGGCCACGGCCACCGCGCAGCGCCACGGGTCCCCGCGGCTCCGGGTCGCGCGCTCCGGGCCGAGGACGGGCGGGCGACGAAGGGGTGACAACGGTCTGCTCATCCCCGCCTCCTTCTCGTGTCTCGCCCCCAGTCGGGGCGCAGCGCAGGAAGGTCGGCGAGCTTCGGGTCCCTCGGTCGTTGAGACTCGCCGTCGTCGCCGTCCCAGCGCCGACGGTACTGGTCGGGGATGTCGCCCCACCCCCAGTACGGGAGCGGGCGGTCCGGGACGATCCCGAGGGTCTCGAGCGGGTCGATCCGCTCAGGTCCGACCGTGCACAGGTGCGCCCAGTCGTCGCCGAGGTCGAACACGTAGACGAGCTGCTCGCCGGGGCGCAGGCGTGAGAGCTTGACGCGCCCGATGTCCTCGGTCGAGTCCTCATCGACGCCCCAGTCGGCGTCGGGGACGCACAGGCGCGTGCCGTCGGCGAGCGTGAACTCCTGGAGGTGGGCCCGGTCCCACCGGGCGAAGGCGTCGTCGATGGAGCTGGCGAGCTGCTCGAAGGTGTGCGAGCGAGCCGCGGCGAAGATCCGACCCGGTCGAGGCCACAGGTGCTCGCCGTGTCCCTCGACGAGATCGACTCGGATGGATAGCCAGGTGCGCGCCACTCGTCGCCTCCTCATCGCCGTCCAGCGGCCTCCTCGTCGAACGGCACGCCGCTGACCCCGGAGAGGGCACGGTAGACGATCACCCGACGCGTCGTCGACGGACCGGGCGAGCACCTTGGCGAGGTCACAGACGCCGTCCGGTGCCGTCCGGCCACGTCCGGGACGTGCGGCCTCGCCCGAAAGAGAGTCCGATGCGTCCGGTGGCGTCCAGCCTGTCGTAGAGCGCTCTACCACGGCGATCGCCCTCACTGCCGTCGGAGCGAGACAGTCGCCACCTCGTCGACGAGCCCAGACAGGTCGCCCATAGGAACGCGCGAGGCCGGCACGTCGAGGCCGTCATCCCGTCGGACCAGGCTGGGACGGCGAGCGCGAGGGCCTGGCAGGATCGCACCGCCAAGCGACGGGCGACCGAGCCGCCTTGCCGCGCGAGCGCGCCGTCAAGAACGGTCGGTAGTCGGCGGATGTGGCGCTGCACGATTCGAGCCGCGACCAGCAGCAAGCCCCCGCAGTTCGCATGAAGATGCCCTCGGCGGCCGATGGCGCCGCCACCACAGTTATCAGGTTTCCAAGAGTTATCAGGTCTTCGAGCGCTGTGCTATCTACTCGCCGAAGCGACCCCAGCAGCTCAGTCGACTGACGCAAGCCTTGGACCGAGGAAGATCGTCGAGGGCGCTCGCTACCTGGCACTTCTCCGTTGTCGTGGGCGCTGCCGGACTCGAACCGACGACCTGCTCGTTGTAAGCGAGCTGCTCTACCAGCTGAGCTAAGCGCCCGGGGGCCCCACGATCTTCGCACCCGGGCGGGCCCGGCGCGGACCGTACCGGGCCGGCACTACCCGGCGGCCGACAGCGGGTAGACGCCGACGGTGCCGCCGCAGACGGTGTACCCGGCGCGCACGCTCAGTGCTGCACCGGCACCTGGAGGGGTGACCTGCAGCGAGCCGGCCTGTTGACACCCGGCCCCGTTCACGGGCACCTCGGAGACCGACAGCACGAACGTGGCGATCGCCCCGTGGGCGAGCGTGACCGGGCTGGCTGCGTGGCCGAGGTCGAACGAGCGGACGGCAAGGCTCGGACCGGCCCCGGCGCCCCCGGCGCCCGACGGCCCGAAGAAGGCGACGGACGGGTAGCCGCCGATGCGGCAGGCAGCCGGCCCCTCGTTGGTGAGCAGGTAGGTGACGTGCGAGGTACCGGCAGCCGCGGACAGGCCGTCCTCGCGCAGCAGGAGGACCCCGCTCGAGCAGGCGGCGGCGGCCGTCCCCGTGGTCGTCCCGGTGGTGGACGTACCCGCCGTGGTGGTCACGGTGGACGAAGGAGGCGGCAAGGTCGTGGTTGTCGACGTCCGACCGGGCGTCGTCGAGCTGGTCGTGGTCGTCGGGCGGTGGGTGGCCGCCCCCGTGGTGGTCGTGGACCGGTGGGCGGCCGAGGGCGTTGCCGAGCTGCAGCCGGCGAGCGCCGCACCGGCGACGACCACCGAGAGGGCCCCGACGAGGCGGCGGAAGCGTCGTCCGGCCAGCCGGTGCATCAGCTGGCGCAGCCGTGCTGGTTGAGCTGCACGGCCGGCTGCCGGGTCAGCCGCTCGTCCTGGGCGGAGGCGTTGACGAGCGGCGAGCTGGCGAGGATGAACAGCGAGAGGAACATGCAGGCAAGGCCGAGCACCTCGAGGCTGAGCCGGTCGCCGCCGACGCGGAGGTGGTCGCCGAACAGCCAGATGCCCATGACGATGGACGACAGCGGGTTGACCACGAGAAGTGACGACTGCGAGGCAGCGACCGGTCCTGCCTCGAGCGCGTGCTGGGTGAGCAGGAGGCCGATCAACCCGGCCGCCGCCACGCTGTACGCCTGCCAGTGGGTCATGGCGTACAGCGGACCCCGTGCCCACTGGTCGGCCGCGGTCTTGACGAATGCGGCCGTCAGGGCGAAGGCGATGCCCCCGCCAAAGCCGTAGGCGGCCGCGCGGAACCACCGGGGGCCCCGCCGGGCGGTCACCACCGAGACGACGAGGGCGCCCCCGCTGGCGGCGAGGAGCAGCACCCAGTCGGCCGCCGACGGCCGGCCACGCCCTCCGCCCGGGCTGCTCGTCGCGAGGAACAGCCCGAGACCGAACGCGGTGCCGAAGGCACCGAGCCACTCCCGCCAGCCGAGCGGATGGTGGAACCACAGGGCGAGGATGGCCAGCAGGAACAGCAGCTCGGTGACCATCACCGGCTGGATCTCGGAGAGGTCGCCCTTGGAGAGGGCGATCGCCTGGAGCAGGAAGCTCGACCCCGACAGGGCAAGACCGGCGAACCAGATGGGGCGGTGCAGTACGCTCGCCACCAGGCCCTGGCCCGAACGCTGCGCGACGGCATCCTCGACGCCGATGCGCTGGAGGACGGTCGCGAACGCATTCGCCGCGGCGGCTAGCACCGCGAACAGCAGACCCACCCCCTCCTTTCTAGCCGCTGCCACCCCGGCACGCGGCCGCCGGGCCCCGCTCCGGTGGCGGCGGTCGGTTGGCCCCTAGTCCGCGCCGCCCGGTGGGAGCAGCGACAGGTCCGTCTCGACGTCGTCCATGCGGACCGCCCACGAGCGCCGGTGCAACGGCGACAGGCCGAGGTGGGCAACCGCCGCACGGTGCTCCCGGCTGGCATATCCCTTGTTGCGCACGAAGCCGTAGCCCGGGAAGACGACGTCGTGGGCGATCATCGCCCGGTCCCGGGTCACCTTGGCGAGGACCGAGGCGGCGGCGACGAGGGTGCAGGTGGCGTCGGCGTCGACGAGCGGCCGGGCGGCAGGGTGGCCGGTGTAGTCGAAGCTGCCGTCCACGACGACGGCGTCGAGCGCGAGCCCGAGCCGGTCGAAGGCGCGCCGCGCCGCCAGGGCCTGCGCCGCCGTCATGCCGAGCTCGTCGCACTCCTGTGCGGACGCCTCCCCGACGGCGTGGGCGGGGCACCACCCGGCGAGCGGCTCGTAGAGCGCCTCCCTCGCCGCCTCGGCGAGCAGCTTCGAGTCCCGCACGCCCTTCGGGACCCGTCGCAGGTGCTCCGACCGCACAGCGGCGACGCCGACGGCAACCGGTCCGGCCCAGGCCCCGCGTCCCACCTCGTCGAGGCCGGCCACCCACTGACAGCCCTCGGCGAACAGGGCCCGTACCACGGCGAAGCTGGGCGGCCGGCTTGCCGTGCGGCGGCCCGCGCGGCCGGGCTTCGCCGGCGGGCGGGCACCGCCCGAGGCGGTCGAGCTCGAGGTCGAGGCGGCCATCGGCGTGCTACTCGGCCCTCGGCGGGCGGCCCATGAGGCGCGGGATGGCCTCGGCCGGCGACATGCCGCCGTGGCAGACGGCGACCACCTGCTCGGCGACCGGCACCTCCACGCCGAGGCGGTGCGCCAGCTCGACCACCGGCCGGCAGCTCGTGACCCCCTCGGCGACCGTCCGCCGCGTGCGGAGGACGTCGGCCAGGCGCTCCCCGCGGCCGAGGGCGAGCCCGAGGGAGTAGTTGCGGCTGCGCTCGCTCGTGCACGTGGCGACGAGGTCGCCGACCCCGGCAAGCCCGGCAAAGGTCGCGGCGGCCCCTCCGAGGCGGACGCCGAGCCGGATCAGCTCGGCGAGCGCCCGGGTGACGAGCGCGGCGCGGGCGTTGTCGCCCAGCCCGAGCCCGGCAGCCATGCCGACGGCGATCGCCATCACGTTCTTCACCACCCCCGCGACCTCGCAGCCGACGACGTCGTCGTTCGTGTACACCCGCCAGCTCGGCTCGGAGAGGAGCGCCTGCAGGTGGAGCGCAAGCTCGGCATCGCTGCTCGCCACCACCGAGGCGGCGGGGTGGCCGGTGAGGATCTCCGCCGCCAGGTTCGGCCCGGTGAGCACGGCGACCGACCGGTCCGGCCAGCACTCGGCGACGATCTCGCTCGGGCGCTTGAGGGTGGGCATCTCCATGCCCTTCACGAGCGACAGCACCGGCGTTCCCGGTAGCGGCGCCGGGGCCGTCGAGAGGACGTGGCGCAGCCCGGCCGCCGGCACGGCGATCACGACGAGCCCCGCCCCCTCGAGCGCCGTCGGCAGGCTGGACGTCGACCGGAGCGCCGCCGGGAGGCGGTGCCCGGGGAGATAGGCGCCATTGGTGCCCCGGCCGGCGATCTCGGCAGCGACCGCCTGGCGACGCGCCCACAACGTCGTCGGGATCCGCTCGGCGAGCCGGGCCGCCACCGTCGTCCCCCACGACCCGGCACCGAGCACGGTCACCGCCGGCACGGCGCCCGCACCTGCCCGTCGACCCGGCAGCCGTCCACGCCGGCCCACCCTACCGGGCCCCGTAGACTGTGCCGGTGGCCAGGGCGCTCCTCGTGCCGGTCAAGGCGTTCGCTCGCGCCAAGCACCGGTTGTCCGGCCGGCTCGGCGACGCGGCGCGCGTCGAGCTCGCACGTCGGCTCGCCCGGCACGTGCTGGGAGCGCGTGGCGCCATGGCGGCCTTCGTCGCCTGCGACGACGAGGCGGTCGCCGAGCTCACCGTCGCCGAGGGAGCCTCGGTGCTGTGGACTCCCGGGCTCGGCCTGTCGGGGGCCGTGGACGCAGCCGTGGCGTGGCTCGCCACCGCCGGGATCGATCTCGTCGTGGTGGCCCATGCCGACCTGCCGTTCGTCCCGGTGCTCGACCAGTTCGGCGCCAGCGGTGCCGTGACGCTCGCGCCCGACCGGGCGGAGGGCGGCACCAACGTCGCCGCCGTCCCGGCCACCGCCGGCTTCCGTTTCGCCTACGGGCCCGGCTCGTTCGACCGCCACCGCGCCGAGGCGGCCCGACTCGGTCTCGCCTGCGAGGTCGTACGGGACTGGCGCCTCGCCACCGACGTCGACCATCCTTCCGACCTCGCCCTCCTCCCCGCCGCCACCCGAGCGGCGCTCTCGGCCGCGGGCCGGAGCGGCGCGCCGAGCACCAGGACGACCCCGAAGGAGCCTCCGACGTGACGACCGATCTGCCCGTTCCCGGCACCGCGCTCGCCGTCGCGGCCCACCCCGACGACGTCGAGTTCGGCTGCGGCGCCACCCTTGCCAAGTGGGCGGCGGCCGGGTGCCGGATCGTCCACGTCGTCTGCACCGACGGAGCACGAGGCACGTGGGATCCCGGACGTGACCCGGCGCAGCTCGTGGCAGCGCGCGAGCAGGAGCAGCGGGCCGCCGCCAAGGCGCTGGGCGGCTCCGGGGAGGTGGTGTTCCTCCGCTGGCCCGACGGCGAGCTCGAGGCGGGCGTGCGGCAGCGGTTCCAGCTCGCCGGCGCCATCCGCCGGCACCGACCGGACGTCGTGCTCGGCCACGACCCGTGGCGGCGCTACCGGCTCCACCCGGATCACCGCAATGCCGGGTTCCTCGTCACCGACGCCATCGTGGCGGCGCGCGACCCGCTCTACCTTCCCGAGCTCGCCGGCGCCCCCCACCGCCCGGCGACCCTGCTCCTCTTCGAGGCCGAGGAGCCCGACCACGCCGAGGACGCCGAGGGGTGGCTCGGGACGAAGCTCGAGGCGCTCCTCTGCCACGAGAGCCAGCACGAGTCGACCATGGCCATCGTCGGCGGAGCCGACCGGGGGGCGGTCGAACGCCAGCAGGACGAGTTCACACAGCGCGTCCGGCAAGAGGCCGCCCGCCAGGGCGCTCCGTTCGGCCTCGCCGCCGCCGAGGCCTTCAAGCGGATCGACGACCTCTAGGCCTCTCGTCTCCCGGGGTGCCGGTGGCGCGCCCTTCGCGTCGCCCGACCGCCGCTCTGGCCCGACCGCAGCGCGGCGGGAGCGTCGCCCTCGAGCGGGCAAGCGCCCGACGCGACAAGGCCCCCGGAGCAGGCCGTCCCTTCGGGGACGTCGGCTCCGGGGGCCTGCCCGTGCAACCCGCTCAGCGCTTGGCGGCGCGCTTCGTGGCGGTGGCCTTCGTCGCGGCCTTCTTCGCCGTCGCCCGCGTCGCCGCAGCCGGAGCGGCCTTGGCCGGCGCCTTTGCGACGGTCTTCGCCGGCGCCTTGGCAGCGGCCTTGGCCGGCGCCTTCTTCACGGCGGCCGCTCGAGCCGTCGTCGCCTTGGCCGGCGCCACCCGAGCCGTCGTGGCGCGCTTGGCCGGCGCCGCCGACGGCGTACCGATGCTCTTCGGCTTGGCCGGCGCGCTGCGGGAGTTGAGGTCGGCCTTCAGCTTGACGCCCGGCGTGAAGCCGATCCCCTTCGACGCCTTGATCCGGACCGGCTCGCCGGTCTGCGGGTTGCGCCCGCGGCGTGCCTGGCGCTCGCGGAGCTTGAAGGTGCCGAATCCCGTGATCCGCACCGGGCTCCCGGAGCGCACACCCGAAGTGATCTCGTAGACGATCGCATCGATGGCGGCCTCCGACTGCTGGCGGGTGAGCCCGGTATCGCCGCTCACCGCATCGATGAGCTCGGTTCTGTTCACGGCATCTCCTTGTCTTTGGGACCAAGTCCAGGCCATACAAGAGGATCTGCCGAGAAAAAGCAAGCAATCCCCTCCGAAGGTCCCGCAAGGGGCCGTACCGGCCGCCCCTTCCGTGCCTGCGGCCGCATACCGGTCGTCGATCTCACACCGCCATCTTCGGCCAAACCTAAGGAACCCGCTTGGCTCCTGCCCGGCATCCGGCATCGGTAGGTCGCCCGGTCGCCCGGGATGGCAGAACGGACAGGTGAGCCGACTGGACGACCGCCGCAGGGCACGGGCAGGTGGCAACGGGCAGGAACACGCCTCGGGCATCTATCTCGGCGGCGGCCGCCTCGGGCCGGTGGTGGGCCGACCGGAGCAGTGCTGCCTCGTGCTCGGACCCCCACGTTCGGGCAAGACCTCGGCCGTCGTCGTCCCGAACGTGCTCGGCTCGCCCCGCGGCGTGCTCGTGGCGTCGACCAAACCGGACGTGCTGGCCGCCACGGCACGCGCCCGGGCCGAGCGGGGTCGCTGTGCCGTGTTCGACCCGAGCGGCCGCACGCGCCCGACCGACGGGGTCGAGCTGGTCGGCTGGTCGCCGCTGCGTGCCGCCGCCGACTGGGAAGGCGCCGTCCTCGTCGCCGAGGCGATCGTCGGCGCGTCCCGCCCTGCCGTGCGGACGGCCGAGTCGGCCCACTGGGCCGAGCGGGCGGGCGCCCTGCTCGCCCCGCTCCTGCACGCGGCGGCGCTCGACGGGACGCCGCTCGGGGGGCTCGTCGCAGAGGTGCACCGCCGCCAGCCCGACCGGGCACTCGAGGTGCTGGCGACCGGCGGGGCCGATCTCGCCCTCGACGTGCTCGAGGGTGTCGTCGCGACGGACGCCCGGGAGCAGAGCGGCATCTGGTCGACGGCGGCGGGCGCGCTCGCCGCCTACCGCCTCCCGGGCGCCCTGTCGGCGGCCGAGCAGCCCGAGCTACCGCCGGAGGAGCTCGTGGACGGGGCCGCGACGCTGTACGTCGTGGCGCCCTCCGACTACCAGCAGCTGGCCGCCCCGCTCGTCGCCGGCCTCGTTCGCGACCTTCGCAGCACGGCCTATCGCCGCGCCGCAGACGGTCACCGGGGAGGGACGCTGCTCGTGCTCGACGAGCTGGCCAACATCGCCCCGCTCCACGATCTCCCGGCACTCGTCGCCGAAGGGGCGAGCCAGGGGCTGCTCACCCTGGCCTGCCTCCAGGACCTCTCCCAGGCCGAGGCACGCTGGGGCCCGATGGCCGGCGGGTTCCTGTCGCTGTTCGGCAGCAAGCTGGTGCTTGGCGGGATCGGCGACCGCCGCACCCTCGAGGCGGTGTCGCTGCTCGCCGGCCACGTCGACCGGCCGGTCGTCACGCGTCCCGTCGGGCTCGCCGCGCTCTCCGGGCGGGCAGCGCCGACCCGCTCGGTTC
>JAKBAA010000151.1 GCA_021809425.1 Actinomycetes bacterium | reverse complement strand
GTGGCCTCCCGAGCCGCCCGGTGACCGGTGCGGCCGCCGCCGCGGCCGTCGCCCTGGCGGCAGCTGGGCTTGCCGGGGCTGGGCTTGCCGGGGCTGGGCTTGCCGGGGCTGGGCTTGCCGGGGCTGGGCTTGCCGGGGCTGGGCTTGCGGCAGCTGGGCTTGCCGGGGCTGGGCCGGCTGGCACCAGCGCGGCGAGCCCCCTGCGGGCGGCGCCCGTCGCCCGGTACGCAAGCCTCGACCAGGCGGCGCCCCCGACCTGGTACGCCCCGTACGTGGACGCCACCCTCCCCCCCGAGTACCCGTCGGCCGACCCGGCCGTGAACCCCGCCGGCCAGACCGTCTTCGGGTTCGTCGTCGCCGCCGGCAGCGGCTCGTGCACCCCGTCCTGGGGCACCTACTACTCGCTCTCGGGCATCGACGGCCCGCCCCTGCAGCTCGGCTCGGTCATCTCGACCATGCAGGCCGAGGGGGAGACCCCGATCGTCTCGTTCGGCGGCGAGGCGAACCAGCCCCTGGACGACGTCTGCACCTCCTCGTCGGCCCTGGCCGGCGCCTACCAGGCGGTCGTCGACCGCTACGACCTCCAGGTGCTCGATCTCGACATCGAGGGTGCAGCCCAGGGCGACACCGCCGCCCTCGCCCTCCAGGCCCAGGCCATCCGCACGGTGCAGGCATCCGCCGCCGCCGCCGGCAGGTCGCTCGGGGTCTGGCTCACCCTTCCGGTCGCCAGCACCGGCATGCTCCCCGTCGCCGAGAACGTGGTCGACACCATGCTCGACGGCGGGGTCGCCCTGTCCGGGGTCAACCTCATGACCATGTACCTCACCCCCTCCCCCGGCGACGGCGCCCCGATGCTCGCCGCCGTCGAGCAGGCCCTCGAGGCCTCCCACGCCCAGCTCGGCCGGATCTTCGCCAGCCACGGCATCCACCTGAGCGGCGCCCAGGTCTGGTCGCACATGGGGGCCACCGTCCAGATCGGCCAGGCCGGCATCCCCGACCAGGCCTTCACGGTGGCCGACGCCCAGGGCCTCGTCGACTTCGCCGAGCTCCAGGGCCTCGGCCGCGTCTCCGACTGGTCGGCCAACCAGGACCTGCCCTGCGGCAGTGCCAGCGACCCGACGGTCGGCGGCTACTCCAACTTCTGCTCCGGCGTCGTCCAGACGCCCGGCCAGTTCGGCCAGATCTTCGGCCAGCTCACCGGCTCGGCGACCTCGACCACCCTGCTCACCGCCTCGACCACCTCGACCGCCACGCCGCCCGCCCCGGCCATCCCCTCGACCGCGCCCTCCGGGCCGGCCCCGCCTGCGCCTGCGCCTGCGCCTGCGCCTGCGCCTGGTCCTGGGCCTGGGCCTGGGCCTGTGCCTGTGCCCGCGCCCACGACGGGGACGGGGACGGGGGCAGGGACGGGGACGGGGAGCGCCCCGCCGGCCGCACCGCAGGCGACCACCTCGTACCCGGCGTGGTCGCCGACGACGCCGTACCCTGCCGGCTACGAGGTCGCCCGCAGCGGCAAGCTCTACCGGGCCAAGTGGTGGAACCAGGGGATCGACCCGAGCCAGCCGGTGGCCGCGCCCTGGGACACGCCGTGGAGGCTGGTCCGCGCCCTCCCGCCGGGGAGCCAGCCGTGGACCCCGCCGACGCTCCCGGCGGGGACGTACCCGGCGTGGTCGGCGAGCCGCGTGTACGTGGCCGGCGACGACGTCCTCTACGGGGGCGTCCCCTACCAGGCGAGGTGGTGGAACGAGGGAGAGCCCCCGGCGAGCGCCGCCAGCGACCCGTACGGATCGCCCTGGAGGCTGCTCGACCAGGTTCCCGGGGAGCCGGCCCGGCGTGGCCGCCGGCGCGCGGCAGGTGTGTAGCATGTGTGTATGGCGAGGGTGAACGTCTACCTTCCCGACGACCTCGCGGATGCAGCGCGGGAGGCGGGGCTCAATGTGTCGAACATCGCACAGGAGGCGTTGCGAGATCGGCTGCGCGCCAAGAGCACCTCTGCTTGGCTCGACCGTGTCGCGTTGCTTCCTGTGATCGGCGTCTCCCGCCAGCAGATCGTTGCTGCCCTCGACGCGGCGCGGGCCGAGCAGGGCGACGAGTGGCCGGATGCTGCACCGGCTGACACCCGATGAGTGTCGAGCACCTCGTGCTCGATGCGTCGGCGCTGATCGACCTCCTTCGTGATGAGGGCGCCACGCTCAGGACGCGCATCGACGGCCGGACGCTGCACGCGCCGGCGCACCTCGACGCTGAGGTGCTCTCGGCCTTCGGGCGCCTGCACCGGTCGGGAGAGGTCACGGCCGACGTCGTCACGGCGTGCCTGTCCGCTGTGGCGGCCGCGCCGATCACCCGTCACGACGTCGGCTCACTGCTGGATGGCGCTTGGGCCCGCCGCGACCGGCTCAGGCTCGCCGACGCCCTCTACGTCGAGCTCGCCGACCGGCTCGGCGTGCGGCTCATCACCACCGACGAGCGGCTCGGCCGGGCGAGCCAGATTGCCGAGGTCGTCAGCGCATGACGTTGCCCTCCGAGCGTGCTTCGTCCTTCGGCCGGCCTCGGCAGCCTCTGGTAGCAGTTCTGCTACCATGGTCGCCGTGAGTGACATTGCGCAGAAGGAGCTGCGGAACCGCGTCAGCGAAGTGCTCCGTCGGGCCGAGGCGGGCGAGACCCTCACCGTGACCGTCGCCGGTCGTCCCGTCGCCGAGCTCGGTCCGGCGCATCGCCGCCGCTGGATCGGCGGCGCCACGCTTGCCCGCGTCTGGCGCGGACAGGCGCCGCGGAGTCTGGATGCCGACCTAGAGCGACTGCCGGCAGGCGTCATCGACCCGTTCGTCTCGTGAGGGTCCTGCTCGACACGTCGGTGCTCATCGGGGAGCTCCCTCCGCCTGACGACGTCGAGGCCGCCATCAGCGTCGTCTCGATCGCCGAGCTTCACTTCGGCGTCCTCGTGGCGGACGACGACGACGAGCGGGCGCTGCGCACGGCCCGACTCTCTGTGGTCGAGGCGACGTTCGACCCCCTGCCCGTGAGCGTGGAGGTCGCCCGTGCCTGGGGTCAGCTCGCTGCCGCGGTCACCCGCCGTGGTGGCAACCCGAGACGGCGCCAGATCGACCTCGCCATCGCAGCCACCGCCAAGGTGGAGGGAGTGCCCCTCCTGACCGAGAACATCGGCGACTTCCAGATCATCGATGACCTGGTCGACGCTCGGCGGCCGTCCGACCCGTAGTTCCTGGCGAGCTGCCGTGCGGACCGATCGGTGCCTCGATTGGAGAAGGCCTTCGGGGTGGCGAACGGAAGATCGAAGCGTGACTGCGTGCAGCTGCGGACCTCCCGGCGCGCCGCGATGAGCGGATCCACCACGGGCGCGGCGATGGTCGGCGTCGGCTCCCGTACGCCGGTGGCGCGGTTGGCCCGTCCAGAGCCGGGAGAGGAGCGCCGCGAGCGCGTCGTTCAACAACCGTCGGCATCCGCACACCGGGAACCCGAGATGGTAGGGTGAAAGTATGACCGTAGCGAAGGTCACCGTGAGCCTCGACCCCGTTGTCGCGGACAGAGCCCGCCAGGACGTCGCCGCAGGAAAGGCCAGATCGGTGAGCGCCTGGCTCAACGATGCCGGCCGGGCTCGCATCGAGGGTGAGGATCTCGCGGCTGTCCTGGCTGGGATCTTCGCTGACACGGGTGGTCCGCTGAGCGACGAGGAGATGGAGCGGGCACGGCAGCGCCTAGCGGTGGCCGAGCAGCGTTGAGCCTCGTGCTCGACGCCGGGGCGCTGATCGCGGTGGAGCGGGGCGATCGTGCTACGACCGCGGTGATCGAGGTGGCGCGCCAGCAGCAGCGGCGCGTGATCGTACCGGCAGGTGTGGTGGGCCAGGTGTGGAGAGGCAGCGCCCGGCAGGCCCGGCTGTCCCGGCTGCTGAACGCACGTGACGTCGTTGTGGAGCCTCTGACCGATATCGGAGCCAGGGCTGCAGGGGTCCTCTGCGGTTCCGAGGGAGCAGCCGATGTCATCGACGCCTCCGTGGTGCTCACCGCTCGCCGTTACCAGGCGACGGTCATCAGCTCCGACCGAGCCGACCTCCGAGTGCTCGACCCGACGGTTCCCGTGGTGGACTGCTGACCGACCGAACCGCCGTTGCAGGTGAGTGAGCCCTCGAGCCCGCCGACGCGGAGTTGCCTTCAGCAGGTCGGCACGGCGGGGTCAACGTAGGGCGTCCCCTGTAGCGGGCCTGAGGTGGCACCGTCGTTGTAGAAGGCATCCGCCGACACGTACAAGCTGTCGCTCCATGGCGCGGAGGCGATCCGGTACCACCACGTGTTCCCGTCGGCGACGGCGAAGCCGGACACCTTGCAGGACACCTGCACCGTCTGACCTGCCGCGATCGACGGGCCCTCGCTGCCCCCCGCATCCTGGTAGTCGGACCAGGTGTGGGCCACCCCGCCCGCGGTCTCGCTGTAGGTCTGCGGTGGCGAGCCCACCGTGCCACCCGACGAGGGGCCCGTCCCTCCCCCAGATGGGTTGGTGGTGCCGCCCGACGAGGGACTCGGGCTGCTCCCCTGCGTGGTAGTCGTGCCGCCTTGGGGGCTTGTGGTCCCGCCGCCAGAAGTGCCGCCGGTCTTGGTGCCAGATGACCCGTTGCTGGCGCTCACGGGGGGCGCTGCACCTGGACAGAGTGGCACGGAG
>JAKBAA010000051.1 GCA_021809425.1 Actinomycetes bacterium | reverse complement strand
CGGCCGGCTGGCGCCGAGCGCCGAGCTGCTGGCCGCCATCGAGGCGGCCGTCGAGCTGGCCTGGCCGCGCCCGGCGCCCCCCCGGCCGAGCCGGTCGGCGGACCCCGGCGCCTCGTGGCGCTTCTCGGGGCGCTGGTGGGCCGCACCGATGCCGCTGCGCCGCGACCGCCCCCGCTCGTCCCCCGCCTGACCGTTCCGGGACGGCCCGGCCGTCGACCGGCCCGGCCGGGGCGACGGCCCGAGCCGGTGGCACAGCCGGTCCGTACACTCGACGCGTGGGTGCACACGACGGGGCGCTGGCTCGCTTCCACCCGGCCGTTGCCACCTGGTTCGCCGAGCGCTTCCCGGGAGGCCCGACGGAGGCGCAGGCGGCCGGCTGGGCGTCGATCGCGGGCGGCGAGGACACGCTCGTGGCGGCGCCCACGGGTTCCGGCAAGACGCTCGCCGCCTTCCTCGTGGCCATCGACCGTTGCCTGTCCCGCCCGGCAGCGCCCGCCGCCCCCGCCAACGCTGGCGAGGGCGAGGGCGAGGGCGAGGCGGCCGAACGGCGCACGACGGTCGTGTACGTGTCGCCGCTGCGGGCGCTGACGGTGGACGTGGCGGAGAACCTGGAGCGGCCGCTTGCCGAGATCGCTGCCATCGGCGACCGGCTCGGCACGCCGGTGCGGCGGGTGCGGGTGGCGGTGCGCAACGGCGACACGCCGGCGGCGGCGCGTGCTGCCATGCTGCGGGATCGCCCCGACATCGTGGTGACGACGCCGGAGTCGCTGTACCTGCTGGTCACCGCGAGGCGCGGCCGCGAGCTGCTGTCGCGGGTGGAGACGGTGATCGTGGACGAGATCCACGCCGTCGCCCGTGACAAGCGCGGGGCGCACCTGGCGCTGACCCTGGAACGGCTGGACGCCTGCGTCGAGGCGGCCGGCGGCCGCCGGCCGGTGCGCATCGGGCTGTCGGCCACCCAGCGGCCGACGTCGACGGTCGCCCGCCTGCTCGTCGGGGCCGGTCCGGAGCGGAGCCGGCCGGACGGCAGCCCGCGGTGCGCCGTGGTCGACGTGGGCCACCACCGCCGCCTGGACCTCGCCGTCGAGCTGCCCGGTGACGAGCTGGGAGCGGTGGCCTCGAACGAGCAGCTGGCGGCCGTGGTGGCCTCGATCGCCGACGAGGTACGGGCGCGGCGGACGACGCTCGTGTTCGTCAACACCCGACGGATGTCCGAGCGGCTGGCCCACCTGCTGGCGGCGGAGCTCGGCGAGGAGGTGGTGGCGGCCCACCACGGAAGCCTGTCGACCGAGCGCCGGCTGTTCGTCGAGGCCCGGCTGCGGAGCGGCGAGCTGCGGGCCGTGGTGGCGACGGCGTCGCTCGAGCTGGGCATCGACGTCGGACCGGTCGATCTGGTGTGCCAGCTGGGCTCGCCGCGCTCGATCGCCACCTTCCTCCAGCGGGTCGGCCGGGCCGAGCACCGTGTCGACGGGGTGGGGCGTGGCCGGGTGTACCCGATGACCCGTGACGAGCTGGTCGAGTGCCTGGCCCTGCTCGGTGCCGTCCACGGCGGCCAGCTGGACCGGCTGGTCGTGCCGGAGGCGCCGCTCGACATCCTGGCCCAGCAGGTGGTCGCCGAGTGCGCGGCGCGCGGCGAGGACGGGGTCGGCGAGGCCGAGCTGGCGGCGCTCGTGCGCCGCGCCGCCCCCTACGGCGGGCTCAGCGACACCGACTGGGAGGCGGTCCTCGAGCTGGTGAGCGAGGGGGTGACGACCGGGCGCGGCCCGCGGGGCGCCCACCTGCACCGCGATCGGGTGAACGGGCGGGTGCGGGCCCGGCGCGGGGCGCGCATCGTGGCGTCCACCTCGGGTGGCGCCATCCCCGAGCTGGCCGACTACCGGGTGCTCGCCGAGCCGGACGGCGCGCTGGTGGGCACGGTGCACGAGGACTTCGCCGTCGAGTCGATGGCGGGCGACGTGTTCCTGCTCGGCTCGACCTCGTGGCGGGTGCGCCGGGTGGAGCAGGGGGTGGTGCGCGTCGTCGACGCCGAGGGGGCCGCCCCGACCGTGCCGTTCTGGCTCGGCGAGGCGCCGGCGCGCACGGACGAGCTGGCCGAGGCCGTGTCGTCGCTGCGCGAGCTCGTCGAGGTGGCGCTCGCCGGCGGCGGGGTGCACGCCGCCGCCGAGGCGGTCGCGGCCAGCGCCCAGGTCCCGGTGGCGGTGGCCGCCGAGGCGGTCGCCTACCTGGCTGCCGCCCGCGCCGAGCTGGGGGCGCTGCCGACCCGCCGGCAGCTGGTGCTCGAGCGGTTCTTCGACGACACGGGTGGGATGCAGCTGGTCGTCCACGCGCCCTTCGGCGCCCGGGTCAACCGCGGGCTCGGCCTGGCGTTGCGCAAGCGGTTCTGCCGCAGCTTCGACTTCGAGCTGCAGGCGGCGGCGAGCGACGACGCCGTCGTGCTGTCGCTCGGCCCGCAGCACTCGTTCCCGCTGGCCGAGGTCACCGCCTACCTGCACCCGGCGACGGTGCGTGAGGTGCTCGTCCAGGCGGTGCTGCCCACCCCGATCTTCACGTCGCGCTGGCGATGGAACCTGACCCGCTCGCTCGTGGCGCCGCGCTTTCGGGGCTCGCGCAAGGTGCCCCCGGCCATCCAGCGGATGGAGGCGGACGACCTGATGGCGGCCGTCTTCCCGATGCTCGCCGCCTGCCAGGAGAACGTGTCCGGGCCGATCGTCGTGCCCGACCACCTGCTCGTGCGCCAGACGTTGCACGACTGCTGCACCGAGGCGATCGACCTCGACGGTCTCGTCGAGCTGGTCCGGGCGGTGCGCGCCGGGGAGGTGTCGGCGCACTGCGTCGACACGGTCGAGCCATCGGTGCTCTCCCACGAGATCCTGAACGGGCGACCGTACACGTTCCTCGACGACGCACCGCTCGAGGAGCGCCGCACCCGGGCCGTGGCGCTGCGCCGGGGGCTGCCGCTCGAGGCCCGAGACCTGGCGGCGCTGCCCGCCGAGCTCGTCGCCGAGGTGGCCGCCGAGCTGGACCCGGCGCCGCGCGACGCCGAGGAGCTGCACGAGCTGCTCTACGCCTCGGTGCTGCGGGTGCCCGACGAGCGCTGGCGGGGGGCGTTCGACCGGCTCGCCGGCGAGGGGCGCGCCGCCACGGTGGCGGCCGGGGGGATCGAGCGCTGGTGCGCCGCCGAGCGCCGGCGCCACGTCGAGGCGCTGTGGCCCGCTGCCCGGTTCCATCCCGAGGTGGCCGTGCCGGCCGGGGTCGCCCGCGGCGAGCCGCCGACGGCCGAGGCGGCGCTCGACGCCGCCCTGCAGGGTCACCTGGAGCGAAGTGGCCCGACCCACCCGGCCGAGCTCGCCGAGGTGGTCGGCGGCGTCGGCCTCCCCGACGTCGTGGCCGCCCTGGCCCGGCTCGAGCGTGCCGGGGCGGTGCTCGCCGTGGGCGACGGAGCCGTGGCTGCCCGGCGGGTGGTTGCCCGGCTGCACGCCCGCGCCCGCGACCGGGGCCGCCGGTCGGTCCAGCCGGTGCCGGCCCAGGTCCTGATGCGGTTCCTGCTGGACTGGCAGCACGTCACCCCGTCCACCCGCCTGCACGGCCGGGCCGGGCTGCTCGAGGTGGTCGACCAGCTGCAGGGAGCCGAGCTGGCGGTGGGCGCCTGGGAGGGGGCGGTGCTCCCGGCGCGCTGCAGCGGCTACGGCACCCACCTGCTCGACGCCAGCTGCGCCGAGGGGGAGCTCGGCTGGGCTCGGGTCGGGCTGCGCCCCGGCGACGGCGAGCGGGCTGCCGGCCGGTCCGGGGCGAGCCCGTCGCGGGCGACCCCGGTGACCCTGGCCCGGCGCGACGACCTGCCCCTGCTCCTGGCGGCGGCCCGTGGCGACCAGCGACCGGCCGAGCCGCCGGCCGGCGTGCTGGCCGACCTCCTCGAGGCGCTGCGTGCCCGGGGCGCCCTCTTCCTGTCCGACCTGTGCCAGCAGACCGGCCGGTTGCCGATCGAGGTGGCCGAGGGGCTGTGGGACGGGGTGGCCCGCGGGCTGCTCACGGCGGACGGGTTCGGGGCGGTCCGGTCGCTGCTGGCCGGCCGCTACCGCGCCCCGCGCCCTCCGGTGCGCCGCGACGGGGCGCTGGCGCCCGGCGCCCGGTCCCGGCTCGGCCGGCCCCGGCCGGTGGTCTCCCCGGCGGTGTCGGGCGGTCGCTGGTCGCTGCTCGAGCAGCCCGACCTGGCCGCCTTCCAGCCGGACGCGCTCGCCGAGGCGGTCGCCGGGCAGCTGCTCGCCCGGTGGGGCGTCGTCTTCTACGAGCTCGCCGCCCGAGAGAGCGGGGCGCTTGCCTGGCGGGAGGTGCTGTGGGCGCTGCGCCGGCTCGAGGCGCGCGGCCTCGTGCGCGGCGGGCGGTTCGTCGCCGGCTTCAGCGGCGAGCAGTACGCCCTGCCCGAGGCCGCCGACCAGCTGCGGGCCGTGGCCGGCCGCCCGGCAGACGGGCTCGTCGTGCACCTGTCGGCGGCCGATCCGCTCAACCTGACCGGCATCGTGCTGCCCGGTCCCCGCCAGCCGGCAGTGCACGGGCGGGCGCTCGTGCTGCGCGACGGCGCCGCCGTCGACCCAGCCGAGCTGGCGGCTACGCCGGGCGTGCCTGCGGGCGCCCCGCGCCGGGCCCGTGTCGGCCGTGCCGGGCTCGGCGCGGGCGGCCACCACCGTCGATCGGGATGACCTGGTCGAAGCCGACCAGGTCGAGCACGGCCCGCACCGACGGACGCAGGGCGCTCAGCCGCAGCTCGCAGCCGGCGGTCGCCAGCTTGCGGGCGGCACGCTGCAGGCAGCGCATGGCGTAGGCGTCCACCAGGTCGACGTGTGCGAGGTCGAGCTCGATGTGGGTCACCGGGGCGACCCCCACGGTGCACAGCACCTCCTCGAGCCGGGGACCGGTCGACAGGTCGAGCTCCCCGTAGGCCTCGACCAGCCGGCTCGTCGGCGTGGTGCGTCGGATGCGGACGGTCTGCGACGGGAACCGTGCCATCGTGCGCCTCGCTTCCTGGCGCGACGCCGGTCCCCCACATGCCGGCGTCGATGGCCGGCCGGGGGCCCGGCGCCGTCGCCGGTAGGACCACCGTGACGCACGCGCCGGTGGAAGTCAACGGCTCCTCCTCCAGCTGCCGGCCCCGATGGCCGATGACCCTTGCATGGCACGTCGACACGTTGCGCTGCTCGCCGGTGCGACGGTCCTCGCGGCAGCATCGCCGGGCCTCGCGGTCGCCGCCGGCGCAACCGGCGCCACCAGGGCCAGCCCGGCACCTCCCGTGGCGCTCGTCGTGGTGGCCCCCCGACCGTTCGCAGGGCCGCGGCCGGCGGTCGCCGCCGCCGTGGCCCCCGTCCCTGCGGGCCGGCCGGTACGGCTGGAGGTGGCGCTGCGGCCGAGCCATCCGGCCGAGATCGGCGCCCTCCTCCGCCGCCTCTACACGCCGTCGTCGCCCCAGTTCCACCGGTTCCTGTCTCGCGGCGCCTTCCTCGCGCGGTTCCACCCGTCGGCGACGGCCGTGGCGCGCCTTCGGGCCTACCTGGCCGCCCACCACCTCCGGGCACGGGCGCGCGGCTTCGCCCTCGACGTCGCCGGCGAGGCGGCCGACGTCGCCGCCGCCTTCCACGTCCACCTGGTCGCCGTCGGCGGCCGCGCCGTGGCGGCGGGTCCGTTCCTCCTCCCGCGCACCGTCGCCGGACCGGTCGCCGGCGTGCTCGACGCCGGCGCCCGCGCCAACCTCGTCCCGCACTTCGTCCGGATCCCGCTGCGCCGCCCGACCGCCCCGACCCCCCTCGAACGGGGCTCCACGATCCGGGCCAGGCGGGCGAACCTCGCCGGGCCGCTCGCCACCGGGCCGCTCGCCACCGGGCCGGCGGCGCCTTCGACGTGCGCCGTGGCCAGCGAGCTGGCCTCGGCCAACGGTGCCGTCACCCTCGGCCAGCTGGGCGCCCGCTACGGCGTGGCGCCGCTGCTGTCGGCGGGCGACACCGGCCACGGGGTGACCGTGGCGGTGTACGAGCTGGCGGCGCACTCGCCGTCGGACGTCGCCGCCTACCTGTCGTGCGCCGGGATCTCGCCGACGATCACGACGGTGCCGGTCGACGGCGGCGGGACGTCGCAGCCGGGCGGGGGCACCACCGAGGCGGACCTCGACCTCGAGCAGGTGGCCACCCAGGCGCCCGGTGCCACGATCCTCTCGTACGAAGGTCCGGCGACGGCGGCCGGGCAGTACGACGTGTGGGCGGCCATCGTCGGGAGCGACCAGGCGTCGGTGGTGTCGACGAGCTGGGGGCTGTGCGAGGCCGAGGCGGCCGGTGCGGTGCCGGGGGAGGCGACGCTGTTCCAGCAGGCGGCGGCGCAGGGCCAGACGATCGTGGCGGCAGCGGGCGACTCGGGGAGCGAGGACTGCTACCCGAGCGGCTCGACGTCGGCGGCGGTGGACTTCCCGGCATCGGACCCGTACGTGACGGGGGTCGGCGGGACCACCCTGGCCGGGCCGACCGACGTCGTGTGGAACACGTGCGGGTCGGGCTCGGCCAGCTGCGCAGCGGCCGGGGGCCACGCGACCGGGGGCGGCGTCTCGTCGCTGTTCGCCCAGCCGTCCTGGCAGGGCGCCGCCGTGCCGACCCCGCCGCCGGGCGGGTGCGGCTCGGCGGCGTGCCGGGCGGTGCCGGACCTGTCGGTGGACGCCGGGACGACCGAGCTGATCTACGACGGCGGTGGCTGGGTGGGCGCCGGCGGGACGAGCACGGGGGCCCCCTTCGTCGCCGGCGTCGCCGCCGACCTGGCCGACTCGTGCGCCGGGCGGCTCGGCGACCTGGCACCGGCCCTGTACGCCATGAACGCCGCCTCGCCGGGGACCGGCCTCTCCGACGTGACGAGCGGCACCAACGACCTGACCGGGGCGACCGGCCCGTCGTATGCGGCCGCTCCCGGCTACGACCTGGCGAGCGGGCTCGGCACGCCCATCGCCTCCGGCCTGGCCTGCCCGTCGGTGAGCGCGGTCACCCCGGCGGTGGCGCCGGCGGGAAGCCCGGTCACCCTTACCGGGAGCAACCTCGGGAGCGCATCGGTACGATTTGGCACGGTTGCTGCAACGATCGTCCAGGCGGGGCCGACGTCGATGACCGTCGACGTGCCGGCGGGGTCGGGCACGGTGACCGTGCAGGCGGCGAGCCCGCTCGGCGGGGGGGCGGTGTCGGCGAGCTTCACCTACGGCGCACCGGCCGCCCCCGCCTCGCCGGGGGCACCGGTCGGGACGCCGGCCGCCGGGGGCGCCGCCGGGGGCACGCCGGGAGGGACCGCAGCGGCGGGCGCCGCAGGCCAGGTGCGGGTACCGGGTGACCTGCGCGCAACGGTGGTCGGGCGGGAGGTGGTGCTCACGTGGCACCGTCCGGCGGGCGACGTGCTGGGGCTGCGCCTGTCCGAGCGCGCCTGCCCGGTCGGCCGGCCGTGCCGGCTCGAGCAGTTGGGGCTGGCCGCCGGGCGCACGAAGGTGACGCTGGCCCTGGCGCCGGGGCGCTACGCCTTCGGGCTGGAGAGCATCGGTGCCTCGGCGGTCTCGGCGGTGGCCCGGCGCCTCGTCAGGATCGTGCCAGGCTCGGCTGCGGCCCTCCGGCTGCCCGCGACGACGAGGCGCTCGCGGCAAGGGTCGCCGGCCCGGTCCGGGGGCGGTGCTGGCTTGCCGCCTCCTCGATACGCCCGTGGCGGGCCGCAGGCGGTGTGACCGGCACCGTGGGGGGCGGCGAGGTGGTCGAGCCCGGCGACGTGGCGGTGGTGGCGGCCGGGGGCATGGCGATGGCCTGGGCGAGGATGCCGGCGAACCACTGGGCGCCGGTCGGGTCGAGGTGGATGCCGTCGGGATAGAAGTAGCTCGGGTGGAGCGACCCGAGGTGGTACCAGTTGACGACGGTGACGTCGGGGTAGGTCTTGGCCACCTGGGCGATGGTCTGGTTGACCTCCTGCTCCCACGGCCGGTCGACGTGGGCGTTGACGAGGACGATGCGGCGCATCGGCCCGAGCTCGTGCAGCAGGGTGGTGAGCTGTGCCGGGGTGTAGCCGCCGTTCGTGCCGAGCTCGAGGATGAGGCGGTTGCCGACGACCCCCTCCTTGCGCAGGTGGGGCGCCTGGGCGAGGACCTGGTAGAGCTGCTGGCCGACGACGGCGTCGATCTCGATGCCGGGCAGCTTCTGGCGCAGGTAGGGGGCGGCGTCGATCATGATCGAGTCGCCGATCGCCGTCACCCCCTGGCCGGGCGGTGCCGGCGGGGCCGTCGTGGTGGTCGTGACCGGGACCCCGCCATGGCCGGGCGAGCCGCCCTTGGTGGTGGTGTGCGGCAGCGTCGGGCCGACGACGACGGTGGTGGTGGTCGTGGTGGTCGTCGTCGGGCGCGACCGGTGGCGGGGGATGGTGGGAAGGATGGCCGTCGGGCCACCGGTCGGCTCGAAGCTCTTGTTGACGAGGCCCGACAGGCCGACGGCGCACACCACGCTGTTGGCGACCACGGCCGAGGCCGTCACCCAGCCGGCCGGTCCGAGCCGGCGCGGTGCCCAGCCGTGCTGGCGCACCCGCTCCCACAGCCGGCCGAGCGCCCCATGGCGGATCGGCTCCTCGATGAAGCGCCACGAGGCAGCGGCGGCGAGGAAGATGCCGGTCACCTGCAGCAGGGCTCGGCCGGTGCTGGGCGGGGCGTTGAGCGGCGTGGTGAGCACGATGACCGGGAAGCTCCACAGGTAGATGCCGTAGGAGCGCTTGCCGATCCAGCGCAGCGGGGCGGTGCCGAGGGCCCGGTCGACGCGGGTGCCGGGATGGACGGTGACGATGATGAGGATGGCGCTGAGAAGGGCGCACAGGAGCATGCCGCCGGGGTAGACGAACGACTCGTACTGGCTGGTGGCGGCGAACAGGACGAGGATGCCGGCGAAGGCGCCGGCGCCGGCGAGCTCGAGGATGCGCCGGGCGCCCGGGGTGAGCGGGCGGAACCGCAGGTCGCGCGGCCAGGCGAGGGCGAGGGCGGCCCCGATGAGCAGGGCGAAGGCGCGCGTGTCGGTGCCGTCGTAGACGCGGGTGGGGTCGCCGTTCGGGACGTAGAGCAGGCCCATCTCGATGGCCGAGGCGGCGGCGAGGCCGAGCACGACGAGGACCCGGGAACGCTTGCGCCGCAGGTGCTTGAGCCCGACCAGCACGAGCAGGGGCCACACCAGGTAGAACTGCTCCTCGATCGCCAGCGACCACAGGTGGCCGAGCGGTGAGGGCGGCCCGAACTTGGCGAAGTAGGAGACGTGCTGGAAGATGAACCACCAGTTGCTGTAGTAGAAGACGGCCGACGGCAGGTCGTTGCGCAGCGAGTCGAGCTGGACCGGGTCGAGCAGGGTGGCCCAGCCGACCACCACGAAGAGCATCACGAAGAGCGCCGGCAGCAGGCGGCGTGCACGGCGCAGCCAGAAGCGGCGGAGGTCGATCCGCCGGGTGCGCCGCCGCTCGGCGACGAGCAGGTCGGTGATCAGGTAGCCCGACAGCACGAAGAAGACCAGCACGCCGAGCAGCCCGCCCGAGGCCCACCCGTAGCCGAGGTGGTAGGCGATGACCCCGAGGACGGCGACGGCCCGGATGCCGTCGAGGCCGGCGAGGTAGGGACGGGACCCTTCTACCGGCTCAGGCACCGGGATGCCCGAGGTGGTGTCGCCCGGCGGGGTCCCTTTGCATTGCGGCGTCTGCTCCTGGCGGTCGAACAGCGGCGGTGCGTCCCCCCGAGCATGGCGCACGGCGGGGGCCGCGACCAGGCAGGGGGTGGGTGACGCGCCGAACGCGCTTCCCGTCGGAGCGCGCCGGGGATGCGCTCGGTGGGCGAAGGGGGACTTGAACCCCCACGTCCTTTCGGACACAGGAACCTGAATCCTGCGCGTCTGCCTATTCCGCCACTCGCCCGCGGAAGGGCCTAGGTTAGCCGACGCCGTCCTGGGGGCCAGTCGCCCAGGTAGTGTGATGTCGCCATGGGACTCCAGCAGTTCGAGCAGCGGCTCGAGCGTCTGGTCGAGGGTGCGTTCGCCAAGGCCTTCCGTGGCGAGCTCCAACCGATCGAGCTCGGACGCAGGCTGACGCGCGAGATGGACCTGCGCCGTGCCGTGTCGGGTCGCGGGCTGATCGTGCCGAACGTGTTCGAGGTGGTCCTGTCGGCGTCCGACTTCGAGCGCTTCGGCGGGTTCGTCGACGTGCTCGCCCAGGAGCTGGTCGAGGCGGCCCACGAGCACGCCCGCAACGAGGGCTACGTGTTCCTCGGGCCGGTCGAGGTCCACATCGAGGCGAGCGACGACCTCGGTCGCTCGACGTTCCTCATCGACGGGGAGGTCGCCGAGGGGGAGGAGCGGCCGGGTGCCTTCCTCGTCCTTCCGGACGGCCGCCGCATCGGGCTGCTCGGGGACGCCGTGATCATCGGGCGGCTCCCGGAGTGCACGGTGCAGCTGAACGACCCGAACGCCTCGCGCCGTCACGCCCAGGTGCGGCGTCAGGGCGAGAGCTACGTGGTGGTCGACCTCGGCTCGACCAACGGGACGAAGGTGAACGGTGTGCCCGTCCGCCAGCACCGGCTCGCCGAGGGCGACGCGATCACGATCGGCATGTCGACGCTCCGCTTCGAGCACGCCTAGGCGCTCGCGGTGTCACGTGGCCTGCTCGAGGTCCTCCGGTTCTTCCTGCTCGCGCTCGTCTGGCTGTTCGTGGCCTACGCGTTGCGCACGACGGTGGCCGAGCTGCGGCGCGGGCGGGTGCTGCGGCTGGCCCGTGCCGGCGGGGCGGAGGCGGGGGGAGGGGTCGCCAACCCGCTCGTCGCCCGGCCCTCGGCACGGCTCCGGGTGCTCGAGCCGGCCGAGCAGCGCGGCCAGGTCATCCCGTTGACGAGCGAGCTGACGGTGGGGCGCGCGCCGAGCTGCGCCTTCGTCCTCACCGGCGACGGGTTCGCCTCGTCGGTCCACGCCCGCGTCTTCCCGCGCGACGGCGAGGTGTGGGTCGAGGACCTCGGCTCGACCAACGGCACCTACGTCAACGAGCAGCGGCTCGACGCTCCGGTCCGGCTCCGCCGTGGCGACCGGTTGCGGATCGGGCGGACCGTGCTCGAGGTGGCGCGATGAGGCGCCAGCGGGCGGCCCCGTGACCACCCTGCGGGCTGCCACGGCGACCGACGGCGGCCGGGTGCGCAGCTCCAACCAGGACGCCGCGCTGGTGGGCGACGGGATCGTGGCCGTGGCCGACGGGATGGGTGGCCACGCCGGTGGCGAGGTGGCGGCGCGCACGGCCGTCCAGGTGCTGGAGGCCGCCTTCGGCAGCGAACGGACGGTGGCCGGCCTCGTCGGGGCCGTCCGCCGGGCCAACGGGGCGATCCACGAGCGCAGCGAGCGCCAGCCCGAGCTGCACGGCATGGGGACGACCCTCACCGCCGTGGCGCTCGTCGGCGAGCGCGACGGCGAGCGGCTGGCGGTCGTGAACGTCGGCGACTCGCGCGCCTACCTCGTCGGGCGCGACCGGCTCGTCCAGCTCACCGAGGACCACAGCCTCGTCGAGGAGATGGTGCGCCGGGGCGAGCTGACCCCGGCCGAGGCGGCGGTCCACCCCCACCGCCACATCCTGACCCGGGCGATCGGCATCGAGGCCGACGTGGACGTCGACTCGTGGCGGCTCGAGCCGCGCCTCGGCGCGCGCCTGCTGCTGTGCAGCGACGGGCTGACCAACGAGTGCTCCGACGACGAGATCGAGGCCATCCTCCGCCACAACGCCGACCCGGGTGCAGCCGCCCAGGCCCTCGTCGACCGGGCGCTCGCGCACGGCGGGAGCGACAACGTCACGGTGGTCGTCGCCGACGTCGTCGCCGGACAGACCCGTGGCGCCGGCGCCGCCGCCGCGGGCGCCGACGGTACGGCACCCCCGCCCGACCGGGCCGACCGGGCCGACCGGGCCGACGGGGCCGACCGGGCCGACCGCTCCCCTGGCGCGCCGGATGGGCAGCGCCTGGGCACTGCCGGCGCCGGGGGCGCACTGGGTGTGGCAGGTGCGGCAGGCGCCGTGACCGCCGCAGGGATGCCGCCGGCCACGGCCGCCGTCGCCACGGTGAGGGCGGCCAAGGCGCCGGTCACGGGGCACGCCGCCCGGACCGCCCGTGCGCCGGCCCGCGACGTGGGGACGCCGCGCCGCGGGCGCCCGGCCGCGCCGGTCGTGGCCGCACCGGCCGTCCGGCGGCGTCGGCGGGAGGACCGGGTGGTGACGGTGTGGTCGGCGCTGTTCGTGCTGGCCTTCGTGGGCGTGCTCGGCGGGACGGCCGGGTTCGTCGAGTGGTACGTGCGGGCGACCTACTTCCTGTCGTTCTCGGGTGACCACGTGGCCATCTTCGAGGGCCGGCCGGGCGGGTTCCTGTGGTTCAAGCCGCACGTCGTCGAGGTGACGACCCTGACCCGGGCGCAGGTGTTCTCGCCGTACGTGCCGATGCTCGAGCAGGACATGGTGGAGACGTCGCTGAGCCGGGCACGCCAGGTCGCCTCGCGCCTCGGTGACGCCAATGCCTTCCTCGCCCTGCCGAGCGCCCCGCCGGCATCGGCCACGAGCAGCGCCACCGGCACGTCCGGCGCCAGCACGGCCTCGACGCCCTCCTCGTCGGCCACCTCCTCGACGGCCACCTCCTCGACGGCCGCCTCCTCGTCGGCCACCTCCTCGTCGGCCGCCTCCTCGTCGAGCTCGAGCGTCGCCTCCCCGACGACGGCCACGGCCACGGCCACGGCGACGGCCCCGACGACGGCCACGGCCACGACGGTCGCCGGTGCGAGCGGCCCCATCTCGGCGGCGGGGACGTCGGGCCTGGCGGCGAGCGGGACGTCGGGGATCGCGGCGATCGGCACGTCGGGGGCGGTGGCGGGTGGGGCGCCGTCGACGACGGCGGCGGCACCAAAGACGACGGTGGCGCCGTCGAGCACGACGTCGTCGCTCGCCCGCTCGGGGGCGGGGGGCGCCGGCTGATGGACCGGCGGGTGCGGGTGTTCGCCCTGTTCCTCATCGTGTGCTTCGTGCTGCTGTTCCTGCAGCTCGGCAACGTCCAGGTGCGCCAGTCGAAGGCGCTGTCGCGCTCGCCGTACGCCGGCCGCACCGGGGGGGACCCGTTCGCCGGCGACCGGGGGGAGATCCTGAGCTCGGACGGGGTGGTGCTGGCGAAGTCGACGCCGTCGAACGGGCTGTACCCGTACCAGCGGGTGTACCCGCAGGGGTCGCTGTTCGCCGACATCACGGGCTACGTGAACGTGGTGGACGCGAACGTGACGACCGGGCTCGAGGCCGAGTACGGCAACCCGCTCGGCACGACGTCGTCGAGCCAGTACCTGCTGGTGCACCAGTACCCGAGCCACGGGCTGAAGGGGGTGCTGACGTCACGGTCGGGGACGGACTCGATCACGACGACGGTCTCGTACAAGCTGCAGCGGGTCGCCCAGCAGGCGCTCGGCAGCGACCGTGGCGCCGTCGTGGCGCTCGATCCGCAGAACGGGAACATCCTGGCGATGTACGCCAACCCGTCGTACGACCCCAACCGGCTGGCGGCGCACGACCCGGCGGCGGTGAACAAGTACTTCGCCTCGCTCAACCCGAACAGCGGCACGGGGGCGCTGGCGAACGGGGTCACCTACCAGACCCATCCGCCGGGGTCGACGTTCAAGATCGTGACGAGCTCCGCCATCTACGACACCATGCCGTCGCTGGCCGCCCGGACGTACCCGTACGAGAGCTCGACCTCGCTGCCGAACACGACCCAGGTGCTGCACAACTTCGACAACGAGAAGTGCGGGGGCAGCCTGCTCGTGGCCTTCGTGGTGTCGTGCGACACGACCTACGGCGAGATCGGGCTGGCGCTCGGGCCGAAGAACCTGGCGGGTGAGGCTGGCAGGTTCGGCTTCAACCAGGTGCCACCGATCGACCTGCCGCCGAGCGAGGTGTCGGCGTCGAACTTCCCGAAGGCGTCGACGTTCTCGCCGAACGACCCGTTCCTCGCCTACTCGGCGATCGGCCAGGGCAACGTGCAGGAGTCGGCGTTGCAGGATGCCCTCGTCGCCGGGGCGATCGCCGACGGCGGCACCATGATGACGCCGCACCTGCTGTCGCACGTGATCGACGACCAGGGCAACATCGTGGCGAGCTACCACCCGCACCGGTGGCTGCAGGCGACGAGCCCGGCGACGGCGGCGGCGGTGCGGACGATGATGCTCGGGGTCGTCGCCGACCCGAACGGCACGGGGTCGGGCATCGGGTTCCCGCCGAGCCTGCACGTGGCCGGGAAGACCGGGACGGCCCAGGCGAGCGTCAACGGGGTGTGCACGGACAACTGGTTCGTGGCGATCGCGCCGGCGGGGCCGGGCCAGACGCCGAAGGTGGCCGTCGCTGCCTTCGTGCCGTACCAGCCGGGCCTGTCGTGCGCCAGCACGGGTGCCGCCTCGGCCGGCCCGGTCGTCCGCCAGGTGCTCGACGCCGCCCTCGGGTACGGCGGATGAGCGAGCCGATCGGGAAGGCGGGCGGTGTGGCGGGCCGGCAGCCGGGGGGGCCGTCGTTGCGTAGGCTCTCGGGCGCATGACTTCCAACCCGTCGCCCGTCTACAACGGGCGCTACGAGCTGAGGAGCCAGATCGCCCGGGGCGGGACGGCGCAGGTGTACCTGGCGAGGGACCTGCTGCTCGACCGGCCGGTGGCCCTGAAGGTGCTCTTCCCCGAGCTGTCGGCCGACCACGCCTTCGTGGAGCGGTTCCGCCGAGAGGCGCAGGCGGCGGCCAACCTGTCGCACCCGAACATCGTGCCGGTGTTCGACTGGGGCGAGTCGGACCGGACGCACTTCATCGTGATGGAGTACGTCGACGGCGAGGCGCTGTCGGCCGTGATCCGCTCGGAGGCCCCGCTGCCGGCGGCGCGGGCGGCGTCGGTGGCGGCGGACATCGCGAAGGCCCTGTCGTACGCGCACCGCCACGGGGTCGTGCACCGCGACGTGAAGCCGGGCAACGTGCTGCTCACGGCGGACGGCCTCGTCAAGGTGACCGACTTCGGCATCGCCCGGGCGATGGGCGTGGACGAGCAGGTCACCCAGACCGGGCTCGTGATGGGGACGGCCACCTACTTCTCGCCGGAGCAGGCCCAGGGGCTCGGTGTGGACGGGCGGAGCGACGTGTACGCGCTGGGGGTCGTCCTCTACGAGATGCTGGCCGGTCGGCCGCCGTTCGTCGGGGAGAGCCCGGTGGCCATCGCCTACCAGCACGTGCGGGAGGAGCCACCGCCGCTGCGGTCGTTCAACCCGGACGTCCCGGCGGCGCTCGAGGCCGTCGTCGAGAAGGCGATGGCGAAGGCGCCGGCTGAGCGGTACGCGAGCGCCGACGACCTCCGCCTGGACCTCGAGCGGTTCCTGCGCGGCCAGACGGTGCTGGCGCGTGCGGCCGCCGTCGGATCGGGAACCGGGCCGGTGACGACGGTGCTGCCCCGAGGGGGCACCGGGACGGTCGACCTGCTCGACACGTCGATCGTCGAGCCGGTGGCCCCCGAGCGGTCGCCGCGTGCCCGCCGGACGACGCCGTGGTGGGCGCTCGCCGCCGTCGTGCTGCTGGCGGCGATCGGGGTGGTCGTCTACTTCGGCGGCAGGGGTCTCGGCTACTTCGGCGGGCGCCAGTACGTGCACGTGCCGGACGTGCGCGGCCTGAGCGTGTCGAAGGCCGAGAAGGAGCTGCGCCAGCACGACCTGCGCCCGCACCTCGCCTACGTGAAGGGCTCCCAGAACCAGAACGGCCACATCGCGGCGCAGAGCGTCGCCTTCAACAACACGGTGCGGACGGGCACCACGGTCGGGCTGTCGGTGTGGCGGTACACGCCGCCGGCGACGGCGACCGTCCCGAACGTGTCCAACCAGGGCATCGACTACCCGGCGGCGGTCGCCGACCTCAAGGCGGCCGGGTTCTCGAACGTGTCGCCCCACTACCTCCCGGCCACGTCGGGCCAGCAGCAGCAGGACGCCGTGGTCGGCCAGAGCGTCGCCGCCGGCACGACCCAGCCGCGGACGGCGACGATCACGCTCGACGTGATCAAGGGGACCAGCTTCGTCACGATCCCCCAGGCCATCGTCGGCGAGTCGGTGGCGGCGGCGACGAACGCCCTGCAGGCCGCCGGCCTGAAGGTCGGTGGGACCACCCAGCGGCTGTCGGCGCAGTACCCGGCAAACGAGGTGATCGCGACCTCGCCGGCCCAGCCCGGCCAGCAGGTGCCGCCGCACTCGACCCTCACGCTCATCGTGTCGAGCGGCGGGGTGGCGGTGTCGGACGTGTCGGGCGACAACGTGAGCGCCGCCGAGACGGCGCTGCAGCAGCAAGGGTTCACCAGCTTCACCACCCAGTCGACGACGAGCAGCCAGTTCCCGGCGGGCGCCGTCGTGAAGACGTTCCCGGCTGCCGGCTCCATCGTCCACACGGACCGGACGATCGTCCTGTTCGTGGTGGGCCCGACCACACCGTCGACGTCCGGCACCTCGGGGACGAGCCCGGGCACCTCGGGCACCTCGGGGACGAGCCCGGGCACCTCGGGGAGCTCGGGGAGCTCGGGCACCTCGGGGACGACGACGACCAGCGGCACGTCGGGGACGTCGGGGACGACGGCGAGCGGGCCCTCCGGCCCGACGTCGCCCAGCCAGACCGCCCCCGGCCAGACGGCGCCCGGCCATAGCAACGGCCACGGCAACGGCCACGGAGCGGGCAAGGGCGGCTGAGCCGGCCTGCCTCGCTGCGAGGAGCCGGCACCGCCCTGCTGGTGCCGGTCGGCGCGGCCGGGCCGGCCGGGCCGGGAGGGGGCTAGCCCGCCGCGGCGGCCCGCTGGCGTGCCAGGGTGGCGGTGCGCAGGAAGTTGCCGAGCAGCTCGTGGCCGACCCGGGTGAGGATCGACTCGGGGTGGAACTGGACGCCTTCGATCGGCAGCGACCGGTGGCGCAGCCCCATGATGGTCCCGTCCGGTGCCCGGGCGCTCACCTCGAGGGCGTCGGGCAGGGAGGAGGGCTCGACGGCGAGCGAGTGGTAGCGGGTCGCCTCGAACGGGTCGGGGAGGCCGGCGAACACCCCCTTGCCGTCGTGGGCGATCGGGGAGATCTTGCCGTGCATCAGCTCGGGGGAGCGCACGACCTCGCCGCCGAACACCTCGCCGATGCACTGGTGGCCGAGGCACACGCCGAGCACCGGGAGGCCGGCGCCGCCGAGGAGGCGGATGGCCTCGCAGGAGATGCCGGCGTCGGCGGGCCCCCCGGGGCCGGGCGAGATGAGGAGGGCGTCGGGGTCGAGGGCGCGCAGGGCGGCCAGGTCGACCTCGTCGTTGCGCCGGACGATCGGCTCGGCGCCGAGCTCGCCGAGGTACTGGACGAGGTTGTAGACGAAGCTGTCGTAGTTGTCGACGACGACCACCCGCGGTGCCATGTGGCGACGCTAGCCGGGGGCGTCGCCTATCCTCGACGCCGATGGCCGAGGGCACCCGCAGCCAACGCACGGCAAAGGGCACCGGGAAGGGGACGAAGCCGGGGACCGGCGGCGCCCCCCGGCCCGGGCAGGGGCGCCGGCGGGGGCCGACGCCGAAGGGAGGGCGCGCCGCCCAGGCCGACGCCGTGGCCAAGCGGTACACGGCGCCGATCCCGAGGACGGTGCGCCACAGCCCGCCGTGGTACCCGTGGCTGCTGCTGTCGCTGCTCGTGGCGGGGGTGCTGGTGATCATCCTCAACTACGTGCAGGCGCTCCCGGCGAGCCCGACGAACTGGTACACGATCGGGGGCGTCGTGGCGCTGCTCGCCGGCGCCCTGCTGGCGACGGGCTACCGCTGAGCCGAGCCACCCGGCCGGCGCCAGAGGCCGGCTCCTAGGGTCGGAGCGCGCCCGCCGGGCAACCAACGGGTGAGCTGTCAACTGGCTCAAGTGCCTGGCTGAGGTGCCGATAGAGGCGGCCGTGGACAGCGTGCGAAGGGTGGAACAGCGCTGGAGGGCCCATCCGTGGGTGGGCCAGGTGATCTCGGCGGTGGTGCTGCTGGGGCCGGTCGCCGCCTCGGCCGGTGCGGCGGTCGCCGTGGCGCAGGCCCTCCCCCGACCGGGCAGCTTCGGCGGGGACGCCATCTGGTGGCTGGCCGTGCTGGCGAGCTCGGGTGTGGTGCTCGTGCTCGCGGAGCGGGCGCTGCGGCGGCTGCTGCCGCTGGCGGGGCTGTTGAAGATGACGATGCTGTTCCCCGACAGGGCGCCGTCGCGGATGCGGGTCGCCATACGGGCGGGATCGACGAGGGATCTCGAGCGGCGCTTTCGCGAGGGGCCCCCGACGGGCGCCCGGGAGCCGGCCCAGGTAGCCGGCGAGATCCTGTCCCTGGCCGGCGCCATCAGCAGCCACGACCGGGCCACACGCGGGCACTCCGAGCGGGTGCGGGTGCTGACCGAGATGCTGGCGGAGCAGCTCGGGCTGACCGCCGACGAGCGCGACCGGCTCCGGTGGTCGTCGCTGCTGCACGACGTCGGCAAGCTGACGGTCCACCCCGCCATCCTCAACAAGCCGGCGGCCCCGACCGCCGAGGAGTGGGAGGAGCTGCGCCGCCACCCGCTGGAGGGGGCCAGGCTGACGGCGCCGCTGAGCGGCTGGCTCGGGGAGTGGGCGCTCGCCATCGAGCAGCACCACGAGCAGTTCGACGGGAGCGGCTACCCGTTCGGGCTCTCCGGCGACGAGATCTCGCTCGGTGCCCGCATCGTGGCGGTCGCCGACGCCTTCGAGGTGATGACGGCGTCGCGGTCCTACAAGGACGCCATCAGCCCGCAGCTGGCTCGCGCGGAGCTGGCGCGCTGCGCCGGGACGCAGTTCGACCCGGAGATCGTCCGGGCGTTCTTCGAGATCTCCCTCGGGCGCCTTCGCTGGACGATCGGGCTGGCCTCGTGGCTCGCCGAGGCGCCGCTCGCCCAGTGGCTCACCGCCACGGGCCGGATGGCGGTCGCCGGGGTGCATGTGGCCCTCGCTTCGGCTGCCGTCGTGGCAACCGCCGTGGTGGCCACCCCGGTGTTCCAGCGGGCCGCTGCCGTGGCAGCCCCGGCCAAGTGGTCGTCGGGGGCGACCCCGTCGACGGAGGCCGCCCGGCGGAGCCACGAGGAGGCGCGCACCCGCCTGGTGGCAGCGCGCCACCTCGGCGTCAGCCGACCGAGCGTGCACGAGGTGCTCCACCTGTTGGGGCCGGCGCCGTTCGCGGCGTCGCACCTGCCGGCCGGCGCCTCGCCCGTCGAGGGGCCGGCCGCGTCCACCTCGGCAGCCTCGCCGGTCCCGCCCAGCGGACCGGTCCGCCAGCAGGTGACGCGCCCGACCGTGACGTCGTCGGTGGTCGTGGCGCCCGCCACCGGTCGGTCCGGGGAGGCGGTCGAAGGAAGCGATCCATTGCCGGCGGCGCAGGCGGGGGGGCACATCCCGTCAGCCGGGGCGCTCGCTCGGCCGCTGGCCGGGCACGCGCACCATGGCGCCGCTGGTGCGGCGGCCGCTGCCACCCACGACCCGCATGCGCCGCACGGCCCCGGGCACATCCCGACGGCCGCCACCGCTCCGTCGCACGGCCGGCCTGCGAGCGGGCCGGGGAGCCACGGCGGCGTTCCGGAGGGGTCGCCGAAGGGCCGTGGTGGGGCGGCGCCCGGGGCGAGCGGTGCCGCTCCCGGCCAGACGGGGAGCACGCCGAGCCGGGGACACGCGCCGAGCGGTCACAAGCCTGCTGTGCCCGCCGGGCATGGCGGCTCCCCCGGCAAGGCCGGAGCGGGTCCGGGAGCGAGCGGCAGCACGCCAAGCCAGGGCAGCGCGCCGGGCAGGGGCAGCACGCCGGGCAGGGGCAGCGCGCCGGGCAGGGGCAGCACGCCGGGCCGGGGCGGCGCCTCGCCGAGCCCGACCCCCTCCGGCCCGACCCCCTCCGGCCCGACCCCCTCGGATGCCCCCTCCGGCCCGGCAGCCTCCGGCCCGGCGGGGACGGCGCCGGGCCAGGGCGGCGCACCCGGTGGGGCCACCACGCCATCCGGCCAGGGTGGGACGGTGTCGAGCCCGGGAGGAACCTCGACCGGTCCGTCCGGCAGCGCGCCGGGCCAGGGTGGGACGGTGCCGAGCCCGGCGGGCAGCTCCTCCGGTTCACCCGGCAGCACGGCCGACAGCGCGCCCGGCCAGGGTGGGGCGGCAGCGCCCGGCTCGCCCGGCCAGGGCGGCAGCGGTAACCCGGCGAGCCAGGGCGGCAGCGGCAACCCGGCGAGCCAGGGCGGCAGCGGCAACCCGGCGAGCCAGGGCGGCTCGGCGGCACCGAAGGCCGCGGGAGGGTGACGGCGAGGGAGGGCGGCGCACCGGCGCCCCGCTGACGGGCCGGGCGCCGGGCCGGGCGCGCGCCGTCAGGCGGTCGTGGCGCCGGCTGCCACGGCGTGGGCCGGCACCGGGGGGTCGGGCATCTCGGCGGGGCCTGCCGGGGCCTGGCTGCCGGCGGCGGCGCGAGCGGCGACCACGGAGGGATGCTCGGGGATGTCCGGAAGCTGGCCGCCGTAGGGCTGGAGGTTGGCGCCGAAGGCCGCCTGGAACGCCTCGGCGAGGTCGTCGGCCTGCCAGCCGCCGTCGTGGTAGGCGGCAGCGAGCTCGAGCGGGGCCGACCAGAGCGAGACCTTGTCGCCACCGACGCCGATGCACTGCCCCGTGACGTGCCGGGCGGCCGGCGAGACGAGGTAGACGACGAGGCCGGCGGCGTCCTCCGGTGGCCCGAATGCCCCGGCGCGCCGGACGACCGGTGGGATCGGCTCGCCGCGCTCCATGGCCTCGACGTAGGGGGCGAAGAGCGGGATGCCCGAGGCCATGCGGGTGGCGGCGGTGGGAACGACGGCGTTGACGGTGATGTCGGCCCGGGCGAGCTCGGCGGCCCAGGTGCGGGCCATGGCAGCGACGCCGGCCTTGGTGGCGGCGTAGTTGGACTGGCCGAAGTTGCCGCGCTGGCCGGAGGGCGAGCCGGCGAGCACGATGGTGCCCCCGTCGCCCTGCTGGCGGAGGAAGGTGGCGGCAGCCCGCCCGCAGGTGAAGGTGCCACGGAGGTTGGTTCGGACGACCTCGTCGAAGTCGTCGTCGGACATCTTCCACAGCACCCGGTCGCGGACGATGCCGGCGTTGCACACCATGGCGTCGAGGCGGCCGAAGGCGTCGACGGCGCGGGCGACGAGCCGGTCGGCGGCCTCGGCGGAACCGACGTCGAGCACGGCCGGCTCGGCGCGGCCGCCGGCGCGTCGCACCTCCTCGACGACGAGGGCGGCGGCGTCGTCGTTGCGGGCGTTGACGAGCACGGAGGCGCCGGCGGTGCCGAGCGCCACGGCATAGGCGCGCCCGAGCCCCCGCCCGGCGCCGGTGACGATGACCGAGGTACCGGTGAGATCCATGGCGGCCGGTTACCCGCTCGGGCGGTTTCCTCACCCTGTTCGCAAGCAGCCTGGCATGTACGCCGAGGCACCGGGGCAGGCGGTGGGGCGGGGCGAGCCTACGATCGAGGTGGTGACGGCGAGATCGGTTCGGGCGCTCGTATCCGGTCGGGTCCAGGGTGTGGGCTACCGGGCGAGCTGCGCATCGGTGGCTCGCCAGCTGGGACTGTCCGGCTACGTGCGCAACTGCGAGGACGGGCGCGTCGAGGTGGTGGCGCACGGTGCCACCGAGGTGGTGGCGGCGCTGCTCGCCTGGTGCCGGCAGGGCCCACCGGGGGCCGTGGTCGGCGAGGTCGCCGAGGTGCCGCTCGAGGGGCGCCCGGCGCCGGGGGCCGGCGATGGAGCCGGCGGTGCGTCCGGCGGCGGGGCCGGCTTCGCCATCCGCTGAGCAACCGGCCGGCCGTGTTCGGGGTGCCGGGCGTCAGGGGGTGTGCGGCCCGACCCGACGTCGAGGGTGCACCAGCCGATGCTGCCGTCCGGGCCGCGGGCGGTGAGGCGGTAGTAGCCGGGCATGGCGACGTCGAGGACGAGGCGACCGGCGCCGTCGCGGACGGCCACGGCGGCCGGGATGCCGGCCGGTCGGGGGACGCCGGCGCGGTGGGGGCAGTGGGCGGGCGGCGAGGTCGAAGGCGCCGGCGAGGTCGTCCTGGGCGGCGTTGCGGGCGTCGAGCGGTGGCAGGCCGAACAGGTGCTGGGTGAAGGAGAGCACCGACAGGTTGGTGGTCGTCCCCGAGTAGGTGCCGCGCCGGGCGTAGGGCGAGACGATGACGAGCGGGGTGCGGGTGCCGTCGCCGAGCGTGCCGGGCACGACCGGGGGCGGGCCGTTGTCGTAGAAGCCGCCACCTTCGTCGTAGGTGACGAACACGGCGGTCGACCGCCAGTCGGGGCTGCGTCCGAGGGCGCCGACCAGCTGGCCGAGCCAGGCGTCGCCGTCGCCCACGTCCTCGGGGGGCTCCTCGCTGTAGCCCACCCCGGGTCGCACGAGCGAGAAGGCGGGGAGGGTGCCGCGCCGGAGGTCGGCGAACAGCTGGCTTGCCGGCACGATGGCGCCGGATCCGCCGGACGGGAGGAGCCGCTGCCAGACGGTCCCGGCGTAGACCGCCGGCGGGACGCCCGAGTAGATGCGCCAGGTCCGGTGGGCCGCCGCCAGCTCGTAGTGGTGCGCGAGGTACGGGAGGTCGGGGTCGACCGACGGGGCGAACGTGGTGATCGAGGAGCGCCCCTCGCCGGGGTAGCGGGTGTAGCCGTCCATCCGCCACGTGCTGCCAGCCCG
>JAKBAA010000150.1 GCA_021809425.1 Actinomycetes bacterium | reverse complement strand
CTCGCCGCGCCCGCTGCGCTCGTCGGGGCCGTCGGGGCCGGCGTCCGGCCCGCCAGCCGGGGCCGGCGACCGGTCGAGCTGGAAGAGGGCCGCCCCCCGGGCCTCGGGACCGGTCTCGAGCCGGTCGTAGTGGGCGAAGTAGACGGCGGCGGCGGCCGCCCAGCCGGCCTCGTCGAGGCCGCCCGGCCCCTCGGCGGCGGCGAGGGCGGCGAGGTCGCGCCGGGCGAGCAGCTCGAGGCGGCGGAAGGCGGCGTTGCGGACCATGACGGTGAAGGCCCGCTCGTTGGCAGTCACCGGCGGGGGTAGCGGGGTGGCCGCCTCGAGGGCGAGCTCGCGGCCGACGTCGGCGACGGCCTCGTCGAGGGTGCCGGCCTCGGCCGCAGCGGCGAGGGCCTGCCACTCGTCGATCAGGCTGGAGTCCACCTGGCGGACCAGCTCGCCGAGCCACTCGGTGAGGTCGAGCAGCTCGTCGCTCTTCAGGTCCTCCGGGACGCTGCGGACGAGGCCGCGGTAGGCGTCGGACAGGTAGCGCAGCAGGGTCCCCTCGGAGCGGGCCAGGCCGTAGTGGGCGACGTACTCCCCGAAGGTCATGGCACGCTCGAAGCAGTCACGGGCCACCGACTTGGGGCGGACGTTGTGGTCGGCCACCCACGGGTGGACGGCCCGGTAGGCGTCGAAGCGGTCGTAGGTCCAGTCGCGCAGCGGCTTCGGGTGCTCCAGCTTGTCGAGGGCGTCGATCCGCTCGTCGTACTCGACCCCGGCCGCCTTCAGGGCGGCCAGGGTCTCGGTGCGGAGCCGGTCGAGCTGGGCGGCGAGCACCGGTCCGGGGTCGTCCTGGGTGGCCTCCACCAGGCTGACGACGTCGAGGGCGAAGGTGGGCGAGGCCGGGTCGAGGTCGGTGACGGCCTCCAGCAGGAACGGGCCGAGGGGCCGGTCGAGGGCGAAGTCGGGCTGGAGGTCGGCGGTGACCCGGATGCGCCGGCCGAGCTCGTCGGGGCCGTCCAGCCGCTCGAGGGCGCCGGCGGCGACGAGGGAGCGGTACCGGGCGATCGCCTCCCGGGCGAGCCGGCGACGGATGGTCGGCGGCTCGTCGTTGCGCCGGACGAGGTCGCCGAGCGCACGGCAGCCGTCGCCGGGGCGGTCGAGGACGGAGAGGATCATGGCGTTGCTCACCCGCAGCTGCGACCGCAGCGCCTCCGGCGGCGAGGCGACCAGCCGGTCGAAGATGGCCTCGTCGTAGGGGACGTAGCCGCGGGGCGGCTTGGACCGGACGAGGCGGCGCAGCTTCTTCGGGTCGCCGGCCGCCCGCTTCTCGGCCTGCTCGTTCTCGACGACGTGCTCGGGGGCCTGCACCACGACGAGCCCGCTGTCGTCGTAGCCGGCACGCCCGGCCCGGCCGGCGATCTGGTGGAGCTCGCGTGCCGAGAGCAGGCGGGACTGGGTGCCGTCGTACTTGGACAGCCCGGACAGCACGACGGTGCGCAGCGGCAGGTTGACCCCGACCCCGAGCGTGTCGGTGCCGACCACCACCTTGAGCAGGCCCCCCTTGGTGAGCCGCTCGACCAGGCGGCGGTAGCGGGGCAGCATCCCGCCGTGGTGCACCCCGATCCCGTGGCGGACCAGCCGCTGCAGGGTCTTGCCAAAACCGGGGGCGAAGCGGAACCCCTCGAGGGCGGCCGCCACGGCGTCGCGCTCGGCCCGGGTGGTCAGCTGTGCCGAGGTGAGCGCCTGGGCCTGGTTGAGCGCCTGGGCCTGGGTGAAGTGGACGACGTACAGCGGCGCCTGGTCGGCGGCGAGCAGCGACTCGACGGTCTCGTGGAGGGGGGTGCGCCGGTACTCGAAGCGCAGCGGCACCGGGCGGGTCGCGGAGCGGACGACCACCACCGGCCGGCCGGTGCGCCGCCGGATGCCCTCCTCGATGGCCGACGTGTCGCCGAGGGTGGCCGACATCAGCACCAGCTGGGCGTGGCGCAGCTCGAGCAGGGGCACCTGCCAGGCCCACCCCCGGTCGGGGTCGCCGTAGAAGTGGAACTCGTCCATCACCACCTGGTCGACCCGGGCGCCCGCCCCCTCGCGCAGTGCCATGCTCGCCAGGATCTCGGCCGTGGCGCACACGACGGGGGCCCCCGGGTTGATCGAGGCGTCCCCGGTCAGCATGCCGACGTTCGCCGCCCCGAGGTCCTCGCACAGGGCGAAGAACTTCTCCGACACGAGCGCCTTGATCGGCGCCGTGTACACGCTCCGCCGCCCTGCCGCCAGGGCCGCCACGTGCGCCCCGAGCGCCACCAGGCTCTTGCCGGAGCCGGTCGGGGTGTTGACGACCACGTGGGCCCCGCCGAACACCTCGAGGATCGCCTCCTCCTGGGCCGGGTACGGCGTGATCCCCCGGTCGGCCACCCACGACAGGAAGGCGGTGAGGGCCTCGTCCGGGGTCGAGCCGACCGACGCCAGGTCGAGCGGGCCCGCCGTGGCACGGCGCGGCAGGCCAGCGTGCGGCCCGGCGAGCACGCCGTCGACCTGCATGCCCGCCATCGCGCCAAGCTAGCCCCAGCCTTGCAGTGACGCGCCGAGCGGCCCGCCTCCGGCCTCCGCAGGAGTGCGCCTGGCAAAGCGACGCTGTCCTTCGACGGACGAGGACGACGACCTGAGGTTCGGAGCGCCGAGGAGCGCCGCGAGAGCCGATTCACGGGCGCGCTCGATCAAGCCTGGGCTCGGCTCACGATCGCCGAGCAGAGCATGCTCTCCGAACCGCGCCGTCGGGAGGTGCTGAGGCTAGTGGCGCGGCATGTAGGCGCGCCGACGACTTGTCGTTCGCGAATCCTGGCAATGCCCCCAGGTGACGGCTGGACGGACATGGGATGACCGTTCGCACACTCGTCTTGCATGCACGCGCACCACGGGTTGATCGTCCGAGCGGGTCAGGTCGGTGCGCTCACGTCGCGGCCGCCACGCGCGCGAGCTGCTTCGTGACCGTGGCGACGAGCGCATCCGGGATCCCCGGTGTCTCGTCTCTGGCCGCGGTGATGGCCTCGCTCGCTCGAGACAGGAGCCCACCGATCACCTCGGCCGCGACTGCCCGACTGAGCCCCCACCTCGTTGCCTCCGCCGCGATGCGATCGCTCGTCACACCGCTCGTGCGGTGCACGCCATCGACGTGCATCGCGAGGCGATCGTCCCCGTAGTGGAGGGTGGAGACGATGTCGTAGAGGGGGCTCAGGCGAAGCGCACCGCCAGGCTCGTGGAGGAGCGAGAAGTTCTTCGCGTGCGCATCCCCGTTTCCTAGGACGCTGTTCACGACGACCGCCTCGAGCAGGCGCTCGAGCGAGTCACGAGGCGTCACCGTCGCGAGGATGCCGGCGATGCGGGACAACGACGGCCCGCCATCCTCCTCGTACTTCGCCTCGGGAGCGATGCCCGCCGCCTGGCAGAGATCCTCCTGATGGATCCGCTGCACGGTGCCATCGGCGGCGACGTCTCGGTCGTAGCGCTCGACGACGATGAGCTTTCGACCGGCGATCTCGGTCGTCTCCACCTGTGCGACCGAGAGGCCGAGGTGCATGGCGACGCGCATGCAGAACGCCTCGTTCTCCACGGTCATCGGATAGGCGGCGATCTCGGGCTTCAGGATGTGCGTCGACGGCGTCCCGTCGATCGGTCGGCCCCATCGCCCATCGGGCATGCGGGTGAGCACGAGCTTCTCCTGCACCCCCGCGAGCGACACGCGCACGCGTCCCCCCGCACCGAGCGGCGCGCTGCGCAGCTCGCGCACGAGCGACTCGAGCTCCTCGCTCGACAGCGGCGCCGCGGTCGCGGTCGTCGGCGGCGGGGGCGGTGGGTCCTCGGCCGGCTGGATCACGACGGCGCCCGCGCAGTCTCGCCCGAGCGCACGAATCAAGGCGAACGTGTCGTTCGAGGACTCGCCGATGTCGCGGGCGATGGCCCGCCTGGCCTCGCCCTCGGGGAGCAGGCCATCGAGGAACGAGCGCACGACCCCCTGGGGGTAGGTGCGCCGGTCGACGGGGAGCGAGAGGGTGAGCAGGGGCGTGCCGAGCTCGTAGCGGGCGAGCGCCGTGTCCGTGTAGGTCAGCCGCGGCCCGCGCCGGTCGCGTTCGACGGTGGCGACGTGGTCCCCGTAGAGCCAGACGGCCAGCGCCTCGGCCACTACCAGTCAGCCTTGTCGAGCGTCATCCGCACGCCCAGGTGTCGGAGCAGACGGAGGATCCTCGTGAGCTGCTCGGTCTCCTTGCCACGCTCGAGCTCCGACAGGTAGCTCCGCTGCAGCCCCGTCGCCCCGGCGAGCTGTGCTTGGGTCAGACCCGCGTCGGTCCGGTAGTGGCGGATCGCGTCACCGAGCGACGCCGAGCTGTAGATGCGGTAGGGACCCGTTCCGGTGGAGTCTGTCGGCATATCCCGACATCATAGCCGTTCCTGGATATCCCGACACTGTACGATGTCGGGATATCCCGACCTACGGCGCGTGGACCGCGCGGACGGGTCCCGAGCCCCTGGCCATCTCGTTGGAAAGGTCATTCTTGCTGGGCCTCGGCCAGGGGATCACGCTCGCCACGGGGCTCTTGTTGGAGGTGGCCATCCGATCCCCAAGGTTCGCATTCCCGGTAGCGACGGCTGCGCGACCTGCCGCCTACCAGAGGATGAGCCCCGGTTCGCGTGCGCGACGGGTCCGGGAGAACCCGTCCCTTCGGGGCGTCGGAGGGACGGTGCACTCCCGTTCCTGTCGGCGGCGTCTGTGATGCCCGAGCAGGTGTAGGCCATCTCCCCGCACCAGGCCGTGAGGCGCGGCACGTCACAGGTGCCCCCGTATACCGTGATCGTGCGCTGCTCCCAGACCAGCTTGGCCGTGAGCGCGTCGAGGAGCGCATCGGCTTCGCCAG
>JAKBAA010000149.1 GCA_021809425.1 Actinomycetes bacterium | reverse complement strand
CCTCGGTGGTCCTCTGTGCCCGGTCCCGCCACCACCGGATCGCGACGGGCGACCCGGACGACCTGCGCCGTCTCGATCCGCGCGCCGAGCTCGTCGTGATGTGACCGGCATGCCGGCGGGGCCCCCGGTCGCCCCGGTCGCCCGGCGGCCTCCGCGGCCTCGGCGGTCTGCTCGCCGGCGACGTACGGGCTGCGTTCCAAGCGTGCCGCGGTCGATCTGGCGCTGCGTCGACTGGTAGGCGAGTCGATGACCCAACAGGAGGCCTTGGCGATGGAAGGGGTCGGCTGGGAGGGCAACCTCGACGAGATGCGCTCAGACCGCCGCTACCGCTCGTAGTGGTACCGGGCCTGATGGACGATCAGATCGTCCCCTACGACCTGGTAGACGAGTCGGTGCTCGTCGTCGATCCGTCGCGACCACAGGCCGGCGAGTGCCTGCTTCAGCGGCTCGGGCTTCCCGATCCCCCCTGCGGGGTCACGAAGCGCCTCCCCGATCAGGCGGTTGATGCGCCCGAGCTTGTGTCGGTCGGCGCTCTGCCAGTGGCGGTAGTCCTCCCACCCGCGCGGGGTGAACACCAATCTCACTCGTCGGCGGCGTCGAGCGCGTGCTCGATCAGCTCGCCAGCCTGCGCCTGCGCCAGCGACTCCAGCAACCGGCGGACGTTGGCCGGCGAGCGCAGCAGGTAGGCGGTCTCCTGCAGCGCCTCGTACTCCGCCAGCGACATCAGCACGGCGTTCCCCCGCTTGGACGTGATCTCGATCGCCGTCCGGTCGTCGTTGACCTGCTCGATCAGCGGGAACAGCTCCCGACGGGCCTCGCTCGCAGTGATGGCCACCGTGACCTCCCTTGACGGTACAAGATATTGTACCACTATCCGGCACCTTGGCGACACCGCCCACAACGTGGCGGCAACGGCTTCGGCTCGCCCGACCACCTCGCTCGGGCCGGGCCCTCGTTGCCGGGCGTGGACCCGCCAACGGGCGGTCAGGTGCCGAGCAGCCCCTGCCAGCGCTCGCCGGCCCCGACGAGGCCGCTCGCCCCGGCGACCGCCGAGGTGTCGACGCCGGGCCCGGTCCCGAGGGGCGCCTCGCCCCGCTCCACCTGGTCGACCAGGTCGAGCAGCAGCCGGCGCACCCGGACGACGGCGGCGTCGGTCGGCACCACATGCTCCTTGGTCCGGTCCAGGATGGCCTCGCCCATGAACATGGTCATGGCGCCGTCCTGCACGTTGAACCCGTCGAGCCCGGTGAAGCTCTTGCGGGCGGCCATCGCCGGGCGGTCCTGCTCGGGGATGCGCAGCACCCGGTCCGGCCCGTACACCTCGGGGAGGTGCATCCCCTGGCGGCGCAGGATGGCCTCCCGGTCGGGGGTGCCGTCGGGGTCGTAGGAGACCGAGATGGTCACCGTCGAGTCGTCGTCCCGGGGCAGGCGCATCACCCCGGAGCGCATCGCCGGGAAGGTCAGGTAGGGGGCCACGTACGGGGTGATCCGCACGTACTGCTTCCCCGGCTCGATGGCGTCACGCAGCGCCGCGTACACGAACCCGTACGGGGTGGCCTCGATCTCGAGGCGCGGCGCCAGGTCGGTCGTCGGGTACCGGTCGGCCCCGATCCCGTCGGGGTCGTACAGGCCGAGCGTGGCGAGCGCCATCTCGTCGCCGTGCAGGATCCCGACGTGGGCCGAGTCGAGCCCGCCCTCGAGGACCTGCAGCCAGTTGGAGTGCTCCTGGACGTGCTCGTACACGAACCGCCGCTCCGCCGGCCCGTCCATCCACGAGTAGCGCGGCGGCGCCGGGGCGGTCCCGGGCGGGCCCAGGTAGGCGAACACCACGTCACCGGCCACGTGCACCGGGTAGGCCGGCGCCCGCAGCCGCTCGCGCACCCGCGGGTCGGCCACGTTCGGCGTCTCGAGGACGCACCCCTCCACGTCGAACTTCCACCCGTGGTACAGGCAGCGGATGCCGCCGTCCTCCACCCGGCCGAAGCGCAGCGAGGCCCCCCGGTGGCAGCAGGCCTCGTCGAGCACCCCCACCCGGCCGCCGCTGTCCCGGAACACCACGAACCGCTCGCCCAGCCGCTGCACCGCCCGGGGCGGCCCGTCCGGCTCGGCGACGTCGGCCGCCGGGCACATCGGGGTCCAGTACCGCCGCAGCGCCTCCCCCATCGGGGTGCCCGGGCCGGTCCGGCACAGCCGCTCGTTCTCCTCGTGCTGCAGCACCGCCGCCCTCCCCCGATCACCTGCGCGCCCGGACGCACCTGCCCGGCCCGGCCCACCGTACCGTGAGGTGCCGGACCGTGAGGTGCCGGACCGTGAGGTGCTGGCCCGGCGATCGGTCACCGGCACGCCGGAAGTAACACCGGGTATACTGGCGGCGATGGCGAAGGTGATGATCTCCCTACCGGACGAGCTGCTCGCTCGGGTCGACGCTGACGCAACCGAGGCGGGCATCACGCGCAGCGCGGCACTGCGCGCGCTGGCCGAGGCGGCGCTGGGCGAGCGTCAACGCAAGCTCTCGGCGCGCATGGTCGAGCTGCAAACCGGTGTGACCGGGCACGGCGGTGATGTCGCCGCGGCGGTCAAGGCGGGACGGCCGGCTTGATCTTCCTCGACGCCAGCGTGCTGCTGGCCGCCGAGGACAACGACGACGAGCAGCATCAGGCGTCCGCTGCCCTGCTCGCGACCGGGGCGCTGGCGACGATCGACCTCGCCGCCTACGAGGTGGTCAACGTCGCAGAGCGCCGCTGGCGCGACCCCGCTGCCAGCGCTCGCTTGCGGCAGCGGCTCTGGGCGATCGCCGAGCTCGGGGTCCTCGTACGCGCCGACGCCGAGCTGACGGAGCGGACCGCCGAGCTTGCGCGGGCGCATCAGCTCAGCGCCTATGACGCCGCCTACGTCGCCGCTGCGAGGCGCCTCTCCCTGCCGCTTGCGAGCTGTGACCAGCGCGACCTCGTTGCCCGCGGGCTGGCGCAGCTGCCGTCGGCGCTGCTCGACCAACGGTCCCGGTAACCGATCCCCGAGCATCTCCTCACGGTCGGGCCAACGTGATCCCGGCCGCCAGTCATACCGGGTCATCCTTCGAAGATGAAGACGGCGATCTGCGGGGTGATCACGAAACTCCGACGGGCGCAAAGTCGCCCGGGAGGCAGTTCGGGACCTGCACCGCGAGCTCCTCACCGTGAACCACTGCGCGCGTGGCGCCAGCGCCGCTCGGAAGGGCTGTCGGACTCAGCCACTCTCGCTCATCGCCGAACACCAGCGAGTTCCCCGAGGACAAGCAAGGTCTGCCGACGCGCGACGCGTGAATCGGAGCTCGTAGGCGGGCGCCTTGACGGCAGGGTATGCCTCCTCAGGAGGGCCCGGCAAGGGTCCTCTTGGCATCTCGAGCTGCGATGTGCGAAGCCGCACGCTGGCGTGCCGCTTCCACCACTGCTGTCGCATCCGGGTCCCCGGCTTCTGCTGCCTCGCGAAGGGCGACCACAGCCCTTCCCGCCGCGGCGCGACGCTCGACGAGCTCGAGAACTGCAGCCCGAGGAATCCGGTGGTGCGTGCCGACGAGGCGATCCGGCAGCTCACCGTTGGCAATCCAGCGCAGGACCATGGGACGAGACACTGCAAGGATGCGCGACGCTTCGGCCGGCGTGACTTCGTCGTCGGTGCTCAGCGCGGCCTCTACCGCTGCCGCGCGGCCCTCGGTGACTTCGATCCGCTGGCCGTCGGCGAGCTCGACCGCGCGCACTCCACCGGCAGCCCGCAAGGCCCTCCGCCACGCATGGCCGGTGGAAAAGCCCAGGTAATGCGAAGTGTCAGCCATCTCACCCCTCATCTAACTGCTCTAAGTGTAACCGATAGTGCCGGACCTGTCATCCCCCGCATGCAGGCCACGCTCCTCCTTGAAAGCCGACTGCCGTTCGTCCTCGGGCTCGTGAAGACCGGCCTGATGGTGTCATCGCCCAGGCAGCCGCCAAGCTGCGCTGTCTGCGGGCCTGGGCGGCGCGCACCGGGGACCGCACCGACTCCCTCACGCATCTCGACCCCGAGGACCACGGCTTCGAGGAGATCGACCCGGCAGCCGCCCCGCCGGCGAGCACCGGGCCGCCGGCCGCCACCTGAGCGTTCGCAGCCCGCATCGCACCAGCCCGCCCGCCGGCGGGCTCCTCGCGTTGGTGCCGTGCGTGCGGATCCGCAGCCGGAGCCGGCGCGATCGCCGGCTGCGCACCGCTCAGTGCCCGGACGAGCCGCCGCTCCGCTCCGTCGCTGCCACGATCTCCGGCGGGAAGGCCTGCGGGTGCCTCCGGCCGGGAGAATCGTCACTTCGAGGTCACCGGTTTCGTAAGGACCCCGCCTGTCGGTCCCCGATGACACCTACGAGCGGGTGTCCAAGCGAGCACGGGAGCTCGGAATGAGCCGCTCGGAGCTCTTCTCCCGGGCTGCGGCGCGCTACCTCGACGAGCTGGACGCCGCGTCGGTGACCCACCGGATCGACCTCGCCGTGGCTTCCTTCGGCCCACGCGACGACTCGGCCGCCGACGCCGTCGCCGCCGGGCATCGCATGCTGGCCGCCACGACCGACGAGTGGTGATCGAGCGAGGCGGGATCTACTGGGCCGACCTCGGAGCGCCCGTCGGCTCACGGCCGGCCAAGCGGCGCCCGGTGCTCGTCATCTCCGCCGACACCTACAACGCGAGCCGCCTGGCCACGGTCCTCGTCGCGGTCCTCACGTCCAGCACGGCCCTGGCCGCCATGCCCGGCAACGTGTTCCTGCCGGCGACCGCGACCGGCCTGCCCCGAGACTCCGTCGTCAACGTGACCGCGTTGGTCACCCTGGACAAGACCGACCTCACCGATCGCGCCGGGACCGCTCCGCCGTCCCTCTTGGACGAGGTGGGGCGGGCCCTCCGTCACGTCCTCGACCTGTAGCCGTCACCGCCCAG
>JAKBAA010000050.1 GCA_021809425.1 Actinomycetes bacterium | reverse complement strand
ACGAGCCGGATGCTCGGGGCGACCGACGGGTTCTGGTGGGACCGCCTCGCCCGGGCCGTGCTGCGCCCCGGCGCCGAGGCGGTCGTCGCCGAGCTGCCGGGCGGGCCGTACCCGTTCGTGACCGGCACCGACGGTCCGGCCCGGGCGGCGCTGTCCGAGCTCCGCCGGCGCCTGCTCCCGCTGCAGGTGGACGAGATCGAGGTGGTGGTGGCGAAACTGTGCAGCGGCAACTGTGACGTGGGCGCGGCCGGGCCACGGTTGCTCACGGGCGACGAGCTCTGCGTCCTCGCCGCCCATCCGCTCGTGACCATCGGGGCGCACACCACCGACCATGCGATGCTCGCCGCCCGGCCGCCGTCGGCCCAGCTCGAGACGATCGCCACCTCCAAGACCGACCTGGAGGTGGCCCTCGGGGTGCCCGTGCGGCACTTCGCCTACCCGTTCGGCCACCGTGCGAGCTTCGACGGCCGCACGGTCGACGCCGTGCGGCGCGCCGGGTTCGCCACCGCGTGCACGACGCTGGGCGGCTGTGTCACGCCGTGGAGCGCCCCGCTGTGCCTGCCACGGCGCATGGTGCTCGACTGGGGCGGGGCGGCGTTCGCCGCCGCCCTCGGCTCCTGGGGGATCGGTTGAGCGGGCCGGCCCGTCGCCTGCGCGCGCTCGCCGGCTCGGTGCTCGGCCGGCCGGCCGGATCGCCGTCGCCGAGCGCCCTCGTCGTGGCCTTCCCGGCGCTCGGGGCGGCGCTCGGCGAGCTGCGACGCCGGCTCGACCCGTCGGCTCCGGCCGGCATGCCGCCGCACGTGACCGTGCTGTACCCCTTCGCGGCGGGGGCCGGTCGCGACCGGTCGGTGGTCGATCGGCTCGAGGCCACCTTCGCCCCGTTGGCGGCCTTCCCGGTCCGCTTCGATCGCGTGGGGTGGTTCGGCGAGCGCGTCCTGTACCTGGTACCCGATCCGGCCGACCGCTTCGCCGAGCTGACAGCGGCAGTCGCTGCGGCGTTTCCCGACCTGCCACCGTACGGGGGGGCGTTCGACACGGTCGTGCCCCACCTCACCGTCGGGGAGGACGCCCCGCGGCGGCAGCTACGCCGTGCGGCAGCGGTGCTCGAAGGCGTGCTCCCGCTCGAGGCCGCCGTCTCGGGCATCTGGCTCATGGAGGGGGGCGGCCCGTCCGGCTGGCGGTGTGCTCACTCCTTCGAGCTGCGCAGCCCCTGAAGCAGGACGAGGTCGTGGCGGTCGACCGGGCGCGGCTCGTAGCCGCCGTGGACGATCCACTGGGCGTCGGTCGACAGGCAGGGCACGCGGCGTCCGTCGATCGTCCCGGTGGCGTACGGCTCGAGCCGGGCGACCGTGGTCCGGGCGACCGCCGCAGCCTCCGCTAGGCGTGCCAGGTCGAGGCTGACCAGCTCGACGTGGAGGTTGACGCCGCTCTCGAGGTGCCACCGGTCCGGCATCCACGTCGGCCGGTAGGCGCGCTCGAGCACGCGGAAGCCGAGGGCACGCAGTGCGTCGCCCACCATCTCGACGGTGGCGGGAAACTCGTCGAGCACCACGTCCAGGTCGTCGTGGTCGCGACTCTGCCGCCCGACGAGCGCGTCGATCCCCCATCCGCCCGCCACCCAGTAGCGGACCGGCAGCGCCTCGAGCACGTCGAGCACGTCGAGCACCTGACGACCGCTTGCCGGCGGCCGGAGGGCGCCCCGCAGCCGTACCAGCCGTCGCAGCGGCGAGCGGGGCGGGGCATGGGTGATGGCACCGCTCAGCCGACGCAGGCCGTGGCCGAGGAGCGGCAGCGCCAGCAGGGCGCGGCGGGCCCGGGCTGCCAGCCGGGCCCGGCCGGGCGAGGCCGCTCGTGTCACCGTGTCACCACGGTGTCGCACCTCGCCGCCTGCGGCAGGCGCCATCAGCGCCCCGGCGGCGCGCCGACGGCGTCAGGGGCGCGCGTCCATTCGTGCAGCCAGCCGGACAGCTGGTCGGGCGGCATCGGTCGGGCGATCAGGTAGCCCTGCAGCCGGTCGCTGCCGAGCTGCTGCAGCGCCTCCAGCTGCGCTTCCGTCTCGACGCCCTCGGAGACCGTGACGAGGCCGAGGTTGCGGGCGAGGTCGGTGATCATCTGGACGAGCGAGGCGTCGGTCGCCGTGTCGATGGCCGAGATGAAGGTGCGGTCGATCTTGAGCGAGTCGATCGGCAGGTGGTGGAGGTGGGCGAGCGAGGTGTAGCCGGTGCCGAAGTCGTCGATGGCCACCTTGACCCCGAGCGAGCGCACCTCGGCGAGCTGGACGGCCGCCTCGGTCAGCTCGCTCAGCAGCACCGTCTCGGTGATCTCGATGGTGAGCAGCGTCGGGTCGAACGGCGTCTCGACGAGGAGGGAGGCGAGGTACGACGGGAGGTGCCCGCCGAGCAGGTGGCGCCCGGAGATGTTGACCGAGACGCCGACCCCGGCAAGGGCCGGGTCGCCGGCCCAGGAGCGGAGCTGGCCGGCGGCGTGGGCCAGCACCCAGCGGTCGATCTGGACGATCAGCTCGGACTGCTCGGCGATCGGGATGAACCCGTCCGGCTGGACGAGCCCGTGCCCGGGCCGTTGCCAGCGCAGCAGCGCCTCCACCTCGGAGAGCGCCATGTCGGCGTCCACGAGCGGCTGGAAGTGCAGCACCAGGTGGTGCCCGCCGGTCGCCAGCTCGTCGTGGAGCTCGCGCTCGATCTCCTCGCGGCGCGCCAGGCGGGCCTGCAGCTGCTCGTCGTAGACGGCGACCGCACCGCCGCCCTGGCGCTTCGCCTGGTACAGGCCGAGGTCGGCCCGGGCCAGCAGCTCCTGGGCGCTCAGCTCGTCGCCTCGGCACACGGCGACGCCGATCGAGGCGGCGACGCCGAGGCGTACGTCGTTCCAGTCCACCCGCTCGGCGAGCACGGCGAGGAGCCGGTCGGCGAGCGCGGTCGCCTCCTCGATGCCCTCCACCCGCTCGGCCACGACCACGAACTCGTCGCCGCCCAAGCGACCGACGATCTCGTCGCTGCGCGAGGCGGAGGTGAGGCGGGCGCCCACCTCGCGCAGCACGTGGTCGCCGCAGCCGTGGCCGTGCACGTCGTTGGCCTGCTTGAAGTTGTCCAGGTCGACGTAGAGGACGGCGGTCGTATCGACCCGGCGGGCTGCCCGGGCGATGGCCTGCTCCAGCATGGCCGTCGCGGCCGACCGGTTGAGCAACCCGGTCAGGGTGTCGTGGGTGGCCTCGTAGGCGAGCCGCTGCTGCAGCTCGTCCCGGTCCTGGATCGAACCGGCGAGCACGTGCACCGAGTCCTGCAAGGCGGCGCCGAGACGCCCCGGAAGCGGCGTCGAGAGCACCTCGTTGTCGAAGTCGCACGACGAGAGCGCCTGGGTCTTCGCCTCGAGCAGCCGCAGGTTGGCAAGCAGCGCGTTGAAGGCATCGGCGAGCACCGCCGCCTCGGGCGGTCCGTCCGGGTGGACGTCCTGCACGTCGAGGTTGCCGTCGATGACCGAGTCGGCCGACTGGGCGAGCCGGCGGAGCGGCCGGGCGATCGAGCGCGCCACGGCGAGCGCCACGGCGAGCGAGCCGGCCACGACGAGCAGCAGGGCGATCAGCCAGAAGGCGAAGGTCCGCTCGTGGGTGCGCTCCACTGCTGCCAGGGCCGTCCTGGCGGACCGGCTGGCGGCGACGAACACGGCGTCGAGCACCTGCCAGTGGGTCGGGACCGACCGGTAGGCGCTGATGAGGGTGATGACCGGGACGGTTCCGGAGGACAGGTCGAAGTGCCCGTCGTGGAAGGGCATCCGAAGGGCCAGCTCGCCGTCGCCGGTGAGCGCGTCGTAGGCGGCGGTCGCCGGGCTGTCCCGGTAGGCCCGCCACGCGGCGACGACGGCCGGGACACCAGAGCTCGCAAGCTCCCGGCCGGCCTCGTCGAAGCTCGCGACGTCGCCCACCAGCGTTCGCGCCGCCGCCTGGCTCGCCGCCGTCGAGGTGAACCAGACGTGCGCCTCGTCCTGGGTCTCGGACGCCGCCGCGCTCGCCAGGCGGAGCGCAGCGCGCAGCGCGAGCACCGACCGCCCGGCCGTCACGTCGCCCAGGCTGGACATCGCCTGCACCTCGAGCGAGTCGAGCATGGTCCGGGCGGTCCCGGCGAGGGCGGACTCGACCGTGGCGTAGTCGCCGTTCATCCGGGCCACCGCCGGCCTCGCCAAGGCGGCGAGCCGCCGGGCCTCGGCCACGAGCGGCACCAGCCGCGCCCGGAGGGGCGCCGGCAGCGCGGCGAGCGCCCGGTCGGTGGCGGTGGTCGCCCGTCGCAGGTCGATCTGCACAAAGGTGCCAAGGAACACGCTGGCTTGGCGGACCGAGAAGCCACTGCCCACACTCTCGGCGATCGTGAGGGCGTCGGCGTGCTCCGACGTCACCGACCCGAGCGCCTCGACGAGGCGGGTTACCTGACCGGCGCTCGCCCGAGCCGCCGAGGCACGAACGGCGTCGGTTCGCATGCGCACGGCCACCACCGTCGACACGCCCGACAGCGCCACGAGCGGCAGCAGCACGAGCACCACCAGCCGGCCGGTCAGGCCGAGGCGCCACCCTGGGCGGCGCAGGCTGCCCGTGGGTGTCGTCACCGTTGCTGGCGCAGTCATCCCTCGTTCAACGGCACGAACCGGTCGCACTTGAACGGTTGCACGGGGCGAGCAGCTCGCTTGGGCGACTGGGCGACTGGGCGTCTGGGCGTCTGGGCGTCTGGGCGTCTGGTCAGCCGCCGTGCAGGGCGGCCCCGTCGTGACCGAGCGCCCGGACCTCGCACCGCAGCTGCAGTTCGGTGGCGAGGACGTCGAGGGCCGCCCGGAGGCCGGAGGTGGCGCCGGGGGGGAGGTCCACGGTGACCTGGAGGTGCGACGGCGCCTCCAGGTCCTCGGGGGCCACGTGACCGACCAGGTCGACGACGTTGCCACCCGCTGTCACCACGGCACGGGCGAGGCGGGCGATCGTGCCGGTGTGGTCGGCCCCCTCGGCGACGACGAGGACGCGCTCACCGGGAGGTCCGGCGACGGCCGGCTCCTCGGCGAGCGGTCGGACGAACAGCTGGAGGGCGAGCGGCTCGAGCAGCGGCGCGAGCACCTCCTCGACCGCCGTCCCGTTCGTCACGCCCGGTGCTTCGAGGACGAGCACGATCGAGAAGTTGCCGTGCAGGCGCGCCATGCGCGAGTCCTCGAGGTTGCACCCGAGATCGGCCAGCGCCTGGGTGACGGCGGCGACGATGCCGGGCCGGTCGGGAGCGACGGCGTGCAAGGAGAACCGTGCCATAGCGCAGGCTAGCGCCACCCTGGCCCAGGCGCCGGGAGCACCGCCGCCGTCAGCGCGGGGCGGGCGCCGGAGGGGACGGGGCGGGCGCCGGAGGGTGCGGGGCGGGCGCCGGAGGGGACGGGGCGAGGGACAGGTAGCTCTCCTCCTCCTGCTCGGTGTGGAGGCGGAGGACGGCATGGAGCCCGTAGAGCAGCCGACGCAGCTCGACGAGGTCCTGATCGTCGGGCGGCCCGGCGCCGATGTCGTCGAGGAGGCGTCCGAGCAGGCGGATCTCGTGGGCGATCTCGGCGTGGGCCCGGGCCATGGTGGCGGTGGGCTCCGCCCCGCCGAGGGCGGCGTCGAGGGCGGGGTAGAGCTGCTGCTGCTCCGCCGCCTCGTGGGGCCCGACGACGGCGACGAGCTCGCCGTGGAGCTGCTTCGCCAGGTCGAGTGCCACCGGGGGGGCCACCTCGCCGAGGCGGTCGGCGACGCTGCGGCAGCGCTCGACGGCGGCCAGCACGGCGACGTGCTCGCCCTGGAACCGCTGGGCGAGCGCGGCGGTCCCCTCGTCGAGGGCGACGGCCCGGGCAGGGGTGGCGAGCGCCCGCAGCGCATTGAGGATCACGGCGACGTCGATGGCCTCCTGGAGCAAGGCGCCCTCGACGGGGGGGAGGTGCCCGAGGGCGGCAACGGCCATGGCGGCGAGCGAGGCGACCATCCCGGCGACGACGCTCTCGACGGCGATGCGGCGGGCCCGCCAGGCGACGGCCCGGGCGTCCGCCAGCCGTTCGAGACGGTCGACGGTGAGGACGACGTCGGCCGCCTGCGAGGCGGCGGTCGCGCCACGTGCCCCGAGGGCCACCCCGACGTCGGCGAGCGCCAGCGCCGGCGCGTCGTTGATCCCGTCGCCGACCATCACCGTCGGCGCCCGCCGGCGCTCGGTGGCGACCACCTCGAGCTTCTCCGCCGGGGTTCGCTCGGCGAGCACCTCGTCGACGCCGAGCACGGCGCCGATGGCGTCGGCCACCTCGGGGCGGTCGCCCGTGAGCATGACGATCCGGTCGATCCCGCTGCGGCGCAGCGCCCGGATGGTGCGGGCGGCGTCCCGCCGGACGGGGTCGTCGAGGAGGAGGGCGCCGGCCGGCTGGCCGTCGACGGCCACGAAGACGGTGGTCGTGCCCTCGAGCCGGGCCCGCCGCCGGGCGGCCTTCGCCCAGGCGGGCGACCCCTCGATCCCGACGAAGGCGCCCCGGCCGACGGCCACCTGGTGGGTGCCGACGCGACCGCGGATGCCCTGGCCGGCCACCTCGGTGACGTCGGCGGGCGGCAGGAGCAGGCAGCCACGCGCCCGCGCGGCGCGCACGACGGCCCCGGCGAGCACGTGGGCGGACACCTGGTCGAGCGAGGCGGCGAGCTCGAGCACGCGGTGGTCGTCGAGGCTCCCGGCGGGGTCGACGGCCACGAGTGCCGGGTTGCCGCTCGTCAGGGTGCCCGTCTTGTCGACGAGCAGGGTGGTGCAGCGGGCGAGCCGCTCGAGGACCGCGCCCCCCTTCATGACGACGCCCCGACGCGCTGCCTGGGAGAGGCCGGCGACGAGGGCGACGGGAGCGGCGAGGATGAGCGGGCAGGGTGTGGCGACCACGAGGACGGCGACCGCCCGGCCGGCGCCACCGGCAAGCCAGGCGGCGCCGGCCACGGCGAAGGTGACCGCGACGAAGGCCAGGGCGAAGCGGTCGGCCAATCGGACGAACGGGGCCTGCTGTCGGGTGGCCTCGGCGACGAGCCGCACGACACCGGCGTAGGTGCCGTCGGCAGCGGTCCCGCCACAGCGCAGGTCGAAGGGGGCGCCGGCGTTCAGGACGCCGCTGCGCACGAGCTCGCCGGCGCCCCGCTCGACCGGCAGCGGCTCCCCGGTCAGCGCCGACTCGTCGAGCACGGCCGGCCCGGCGAGGGCGCCGTCGGTCGGGACGACCTCCCCGGTGCCGACCGTGACGAGGTCGCCGCTGACGAGCTCGTCGACGGCGACCTCGACGAGCCCGTCGGCCTCGTGCCGGCGGGCCCGCTGCGGGGCGCGCTCCAGCAGGGCCTGCAGGTCGCGCTCTGCCCGCCCGGCGGCCCACCACTCGAGGCTGCGGCCGCTGGCGAGCATCACGGCGATGACGGCAGCGGCGAGGTCCTCGCCGACGGCGAGCGCCCCGACGAGGGCGAGCACGGCGACCACGTCGACGCCGAGCCGGCCGTGCGCGAGCGCCTCGACGACGGCGTACAGGGCGAACGCCGCCCCGAGGGCGCCGGCGGCAGCGAAGGTCTGGTCGCCCGGCGCGCCGGCGCCGGCCAGGTGGAGCAGGCCGCCGGCGGTGAGGGCGGTCACGGTCAGCGCGAGCAGGCCGAGCCCGACAGGCCGGCGCCGGCGGCGAGTGGGAGGCGCCACCTGTCCACGGTCGGCCGAGAGCGGCGCGACGACAAGTGCCGAACGTCTCTGTCCCGGCTCGGGCGGCGCCCCGACGATGCCGACGTGGCCGATGACGCACGCCTGGGCGGGCTGAGCGCCGGTGAGGTGGCGGACCGGGTCGCCGCCGGGCGGGTCAACCGCGCGCCGCCTGCCCCGGCGCGGACCCTGCGGCAGGTGGTGCGCGCCAACGTGGTGACCCGCTTCAACGCCATCCTCGGGGGGCTGCTCGTCGTGGTCCTCGTGGTCGGCCCGCCCCAGGACGAGCTGTTCGGGCTCGTGCTGGCGGCCAACATCGCCATCGGGGTCGCCCAGGAGCTGCACGCCCGGCGCACCCTCGGACGGCTGTCCCTGCTGAGTGCCACCCGGGCCCGGGTGCGGCGGGAGGGCCGCGGCGTCGAGGTGCCGGTCGGCGACGTCGTGGAGGGCGACGTGGTGCTGCTCGCCGCCGGTGACCAGGTGGTGGTCGACGGAACGGTGCTCGCCTCCGACGGCCTCGAGCTCGACGAGTCGCTGCTCACCGGCGAGGGAGAGCCGGTCGCCGCCGGGGTGGGGGCGGTCGTGCATTCCGGCAGCGCCGTCGTCGCCGGTGCCGGGGCCGTCCGGGCGGATGGCGTCGGCCCGGCGGCGACCGCCGCCGTGCTCGCCCACGAGGCGGCACGCTTCTCGCTGGTCCGCTCCGAGCTCCAGCAGGGGACCAACCGGATCCTCCGCCTGGTCACCTGGGTGATGGTGCCGACGGCGGCGGCACTCCTTGCGACCCAGCTCGTCCGGGTCCACCAGCCGGCGGGAGCGGCGCTGCGCGGCTCGGTCGCCGGCGTCGCCGCGATGGTGCCCGAGGGGCTCGTCCTGCTCACCTCGCTGGCCTTCGCCGCCGGGGCCGTCCGGCTCGCCCGGCGCCGCGTGCTCGTCCAGGAGCTCGCGGCGGTGGAGGGGCTCGCCCGGGTGGACGTCGTGTGCCTCGACAAGACCGGCACCCTGACCGCCCCTGGGATGCGCCTCGCCGAGGTGGCGCCGCTCGACGGCACCCCGCAAGGGGAGCTGCGCGCCGTGCTGCACGCCATGGCCGCCTCCGATCCGGCCCCGAACGCGTCGGCGAGGGCGCTGCTCGACCCGGCGGGCGACCGGACCGGGTGGACGGCGCGGGCGCGGGTGCCGTTCCGTTCGGCGCGCCGCTGGAGCGCCGTCACCTTCGAGGGGCGGGGCACGTGGGTGCTCGGGGCGCCGGAGCTGTTCGGGCGCTACCGGGAAGGTGGCGGGCCGGGGCGGGCGGTCGGACCGGGGCGCGTGCTCGTGCTCGGCGAGGCCAGCGAGGAGGCGACCCCCTCGCTGCGCCTGGACCGGGTGCGCCCGCGGGCGGTCGTCCGCCTCGCCGAGGAGCTCCGGCCGGACGCGGCGGCCACCGTCGGCTTCCTGCTCGCCCAGGGGGTGGCCGTCAAGGTGCTCTCGGGCGACGCCCCGGCGACCGTCGCCGAGGTGGCCTGGCGGGTCGGGCTGGCCAAGGCCCGGGCGGTCGACGCGTCGGCGCTCGCCGACGACGAGGCGCTGGCGGCCGCCCTCAGGACGAGCGACGTGCTCGGGCGCATCCTGCCCCACCAGAAGCGCTCCGTGGTCGAGGCGCTCCAGCGGGACGGCCACGTCGTCGCCATGATCGGCGACGGGGTGAACGACGTGCCGGCCCTCAAGGCGGCCGATCTCGGGATCGCCATGGGCAGCGGGAGCGCCGCCGCCCGGGCCGTCGCCCGGGTCGTGCTCCTCGACAGCGCCTTCGCGAGCGTGCCCGCCATCGTCGCCGAGGGGCGGCGGGTGGTGGCCAACATCGAGCGGGTGGCCCGGCTGTTCGTGGCGAAGACCGTCTACGCCGCCCTCCTCGCCGTCACCGTGGCGATCGCCGCCGTGCCGTTCCCGTTCTTCCCGCGCCACCTCACCGTCGTCAGCACGTTCACCATCGGGCTGCCCGGCCTCGCCCTCGCCTTCGGCTCGGCCGCCCCGAAGGCCCGGCCCGGGTTCGTCCGCCGCGTGCTCGCCTTCGCCGCCCCGGTCGGCGGGGCGGCGGCGGTCGCCGCCTTCGTCGCCTACCAGCTCGCCCGAAGTGTCGCCGGCGTCAGCCTCGGGGCGGCCCGCAGCACCGCCACCGTGGCGCTCGCCGCCGTCGGGCTGTGGGCCGTCGCCGTGGTGGCCGGACCGCTCGACGCCCGGCGGGCGGCCCTCGTCGCGGCGATGGCCGGGGCGACGGCGGCCACGTTCCTGGTCGCCCCGGCGCGCCGGCTGCTCGGCGTCGAGGCCCCGCCAGACCCGGCGCTCGCCGGGGCCGCCGCCGGGCTCGTGCTGGCCGTCGTCGTCTTCGCCGGGTGGCGCCGTCGCAGGTCGCGCGTCGTGCCGCTCACGCCGCCCGGGCGCCGGTGAGCTCCCGCTCGGCGGCCTCGCGCGCCGAGCGAGGTGGCGGCGCCGCTCGAAGGCCACGACGAGCGCCGACGGCAGCACGCCGGGCAGCTCGGCTGCCGTCGTGAGCGGGATGGTCAGGCACCGGCGAGGTCGCCGAGGACGACCGCCACCGAGCGGGCGGCGCCCGTCGAGGCGAGCAGCTTGACCGTCACGGTCGCCCCCGGCTCGAGGGTGGCGAGCACGGCGGCGAGCTCGGTGAAGCTGGTCGCCGGGTGCCCGGCGACGCTCACGATGACGTCACCCTGGACGATCCCCGCCTTCGCCGCCGGCCCGCCGGGGGCGACCGAGCTGACGTAGACCCCGAGCGGGCTGCCGTCCGAGGAGGTGACGCCGGCCCCGGTGATGCCGAGGGCGGCCCGGCCGGCGCTCGTCACCTTGCCGCGGCCGATGAGCTGGGGGACGATCAGGCGGACGGTGTTGCTCGGGATGGCGAAGCCGATCCCGGCGGCCTGCGTCCCGGACGACTGGCTGGTTGCGGCGAGGGTAGGTATGCCGATGACCCGGCCGCTCAGGTCGACGAGGGCGCCGCCGCTGTTGCCGGGGTTGATGGCCGCGCTCGTCTGGATGGTGTCGGGGAGCACGACGCCGTTGCCCTCGCTCACGGCGCGGCCGGTCGAGCTGACGATGCCGTCGGTGACCGAGCCGGCGAGGCCGAGCGGGCTGCCGATGGCGAGGGTGAGGTCGCCGGCGCGGAGCTTGGTCGAGTCGGCGAAGGTCGCCGGGCGCGTGCCGGCCGGGTTGGCGAGGCGGATCACGGCGAGATCGTCCGGCGCGAACACGCCGACGAGGCTGGCGGCGACCTGGCGGCCGTTGGCCAGCTGCACCGTGAAGCGCGTGCTCGAGCCGACCACGTGGGCGTTCGTCACGACGTCGCCCTTCGTGTCGTAGACGACGCCGGAGCCGAGGCCGTCGGTCGTGGCGATCTCGACGACCGACGGCGTGGCGGCCCGGAGGGCGCCGATGTAGGCCTCCTGGACGGCGAGGGCGCCCGAGGGCGGCGCAACCGTGGCCGCCGAGGCGGGCGGTGACGTGGTGGAGGGTGGGGGCGCCCCGGGGGCGAGCAGCCCGGCAGCGAGCCCGGCGAGCACGGCGACCCCTCCGACGACGGTCCACCGCCGGCGCCGTCCCTGCCGCGTCGGTGCCCGGTGGTCGCGTGGCTCCGGCATCCGGTCCATCTCCCTACCTCCCTTGCCGTGGATGTGTCGCCGCCTCCGGCGACCAGCTGTGCAGGTGCCGCAACAGGGGTGCCTTCTTGCGCTGGTGCGCCTCCATGCGTCGCAGGATGTCGTCGAGGGTCATCACCGCCTGGACGATGTAGGGGCCCTTGTTCAACATCACGCACTCGGCGCGGGCGGCGAGCACCGCGTCGGAGACCTCGGCGCGCGACGGCTGGCCGGTGCGGGCCATCTGGTCGAGCACCTGGGTAGCCCAGATCACCGGCACGTGGGCGGCGTCGCACAGCCAGAGGATCTCGTCCTGGACCTCGGCGAGGCGCTCGAAGCCGCACTCGACGGCGAGGTCGCCACGGGCCACCATGACGGCGAGACGGTCCCAGGCCATGCCGGCCAGCAGCAGCTCCGGCAGGCGCTGGAACCCGCCGGCCGTCTCGATCTTGAGGACGATCCCCGGGCGCCGCTCGCCCCCGCCGAGGCGCCGCCGGAGCTCGTCGACGTCGCCGGGTCGCTGGGCGAACGACATGCCGACGAGGTCGGCATGCCCGGCGGCGAAGTCGAGCGCCTGCTCGTCGACCGCCGAGACGGCGGGGAGGTCGAGGCAGCGGTCGGGCAGGTTGATGCCGCGCCCTCCGTGCAGCCGGGCGCCGCCGGGCGGGGCGAGGGTCACCTCGACCTCGACACACCCGTCGGCGGCGGCTCGGGCGATGCCGACGATGCGCCCGTCGTCGAAGACGACGTGGTCGCCCGGCGCGACCGCTGCGAGCGCCTGCGGGAGCGTGCAGCCGATGCGCAGCTTGCAGCGCGCCCCTCCCCCGGGGCGGTCGGGCGACGCCGGCGTCAGGTCCCCGTCGACGGTCAGCCGGTCGCCGACGTGGAGCTCGAGCGCCTGCTCGACCACCGGCAACGGGCCGACCTCCACCTCGCCGCCCGGCGAGCGAAGGACGGTGCCGGTCTCGACGTAGGTGGTGTCCCACACCTCGACCTCGGCACCGCCGTGGCCCACGTCCGTCACGTACAGGACCCGGTGGGCCGCCCGGGTGTCCCGCAGGGTCACCTCGTCGCCGGCGGCGAGCCCGGCGAGCCACGGTCCGGGAACCGGGAGTCGGGGCGGCTCGCTCCCACCGGCGAGCCCGGCCGGCACGCCCGGCGGGACCAGCACGGCGCGGGCGGCCGACACCGGGAACCCGCGAGCGTCGCGCCGTGGGCGCAGCCGTACGACCGGTGGGCCGGGGGCGACCGGACCGGTGCGCAGCTTCGGCCCGGGCAGGTCGGCGAGGATGGGGCACTCCCGGTGCCCGCCTGCGGCCGCCCTCCGGACGCTCGCCGCAAGGGCCCGCCAGGTGGCCGGGTCGTCGTGGGCCGTGTTGATCCGGGCGACGTCCATGCCGGCGGCGAGGAGGTCGCCCGCCCGCCCCCCCTCGGCGGCGGCTGCCGGCAGGGTGACCATGATCCGGGTGCGGCGGCCCTGGTGGGCGCGTCCGAGGGTCCGCTGGGCGTTGCGCTCCAGGGCCCGCCGGCCCTCGCCGAAGCCGACCGCCGCCTCGGTGCGCTCGGCGTCGGACGGGCGGGCGAGCACGCGCAGGGCGTGCATGACCTGCTCGAGCGAGCGCACGACGTGCTCCTCGGAGCGACCGAGCGAGGAGAGGCCGAGGCGGGCGAGGTCGTCCTGCACCGGCCGCAGGTCGTGGGCGCGCAAGGTGAGGTAGTCGAGGAGGTTCTGGGCGCTGCGGCGGTGCTCGGGCGCCACGGTGCCGAGGGTGGTGCCGGCACCGGCGAGGCGGTCGCGCATCTCGTCGCGCAGGGCGGCGAGCGCGCTCGCCAGCTCCTCCGGGGTCCGGCCGCCGCCGCTCGGCCGGCCGGTCACCGCCCCGTCTCCCCGTCCCGGGCGACGTCGCCGGCCTGCTCGGCGACGAGACCGACGTCGCGCTGCGGCAGTCCGGTCAGCTCCGCACGGACGAGCGACAGGTCGCGCGTGACGGAGCCGACGGCGAGCCCGGCCGCCTCGAGGTCCCCGAGCAGGTTGCGCACGGCGATGCGGGTGGGGGCGTCGAGCATGCTGGTGATCTCGTCACCCACGGAGCAACCTCCGGATGGGGCGAGGCGCGCCCCGCCAGCCGGATGCGCGCCCGGCTCTGGCCCGGCGTCCCGGCGGAGGGCGCCGCCGTGGCGACGGGCACCTGTCAGTGTCCGGGCCGGTCACCGGGGGCGCTAGGGACGAAGGTCATGTCGCACGGTCGAGAGCCGGCCCGGCAGGCGCGTGCGCGGGCGGACCGGGCGGCACCGCGGGACGCGGTGCCGTGGGCAGATGATGACAGCTAGCGTGTAGGGAGAAGGGGAGTCGGGAGGTGGTCCGGGTGGCCGTGTACGCCGACCGCGAGGAGGCGGGCTGGCTGCTGGCCGTGCGGCTCGCCCGGTTGCGGGACGAGCATCCGGTGGTGGTCGGCCTTGCCCGGGGAGGGGTGCCGGTCGCCTTCGAGGTCGCCTGCGCCCTCGGGGCGCCCCTCGACGTGCTCGTGGTGCGCAAGCTCGGGGTGCCGGCGCAGCCGGAGCTCGCCATGGGGGCGATCAGCGAGGGCGGGGTCCGGGTGCTGGACGAGGCGATCGTGCGGATGGCGGCCGTGACCGATGCCGAGCTCGAGGCGGTCGAGGAGCGCGAGCGTGCCCTGCTCGAGGCCCGGGCGGCCCGCTTCCGGGCCGTGCGTCCGCGGGCGGAGCTGTCGGGTCGCCTCGTGGTCGTCGTGGACGACGGGGTGGCCACCGGCGCGACGGCGCGGGCCGCCTGCCGTGTGGTGCGTGCCGCCGGCGCCGTCCGGGTGGTGCTCGCCGTCCCGGTCGCGCCGTCCGGTTGGGAGGCGGCGGTCGGCGCGGCGGCCGACGAGCTCGTGTGCCTGCAGACGCCGAGGTGGTTCTTCGCCGTCGGCCAGTTCTACGAGGAGTTTCCCCAAGTGGGCGACGGCGAGGTGGTCGACTATCTGGAGCGCGCCGCCCGGTGCGGCCCGTCGACGGGGGCGGCGGCGAGAGCGCGGCGCGGACCATCGGCCCTGCCGTGACGGTGGGTCGTCGGGGCAGGATCGGCCCGAGGAGGTGCCCGGTGTGGACAGCCAGGGAGATGGCCGTCGTCGGCGCGCTGGCGGTCGGTGCAGCGGTGCCGGCGCCGCCCGGTCGGCGGCGGCTGCGCGAGCTCGGGTGCAAGCAGTGGTGGAGCGACAGGGCGATGCCTCGGAGGTCGTGGCCATGAACGACACCAACGCCGACACGCCGCTCGGCCGACTGGTCGGCAGCCTGTCCCTCCGGCCGGTCGTGCGGGTCCCCGCGGGGGCCTCCCTGCAGGAGGCGGCACGGGTCCTGCAGGCGGCGAACGTGTCGTCGGCGCTCGTCGGGGACGGGCCGCGCCGGATCGTCACCGAGCGCGACCTGTGCCGGGCGCTCGCCGAGGGGCTCGGCCCGTCGGATGCCGTGGCGTCGGTCGTGCAGCACATCCCGGTGTGGGCGACGACGACGAGCCAGGTGTTCGACGTGGCCGTGATGATGCTCCAGCATCAGGTCCGCCACCTCGTCGTGGTGTCGCCGGCGGGCGAGGAGGCCGGGATCGTCTCGATGCGTGACGTGCTCGCCCTCGTGCTGCCGGCCCACCTGGCGCTGCCGGACGGCGAGGAAGGCTGACGCCGCTGTGCCCCCCGAGGTGGTCGAGACCCACGTCTCGCTGCTGTTCCTCGTCGGCTCCCGGGTGTACAAGGTGCGAAAGCCCGTCCGGTACGGCTTCGTCGACTTCACGACGCGGGAGGCCCGTCAGCACGACTGCGCCCGCGAGCTCGTGCTGAACCGTCCGTACGCGCCGGACGTGTACCTCGGGGTGCTCGACGTCGTGGCCGACGGCGAGCCGGTCGACCACGCCGTCGTCCTCCGGCGCATGCCGGCCGGGCGGCGCCTGTCCGTGCTCGTGGCCGAGCGCCGCCTCCTCCCGTCCGACCTGCGGGCGATCGTCGGCCGGGTGTGCGATGTCGACCGGCTGGCCCAGCGGTCGCCGGCGATCGACCGCCACGCCACGGCTGAGGCGCTGCTCGCCGGCTGGCGGTCCAACGCCGCCGAGGTCGCGCCGTTCGTCGGGTCGCTGCTCGACGAGCGTCGGGACCGCCGGATTGCCGCGCTCGCCGCCGCCTTCCTCGAAGGGCGCCGCCCCCTCCTCGACGAGCGGGTGGCGGCGGGCAGGGTACGCGACGGCCACGGCGACCTGCGCGCCGAGGACGTCTACTGCCTGGAGGACGGGCCGCGGATCCTCGACTGCGTCGAGTTCGACGACGACCTGCGTGCCGTCGACATCGTCGCCGACCTCTCGTTCCTGGCGATGGACCTAGAGCGCCTGGGCGGGTCGTCCCTCGCCGACGCCCTGGAGAGCGCCTACGTCGAGCGGACCGGCGACCGGGCGCCGCGCTCGCTGTGGTGGCACTACGCCGCCGCCCACGCCTACGTCCGGGCGAAGGTGGCATGCCTCTCGGCTGCCGCCGGGCTCGCCGGGCTCGAGGAGGCCCGTGCCCTCCACGCCCGCACCGAGGCGCTGCTCGAGCGCGCCGAGGTGCGCCTCGTGCTGGTCGGCGGCCTGCCGGGCGCCGGAAAGACGACCCTGTCGACGGCCCTCGCCCCGGTCCTGCAGGCCGAGGTGCTCCACAGCGACGTCGTGCGGGCGGCGCTCGTCGAGGAGGGGGCGGTCGCCCACGACGACCGCTACGGGGCGTCGGCGACGGCGGCCACCTACGAGACGCTCGTGCGCCGGGCCGGCCAGCTGCTGGCCAGTGGACGGTCGGTGGTGCTCGACGCGTCGTGGCAGGATGCCCGGCGCCGGGCGGCGGCGCGCGCCGTCGCCCGGGCGACCTCGAGCGCGCTCGACGAGCTCGTCTGCAGCGCCCCGGAGCCCGTCCGTGCGGCGCGGCTCGCGGCGCGGCGGCGAGGCGGGCCCGGCTCCTCGGAAGCGACGGCGGCGGTGGCCCGGGCGATGGCCGCAACGAGCGACCCCTGGCCCGAGGCGTGGTCGGTCGACGCCTCCGGACCTCCGGTGACGGTGCTCGAGCGGGCCCGACGGGCGCTCCGGCCGGACCGGTGAGCGGGCTCGGCGTCGTCGGGCGAGCACCGACGGCGCCGGACGGCGGGGCACCCGACGCCGCTCCGGGCGATGCGGTGGACGTCGACGCCCTGCTCCGGGGGTCGGCGTCCGGGGCCCTCGCCGCCCTCGGCAGTGGCCGACGCGGGCTCGGCCCGGAGGAGGTCGCACGCCGGCAGCGGGCGGACGGGCCCAACCGGCTGCCGCGGCCGCCCCGCCGCCCCGTTCGTTCCGAGCTGGCGGCGCAGCTGACCAACCGCTTCGCCGTGGTGCTGCTCGTCGCCGCCGGGCTGATGTTCGCCGTCTACCTGCTCTCCCGGCCGCGTGACGGGGCCAACCTGGAGCTTGCCTGCGGGATCCTCGCCGTGGTGGTCCTGAACGCCCTCATCGGGTTCGGCCAGGAGCACTCCGCCGAGCGGGCGGCCGAGGCGCTGCAGGCGATGGTGCCCCGGCAGGCGAAGGTGCTGCGCGCCGGCGAGGTGCTGGAGGTGCCCGCCGAGGAGCTCGTCCGGGGCGACCTCGTCGTCCTCGAGCCGGGTGCCGCCGTGTCTGCCGACTGTCGCCTCGTGGAGGCCCGCGAGCTCGCCGTCGAGATGGCGGCGCTCACCGGGGAGAGCGCCCCCGTCCGCAGGGTGGCCGAGGCGAGCGGGCATGCCCGACGCACCGAGGCACGCAACGTCGTGTTCATGGGCAGCACCGTCACGGCCGGTACGGGCAAGGCGGTGGTGTTCGCGGTCGGGCTGCATACCGAGTTCGGTCGCATCTACCGGTTGACCGCCGCGATGGCGCCCGAGGCGAGCCCGCTGCAGCGCAAGGTGGCCGACATGGCCCGGCGCGTGGCCGTCGTGGCGGTCTCGGCCGGCGCCGCCCTGTTCGCCCTGCGCGCCCTCGGCGGCAACCCGATCGCCAGCTCGTTCGTGTTCGCTCTCGGCGTGATGGTGGCGCTCGTCCCCGAGGGCCTGCCGGCGACCCTGTCGGTGTCGCTCGCCATCGCCGTACGGCGGATGGCCCGCCACCAGGCGCTCGTGAAGCGGCTGGCCGCCGTGGAGACGCTCGGGTCGACCACCGTCGTGTGCACGGACAAGACCGGGACGCTCACGAAGGCCGAGATGACCGTCCAGCAGGTGTACGCCGCCGGCCGGACCGTCCAGGTGCGCGGCGTCGGGTACGACCCGGCCGGGTCGCTCGACGCCGGGCCGGCCGTGCGCGAGCTGCTGCGGGTCGGGGCGCTGTGCAGCGATGCCCGCCTCGTGGCGCCCGAGCACGGCGAGGGCTGGCGCGTCCTCGGCGACCCGACCGAGGGGGCCATCCTCGTGGCGGCACGCAAGGCGGGCCTCGACCTCGCCGAGGAGGCGGGGTCGGCGGTACGGGTCGGCGAGCACCCCTTCGACTCGGGGCGCAAGCTCATGTCGACGGTGCACCGCAGCGGGGGCGGCCACGACGCCTACGTGAAGGGGTCGCCCGAGGCCGTTCTCGACCGGTGCCGGTCCGCCGCCTGGACCGGGGGGTCGCGCCCGCTCGACGCCGCGCTGCGGAGCGAGATCGACGAGGTGGGTGACGGCCTCGCCCGCGGTGGCCTGCGGGTCCTCGCCGTCGCCCGCCGCCCGGTGGCCGGCCCCCGGCTCCGCCAGGAGGAGGTGGAGCGCGACCTGTGCTTCCTCGGGCTCGTGGCGATGGCGGACCCGCCCCGGCCGGAGGTGACCGAGGCCGTGGCCGCCTGCCGGAGCGCCGGGATCCGCATCCTCATGGTGACCGGCGACTACGGCCTCACCGCCGAGGCGGTCGCCCGCCGGGTGGGCATCCTCGATGCCGGGCCCGCCCGCGTGGTGACCGGGGCGCAGCTCGACACCCTCGACGAGGCCGCGCTCGGGGCGCTGCTGGCCGGGGAGCCGGCGGTGCTCTTTGCCCGGGTCGCCCCGGAGCACAAGCTGCGGATCGTCGAGACCCTGGAGCGCGCCGGCGAGGTGGTGGCGGTGACCGGCGACGGCGTGAACGACGCCCCGGCGCTGCGTGGGGCGAGCGTCGGGGTGGCGATGGGCCGAAGCGGCACCGACGTGGCGCGCGCCGCCGCCGAGATGATCCTGCTCGACGACTCGTTCGCCTCCATCGTGCACGCCGTCGAGCTCGGGCGGTCGGTGTACGAGAACATCCGCCGCTTCCTCGTCTACCTGTTCAGCCACAACCTCGCCGAGCTGGCACCGATCCTCGCGGCGGCGTTCGTCGGCTTCCCGCTCGTCCCCCTCTCGGCCCTCCAGGTGCTCGCGATCGACCTCGGCTCGGACGTGCTGCCGGCGCTCGCCCTCGGCGCCGAGCGCCCCGAGCCGGGGACGATGGCGCACCCGCCCCGGCCGCCGTCAGAGCGCCTGTTCTCGTGGCCGGTGGTGCGCCGGTTCCTGTTCCTCGGCACGATCCAGTCGATCGGGGTCGTCTTCGCCTTCTTCTGGCGGATCCACGGTGCCCACCTGCCGTTCTCGGCGTTCACCGCCTCCGACCCGACCTACCGCCAGGCGCTCACGATGACCCAGGGCGGCATCGTCGTGAGCCAGCTGTTCAACAGCCAGACCGTGCGGACCGAGCGCGCGAGCATCCGCTCGGTCGGGCTCGCCTCCAACCCGGCGCTGCTCGGGGCCGGGCTGGTGGCGCTCGGCTTCATGGCCGCCGTGAGCTACGCCCCGCCGTTCCAGGCCGTCTTCCACACGGCGGCGCTGCGGCCGGTCGACTGGCTCGTCCTGTTCGGCTTCGGTTTGCTCCTGCTCGTCGCCGACGAGGCGCGCAAGGCGGTGCACCGTGCCCGTTCCGGCCGCAGCGGGGCGCAGGCGTCCGGAGGGTACGGCCGGGCGGACAGGAGGTGACCCGGTGCACGTCGTGATCGTGGGCTGCGGCCGGTCGGGCGCTGCCCTTGCCCGTCTGCTGGCGGCCGAGGGCGACGCGGTCGGCGTCGTCGACGTCGAGCCGACCGCGCGGGCCCGGCTCGGCCACGCCTTCGACGGGCAGTTCGTGGCCGGGGACGGCCTGCGCCGTCCCGTCCTCGAGGCCGCCGGCGTCGGCCGGGCCGGGGCGTTCGTGGCGTTGACGTCCAACGACAGCCTGAACGTCGTCCTCGCCCGGGTCGCCCGCGACGTCTACCGCGTCCCCCAGGTGCTCGGGCGCCTCCACGACGCGGACCGCGCCCCGCTGTGCGCCGAGCTCGGCCTCTCGGTCGTGACGTCGGTGCACATGACCGTGGATCGCGTCCACCGGATGCTGCGCCACGTCCGGCTCGAGCCGGAGCAGACGTTCGGCAACGGCGAGTCGCTCCTCGTGCGGGCCACCGTTCCCGCCTACCTCGAGGGCCGGCCGGCCGCCGAGCTGAACGTCGCCGGCGAGATCCAGGTGGTCGAGCTCACCCGGGCCGGCCGCTCGTCGATCCCCGGCGCCGGTGCCCTGCTGCAGGCCGGCGACCTCGTCAGCTTCGTCGTCGCCTCCCGGGCCCTCGGCCGCCTGCGCGGGTTCCTCGGGGGGAGGTGGTCCTGATGCGGGTGATCGTGGCCGGCGGTGGCCGTGTCGGTGCCGAGCTCGCCGCCGTGCTCGCCGCAGCGGGCCACGACGTGGTGGTCGTGGAGGTCGACGCCGGTCGGGCGGCCGACCTGGCCCGCCGCACGGCGCCCGGCCGGGACGGCGCCCCCGCCGGCGGCGGGTACGGGACCGGCGGTGCGGGGGGCGGCGGCCAGGACCTGGTCACGGCGCCGGGCTCGGTCCGGGTCGTCACCGGTTCGGCCTGCGTCGTCGAGGTGCTCGAGGAGGCCGGGGCCCTGTCGGCCGACGCGCTCGTCGCCTGCACCGGCGACGACGCCGAGAACCTGGTCGTGGCGGCGCTGGCGACCCGCCTGCTCGAGGTGCCGCAGGTGGTGGCGCGCTGCAACCACGAGGAGAACCGGTGGCTGCTCGACGAGACATGGGGGGTCGGCGCGGCGGTCTCGTTCGCCTCGGCCCTCGCCGCCGCGCTCGCACCGGGTGCCGGCCGGTGAGCCTGTCGGCCGCGCCGCCCGGTGGCGAGCGAGCCGGCGAGCGGGTCGACGGCGTCGGGGCCCCGACGCGACGGCGGCGGGCGATAGGGTGAGGCCGTGCTCGGGCTCCTTGGGCTGCTCGTCCTCGTCGGTGTCGTCGGGGCCGGGCTAGCCGGCATCACCATCACCGTCTTCCTCCACCGTGGCATCACCCACGGGGCGATCGGGGTGTCCCGGCCGCTCTACGAGGTGGGCCGGTGGATGACCTGGCTGACGGTGTTCATGCGGCACTGGGAGTGGCGGCTCGTCCACCGCAAGCACCACCTGTACACCGACGTGTGGATCGACGAGGTCCGCCACGACCCGCACTCGCCCATCGTCATCTCCGACCGGGAGGGCATCGACGGCTTCAAGCGCGTGTCCTGGCACATGGCGGCAATCTTCCACGACGAGGCCCGGCTGCCCGACATCAAGGACGGCACCTACGAGCTGAACGGCGACCGGCCGCTCGACCGGCTGGACCGCACCGTGTTCAACCAGCCGGTGGTCGGCGCCGTGGTCACCGGGCTCGTCTACGCCGGGCTGCTCGCCGGGCTCGCCCCGCTGGTGCTCGGCGTGCACCGCTCGATCGGCTTCGAGCTGGCCTGCGTCGTCGCCGGTGCGCTCGCCGTGGGCGTGCACATCGCCCTCGTCCTGCGCTTCGGCGGGGCGATCAACTCGGACTGCCACAAGTCACCCGAGGGCCTGCCCGAGGTGGGCTACGCCATGAACGTCCGGGCCCTGTCGGTGCTCATCTTCGGCGAGGGCGAGCACCTCACCCACCACCAGCATCCGCAGCTCGCGCAGATCAGCCGCCGGTGGGACCTCGGCTGGCGGGTGATCCAGGTGCTGTCGCTGTTCCGCCTCGCCGAGGTGCGCTGCCGGCGCAGCGAGGTGCTACGGCCGGCCGCCAGGGTGGGCGCCGCCTCCTAGCCGTCGAACCGGAACGCTCCCCGGGGAGCCGCCCGGCGACGGCGGGTCCGGTGCCTCGTCAGCTGCCGACCGGGGACATCGCCACGGCGATCTTGCCGCCGGCGTGGTCGTAGGCGGCCTCGAAGGCCTGCTGGACGTCGTCGAGCGGGTAGACGGGCTCGAGGAACGGCTCGACGTCGACCGAGCCGTCGCCGATGAGCGCCAGCGCCTCTCGGAAGGCGGTCAGCCCCGGCTCGAGCTGGGTGCCGTTCGTGACCTCGATGGAGGGCGTCTTGCGCCAGGCCTCGGCATAGGACCAGGTGCCGTCGTCGACGGGCCGCTCGGGAAACCCGAAGTAGCCGACACGCCCGTTGCGGCGGACCGCCTGGAGGCAGGCCACCCGCGTGGCGTCGAGGCCGACCGCCTCGATGACGAGGTCGGCGCCCTGGCCGCCGGTGTGGTCGAGGACGGCCTCGACGAACGACTCGCCGGGTGCCTGCACGGTGACGTCGGCGCCGAAGCGGCGCGCCAGGTCGAGGCGACCGGGGGCGAGGTCGGCGGCGATCACCTGGGAGAAGCCGGCGCGCCGGGCGAGCTGGACGAAGAAGAGGCCGGCCGACCCGGTCCCGCACACCGCGACGGTGCGCCCGGTCGCGTCCAGCTGGCCGGCCGGCCAGTGCCGGCGGAAGGCGAAGACGACCGTGCCGAGCTGCTGGGCGAGGAGCAGGCGGTCGGGGTCGCCGCCCTCGGGGAGCGGGAGGAGCGAGCCGGCCGGCACGCACTGGTAGTCGGCGTAGCAGCGGGCGACCGGTGGGTTGGGCACGGCGAGGACGGCCGTTCCCGGGGCGAGCTCGCCACCGGGGGCGTCCTCGACGACCCCGACACCCTCGTGGCCGGGGAAGCCGGGGGGGCCGGGGAACTCGTTGCGGTAGAAGCCGTCGAACACGATGTGCAGGTCGCTGCCGCAGATCGAGGCGCGCCGCGACCGCACGAGCACCTCGCCGGGCTGTGGCGTCGGCACCGGCTCCTCGGTCACCTCGAGCTTGCCGGGTCCCACCAGTCGTGCCGCGCGCATCTGCCCCCCCATCCGGTACGTCCGGACCCTACCGCGCCGGCGTCCCGAGCGTCGTGGGCGCCGTTCGGCTACGAATGGCGCCCATGCGCGCCGTCGCCGTCACCGAGTTCGGTGGGCCCGAGGCCCTCCATGTCGTCGAGCTCCCCGACCCCGAGCCCGGACCGGGCGAGGTCCGGATCCGGGTGCACGCCGCCACGGTCAACCCGACCGACACCGGCCTGCGGGCCGGCCTGCGGGCCCGCCGGGGCGGCGAGCTGCCGCCGCCGCCGTACGTGCCGGGGATGGACGCCGCCGGCGTCCTCGACGCGGTGGGGGACGGCGTCGACACCGAGCTGCGGCTCGGGGACCACGTGATGGCGGTCGTGCTCCCGCGCGGGACCCGTGGTGGCTATGCCGAGCTCGTGTGCGTCCCGGCCGACTCGGTCGTCGCCGTCCCGGCCGGTGTGAGCGACGCGGCGGCGGCGACGCTGCCGATGAACGGCCTGACCGCCCGCCTCGCCCTCGACCTGCTCGACCTGGAGCCCGGCCAGGTGCTCGGCGTCACCGGGGCGGCCGGCGCCGTCGGCGGCTACGCCGTCGAGCTGGCGAAGGTCGAAGGGCTACGGGTCGTGGCCGACGCCGCACCGGCGGACGAGGCGCTCGTCCGCTCGCTCGGGGCCGACGAGGTCGTCGGGCGGGGTGACGACGTCGCGGCGCGGCTGCGCGCCGTCGTGCCGACCGGTGTCGACGGCCTGGTGGACGCAGCGCTGCTGCACGAGCGGATCGTGCCGGCGGTGCGCGACGGCGGCCGGATCGCCAGCGTCCGTCCCTTTGCCGGGGCGACGGCACGCGGGATCGAGCCGGTGCTCGTCCTCGTGTCGGAGTACGCCACTGCTCGCGACCGGCTGGACGGGCTGCGCCGTCTCGTCGAGGAGGGACGGCTGACGCTTCGGGTGGCGGCCACCTACCCGGCGGCGGCCGCCGCCGAGGCGCACCGCCGTCTCGAGGCGGGCGGCACCCGGGGGCGGCTCGTCCTCGAGTGGTGAGGGTCGGCCTGCCGGCTGCCGCCGTCGCCGGAGGTCTGCTCAGCGGCGGGCGCGCTCGACGGCGGCGACGACCGCAGCCACGGCGCCCACGCCGGTACCCCCCGACGGCGGCGTGACCTGGACGGCCGCTGCGTCGAGGTCGTAGAAGGCGGCCTCGACGAGACGGGCCGTCACCACGGCCCCGGTGGCGAGGGTGTCGGCGGCGACGACGAGCCTGCCGGTGTGCGCCACCGAGGCGGTCAGCGTCGCGAGGTCGAGGGGTGCGAGCGTCCGCACGTCGACCACCTCGACGCGCACGCCCCGGCCAGCGAGCCGCTCGGCGGCGGCGAGCGCCGGACCGACGAGCCTGCCGAGGGCGACCACGGTGACGTCGTCGCCGGCGAGGCGACGCCGGGCGGTGCCGAGCAGCTCGGCGGCCGGGTCGCCGACCGGGCCGTCGACCGGATCGGGGTCGGTGGCGCTGTCCGGCTCGAGGACGAGCACCGGGCCGGGCGCCCGGAGCGCGCTCGGGAGGAGGGCCGCCAGGTCTCGGGCGCCGGCTGGCACGACGACGCTCCAGCCGGCCACCCCGGCCAGGGCGGCGGCCAGGCCGGCCGCCCCGGCACCGGCCCGCTCGGCGGGGGCGAGGACGACGAGCCCGGGCGGGCGCGTCGG
>JAKBAA010000148.1 GCA_021809425.1 Actinomycetes bacterium | reverse complement strand
GGTTCGGGCGTACCCGGCGCTCGTCGACGAGGGCGAGTCGGTGGGCGTGGTGCTGCTCGACTCGCCGGAGGCGCAGGCGGCGAGCATGTGGGCCGGCACGCGCCGCCTGCTCCTGCTCGCCGTGCCTGCCGCCTCGCGCCTCGAGCGCCGCCTGCCGAGCGAGACCGCCCTGGCACTGGCACGTGCCCGGTGGCCGTTGCGTGACCTCGTCGCCGACTGCGCCGCCGCCGCCGCCGACGCCCTGCTGGCCGAGCACGGTGGGCCGGCCTACGAGGCGGCCGGCTTCGCCCGCCTCGCCGCGCTCGCCGCCGACGAGCTGTCCCGCCGTGCGGCGTCACTCGTCGGCGAGGCGGCGGCAGTGGTCGGTCGCGCCGCACGGGTCGCCGCTGCGCTCGCCGCCCTGCGAGCGAGCGACCGCAGCGGGGCGCTCGCCGAGCCCCTCGCCGATGCCCGTCGCCAGCTGGCAGGCCTGGTGCGACCGGGGTTCGTCAGCGTGGCTGGCGCCAGCCGGCTCGGTGACCTGTCGCGCTACCTCGAGGCCCTCGCCCGCCGCCTCGACCGCCTGCCGTCCGACGCCCGCCGCGACGCCCGCCGCCTCGCCGTCGTGGCGCCCCTGTGGTCGCGCTACGACCAGCTCGCGCTGCGCGCCCCCACCTCGCCCGGCGGCTCCGGGCCGAGCGGCTCGGCGGACCTCGTGCAGGTCCGCTGGTCGATCGAGGAGCTGCGGGTCTCGCTGTGGGCCCAAGACCTCGGGACGCGCATCCCGGTGAGCGAGGAGCGCATCCGCCGGCTCCTCGACCGGCTGGGCGGCTGACGCCGGGCGTCGCCTTCCGCGTTCCCCTGTCCGAGAGCCCTGAATCGAGCCGTCGCCCGGGCGCGCGAGCGGTGCCCCACCGTGCACGGGCGATGCACGGGCGGGGACCGGCCGCCTCCCACGGTGGACCATCATGGGAAGGTGACATCGGGCGGGGCAGTGGGCGCCGGAGCGTCAGCGGGCGCGACCCGCGACCCCCGGCGCCAACGCTCGGGCTCGGGTGCCGCCGGCTGGGCGCGCCGGCGGGCGGGCGCGACCGGGCAGGCCCTCGAGCGCCTGTTCGGCGGGCCGGCGCGCACGCGGGTGATCCTGCTGTTCGGCGCCGTGCTGGCGTTGAACAGCGCCGACACGGCGACCGTCGGGGCGTCGGCCACGCAGCTTCGACAGGGACTGCACATCTCGAACGCCGACGTCGGCCTGCTCGTCGCCGTGACCGCGGTCGTCGTCGCCATCTTCTCGATCCCCTTCGGCGTGCTCGCCGACCGGGCCCACCGCATCGGGGTGCTGTCGACGACGGTCGCCCTGTGGGGTGTCGTGATGCTCGTGAGCGCCTCGGTGAGCAGCTTCGACCAGCTGCTGCTCGCCCGCGTGGCGCTCGGGGCGACGACGGCCGCCTCGGGCCCGGCGGTGGCGTCGCTCGTCGGCGACCTGTTCCCGGCCGACGAGCGGGGGAAGATCTACGGCTACATCCTCGCCGGCGAGCTGCTCGGGGCGGGGGTCGGCTTCGTCGTCACGGGCGACGTGGCCAGCCTGTCGTGGCGGGCGGCGTTCGTCATCCTGGCGCTCCCGACGTTCGTGCTGGCCGTTGCCCTGTCCCGCCTTCCCGAGCCGGCTCGCGGCGGTGCCAGCCGGCTGGCGCCCGGAGCCCGCCGGGTGCTCGGGCGCCGCGAGGCGCAGGCTCGGCGGCGTGCCGAAGGGGTCCGGGCGGGCGAAACGCTCGGGCGGGCCACCCCCGAGGACACCGGCGGGGGCCCGACCGACGCCCAGGAGCTGGCCCGCCAGCGCGGCATCACCGCCGACCCGCGCCTCGTGCTGCGGAGCGACCCACGCCGGATGGGCCTGTGGCGGACGGTGCGCTACGTGCTCGCCGTGCGGACCAACCTCGTGATCATCGCCTCTGGTGCGTGCGGCTACTTCTTCCTCACCGGCGTCGAGACCTTCGGGGTCGAGTTCGCGAAGGGCCAGTACCACGTCGCCCAGATCGTCGCCAACCTGCTGCTGCTGGTGGTCGGCGGCGGCGCCGTGCTCGGGGTGCTCGTGGGCGGTCGGCTCGGCGACGAGCTGGTCCACCGCGGGCGGCTGTCCGGGCGCATCCTCGTGCCTGCGGTGGCGGCGATCGCCACGACCGTGCTGTTCATCCCGGCGCTCATCACCCACGGGATCTTCACGGCGCTGCCGTACCTGACCGTCGCCGGGTTCGCGCTGGCTGCGCAGAACCCGCCGCTCGACGCCGCCCGCCTCGACATCATGCCGCCGCTCCTGTGGGGACGTGCCGAAGGGGTGCGCTCGTTCCTGCGCACCGGGGTGCAGGCGCTGGCACCGCTCGCCTTCGGCGGCCTGTCCGACCTCGTCGGCCTGCGCGTCACGTTCGGGATCATGCTCGTCCCGTTCCTCGGAAGCGGGGTCATCCTGCTGCGGGCACTTCGGACCTACCCGACCGACGTGGCAACCGCCGCCGCCTCGGCGGCGGCCGGCCGCAATGGCTTGGCGCCGGTGGGCGGGGCCCCGGGTCCAGCGGGGCCGGCGCGCTAACGTCGGGCCGCCCGTGTCGCGGCGCGCGGCGCGGGCGTCGGGGGACCGGAGGAGACCGTCGCGTGATCGAGCACGTGGTCCGAGCGCAGCGACCGGGGGAGCGCTTCGCACGGGAGGAGCCGCCGGGCGGGTGGTTCGCCGACCTCGCGTCGGGCGCGCCCGTGGTGGCCGGCGGGGTGGCCGCGATGGCGGCTCGCCGCTTCGCCGGCGATGTCGCCAGCGCGAAGGGGCTGCGGTGATGCTCGGTGCCGAGGGCTCGGCGGTGGACCGCCGGCACCGACTCGCTGCGGCGCTCGCGAGCGGGCGGCTGCTGCGCTTCCCCGGTGCCCTCAACGCCCTGAGCGCCCTCCTCGTCGAGCGCGCCGGCTTCGAAGGGGTGTACGTGTCCGGTGCGGTCGTGTCGGCGAGCCTCGGGCTGCCCGACATCGGCCTCACCACCTCGTCGGAGGTGGCGGCGTTCACGCGCCAGGTGTCGTCGGTGTCCCGCCTTCCCTGCCTCGTCGACGCCGACACCGGTTTCGGCGAGCCGATGAACGTGGCGCGGACCGTGCAGCTGCTCGAGGAGGCAGGGGCGGCGGGTTGCCACCTCGAGGACCAGGTCCTGCCGAAGCGTTGCGGCCACCTGAGCGGGAAGTCGCTGGTTCCGGTGGTCGACATGGGCCGCCGCCTCGCCGCCGCCCGGGCGGCGCGGCGAGACGAGCGGTTCCTGCTGTGCGCCCGGACCGACGCGCGCAGCGTGGAGGGCCTCGAGGCGGCGCTCGACCGGGCGCGGGCCTACGTGGACGCCGGCGCCGAGATGATCTTCGCCGAGGCGGTCGAGTCGGCGGCCGAGATCGAGGCGTTCCGCCGTGCCGTCGCCGTGCCGCTGCTCGTCAACATGACCGAGTTCGGCCGCTCGCCGCTGCTCGACGCCACCGCCCTCGCCTCGCTCGGTGTCAACGTGGTGCTCTACCCGGTCACGTTGCTCCGCCTGGCGATGGGGGCGATCGAGCAGGGTCTCGCCCGGCTGGCGGCGGAGGGGACCCAGGCGGGGCTGGTGCCGGCGATGCAGACGCGCGCCCGGCTCTACGAGGTGGTCGACTACGCCGCGTACAACGTCTTCGACGACGCCCTGTTCAACTTCGACATGCCGACCGGAGGAGGCGCACGCCCGGCGAGCTGAGGATCGACGCCGCTCGTCCTGCGGCGGCCCTGCTAAGAAAAGGGGCGGGCGGCAGGCTGCGGCCGCCCGGGGGAGGGGGAGCGCGGTGACATCCGAGCGCGTGCAGGGGCCGTTCCCGCTGCCGTCGGCGATCGCCGACGTGGCGGGAGCAGAGGGATGGGCGTCGATGTACCCGCCGTTCACCCGGTTCCAGCCCGAAGACGACGGCAAGTTCTGGTTCTACAACTCGATGCACTTCCCCGAGCCGATCCCGGCCTTCGACGCCCTCACCTCTGAGGTCCCGTACACGGCGATCGGGGCCAACACCGCCCGGCTGTTCGTGTTCCCGACCACCCTCGGCATCGAGCACCGCATCGTCAACGGGCGCGTCTACATCACGGCCAACCCGGTGACCGACCCCGACGAGGTGGCGCGCCGCCTCGAGGTGTTCCAGCGGCGTGCCGGCTACTACTACGAGCACTGGGACCGCCTGTACGGGGAGTGGAAGGAGCGGATGGCGGCGCTCATCGGCGAGCTCGAGGCGGTCGAGGTGCCCGAGCTGGGCGAGATGGACGACGAGGACGTGGTCACGTCCGGACGCGGGTACGCCTCGAACCACCTGGTGCGCGAGCGGTTCCACCGTTGCATCGACCTGTACTCGAAGATGTGGCACCACCACACCGAGCTGCTGATGCTCGGCTACGGCGCCTACGTCGTGTTCTTCGAGTTCCTGACCCGGGCGTTCCCCGAGATGCCCGAGCAGGCCGTCGCCCGCATGGTCGCCGGCATCGACGTCATCATGTACCGGCCGGACGAGGAGCTGAAGCGGCTGGCCGCCGTCGCGGTCGAGCTCGGCCTCGAGGACCTGTTCCCCGAGGGCGCCGAGCCGGCCGCCGTGTTCGACGGCCTCGCAGGACGGGGCGAGGCCGGGGCTCGCTGGCTGGAGGAGTACCGGGCCAGCTCGGTGCCCTGGTTCTACGTGTCGACCGGTGACGGCTTCTATCACCACCACCGCAGCTGGCTCGACAACCCGGCGGTGCCGTTCTCGGCGCTCACCCGCTACGTCCAGCGTGTCCGCGCCGGCGACGACCTGCGCCGGCCCACCGATCGGCTGCGCGCCGAGCGCGACGAGGTGGCGGACCGCTACCGGGTGCTGCTGTCGAGCGAGGACGAGCGCGCCGCCTTCGACCAGATGCTCGGGCTGTGCCGGACGGTGTTCCCCTACGTCGAGGAGCACAAGTTCTACTGCGAGCACTGGTTCACCACCCAGTTCTTCGCAAAGCTGCGCGACTTCGGTTCCCTGCTCGCCCGCTTCGGCGTGCTGGAGGACGC
>JAKBAA010000049.1 GCA_021809425.1 Actinomycetes bacterium | reverse complement strand
GCCCGGCCCCGCCCGGGCCGACGGCGACGCCCGGGCCGGCGGCGACGCCCGGGCCGACCTGCTCCCGGGCAGCGGCTTCCTCGTGGCCCGGCCGGCCGGCGGCACCGGCGGGGGCCGGACGGGCCGGCTCGTCACGGCGGCCACGTTCACCTCGACCAAGTGGCCGCACGCCGTCCCGACCGGCTACGTGGCCATCCGGGCGTCGGTCGGCCGCCACGGCGACGACCGCCACCGCTCCCTCGACGACGACGCCCTCGCCGCTGCCGTCGCCGGCGAGCTGGCCGAGCGCACCGGGATCGACGCGGCGCCGGCCGACGTCGTCGTCCAGCGCTGGCCGGAGGCCTTCCCCCAGCAGCTGACCGGGCACGCCGCACGCTGCGCACGGGCCAGGTCGGCCCTCGCCGGCGCCGCCCCCGGGGTGGTCCTGGCCGGCGCCGCCTACGGCGGTATCGGGATCCCCGCCTGCATCGAGAGCGGCGAGGCGGCCGCCGGCGCCCTGGCGGATGCCCTCGGTCGCTGACCGGCCGAGCAGCCGCTCCGGCGCCGCCACCCGGGCCGGCGCCGGCCTCCTCGCCGGTGCCCTGCTCGCCGGCTCGCTCCCCCCGTTCGGCTGGTGGCCCCTCGGCCTCGCCGGCGCCGCCCTGCTGGCCGCAGCCTGCCGTGGCGCCCGGGCCCCGGTGCGGGCCCTCGTCGGGCTGGTCGCCGGCGCCGCCCAGCTGGCCGTCGGGCTGGCCTTCACCGCCGCCTTCACCCTGGTCGGGGCCGTCGTCCTCGTGGCCGCCGAGTCCGCCTTGTTCGCCCTCGCCTGCGCCCTCGCCCCACCCGGCCCCGGCGCCACCGCCGGGCTCGCCGGCCTGCTCACCCTGGCCGAGGCCGCCCGCGACCGGTGGCCCTTCGGCGGCCTCCCCCTCGGGGGCGCCGCCCTCGGCCAGGCTGACGGCCCCCTCCTCCGCCTCGCCCGCCTCGGCGGCCCGGTCGCCGTCACCCTCGCCGTCTACCTCGCCGGGGCCGGCCTGGCCGCCCTCGCCACCCGCCCCCGGCGCGCCGGGGGGCTCGCTGCGCTCGCCGCCGTGGTGGCGCTTGCCGGCGCTGCCACCGTCGCCCCAGCCGGCGGCCCCGACCTCGGCCGGCTACGGGTCGCCCTCGTCCAGGGGGGTGGCCCCCGCGGCTTCGGCCCGACGGCCTCCCTGCCCGCCGCCGTCGTCTACGCCCACACCCTGCGCGTCGCCGGCCGGGTCGCCCCGGGGACCGCCCGCCTGGTGGTGCTCCCCGAGGACGTCGTCCCCCTCGACCGACCGCTCGCCGGCAGCACCGCCGGCCGGGCCCTCGGGAACCTCGCCCACCATCTCGGCGCCACCCTGCTCGCCGGCGTCACCACCCCGGCCGGTCCTGCCCGCTTCCGCAACGAGCTCGTCGCCTGGGGCCCTTCCGGGCGCCTCGTCGGCCGCTTCGAGAAGGTCCACCGGGTCCCCTTCGGCGAGTACGTCCCCTGGCGCGGCCTCCTCGGCCACCTGGTCAGCCTGTCTGCCGTCCCCCGCGACGCCGTCCCCGGCCACGGCACCGGCGCCCTCGCCACCCCGGCCGGCCACCTGGCCCTGCTCGTCTCCTTCGAGGACTTCTTCACCGGCCGCGGCCGCTCCGGCGTCCGGGCCGGCGGGCGGCTGCTCGTGCTGGCCACCAACACCGCCTCCTACGCCACCACCCAGGTCCCCAGCCAGGAGCTCGCCGCCTCCCGCCTGCAGGCCGTCGCCACCGGCCGCTACCTCGTCCAGGCGGCCACCACCGGCTACAGCGCCCTCGTCACCCCCGGCGGAGCCGTGAAGGCCCGCTCCTCGCTCGGCCGCCCGGCCCTCACCCTCGTCACCGCCCGGCTGCGCGCCGGGCGCACCCCCTACGACGTGGCCGGCTCGTCGCCCTTCCTCGGGCTCGCCCTCGCCCTCGCCCTCGCCGGCCTCGCCTCGGCTCGCCTCGCCCGGTCACGCCGGCGGTCGGCTCGCCCCGGACCCGCCCGCTCACGGCGCCGCCCCCACCGCCCCGGCGGCCGGCGATCGCCTCAGCCCAGCCCGACCGCCGGCACCTCGCCGGTCGCCTCGGCCCCGCCCGTCCTGGCCCCGCCCGCCCTGGCGCTTCCCGCCCTGGCGCTTCCCGCCATGGCACTGCCCGGCATCGCGCTGCCCGCCCTGGCGCTGCCCGCCATGGCACTGCCCGGCACGGCACTGCCCGCCACGGCGTCGGGCGCCTCGCCCGGGGCCTCGCCCGGGGGCTTGGCGAACAGGAACCGGTTGAACAGCACGAACTTGCCCACCCACAGGACCCCGTAGGTGAACAGGTTGGCGAACAGCACCAGCGCCGTCTCCACCTGGTGCGCCGCCGACAGGTCCTTCGCCTCGTGGCTGGCGAACTGGACGGCCAGCGTCGACAGCACCAGCCCGATGGCCGCGATCACCCAGAACGGCATGATCTCCCGCCACAGGTGCGACCGGCCCGACTTGCCCCACGCCCAGGTCCGGTTGAGCCAGTACGACGGGATCGTGGCGACCGCCGTCGCCAGCACGTTCGACTCCCCCGCCGATCCCACCTTGAGCACCCGGTAGAACACGTACAGCGAGACCAGCGTCACCACCGTCGAAACCACCGACACGGTGCCGTACCGCCATACCTTGGTGAACTGCGGGGTGCGCATGTAGGCCAGCACCCGCTCGGCGATCGTCGCCTGGTCCGGCGACTCGGGCTCGCTCGACGGCACGGATGCCGAGTGTACCGTCTCGTCCGTGCCGCAAGGGATCGCCGAGCTGCTCCGCCTGCTCGACCTCGAGACCATCGAGGTCAACATCTTCCGAGGGCGCAGCCCCGACGCCACCCGCCAGCGGGTCTTCGGCGGCCAGGTCGCCGCCCAGGCCCTGGTCGCCGCCGGCCGCACCGTCGAGCGCGGCCGCGTCCACTCCCTCCACGCCTACTTCCTCCGCCCCGGCGACCCCACCGTGCCCATCCTCTACGACGTCGACCGCATCCGCGACGGCCGCTCCTTCACCACCCGGCGGGTCGTCGCCATCCAGCACGGCCGGGCCATCTTCAACCTCCACTGCTCGTTCCACTCCGACGAGGACGGCATCGAGCACGACGACCCTGCGCCCGCCGTCCCCGGCCCGGACGGCCTGGACGGTCTCGTCGAGGCCCAGCGCGCCGAGGGGGCCGGCGGGCCCGACGTCCCGCCCGGGTTCCTCCGCCCCCACGGCCTCGAGCTCCGCTTCGTCTCCCAGCCCCCCTGGGAGCGCCGCGACCCCGGCCACGCCCGCGAGCAGCTCTGGCTGCGCGCCGAGGGCCCCCTCCCCGACGACCCGCTCGTGCACGCCGCCGTCGCCACCTTCGCCTCCGACCTCACCCTCGTCGACACCATCCTCCAGCGCCACGGCGTCACGCCCTGGGCCGACGAGTTCATCGGCGCCAGCCTCGACCACTGCATGTGGTTCCACCGGCCGTTCCGGGCCGACCACTGGCTCCTGTACGACCAGCACAGCCCGACCGCCCACGGGGCGCGTGGCCTCGCCTTCGGCAGCCTCTACACCGAGGCCGGCCACCTCGTCGTCAGCGTCGCCCAGGAAGGCCTCGTCCGGTTCCGGCGGCCCGGATGACCCCGGCCGGCGTCCCCCTCGACCTGCTCGCCGCCACCACCGGCTGGGCGGTCTTCGCCGTCTTCGTGGCCCTCTGCGTCGTCCTCGCCGGCTTCGTCGTCCGCTTCGTCCGCCAGCTCAACCGCCGCGCCCGCGACGACGCTCGCCGTCCCCCCGACCAGCCGCCCGGAGCGCCCGGGGCGCCCGGGGCAGGCCGCCCGCCGCGCCGCTAGCCGTCTCTGCCGCTCGCCGTCCCTGCCGCTCAGGGTCTTGCGCTCACGGTCTTGCCTGCGCCCTCCAGGTCGGGCGCAGCGGCGACCGGGGGCCGGGCCGCCCGGCCGGGCGGGGGGAGCGGGGGGAGCGGGGGGGCTAGTGGACGCCGCCCCGGCGGCTCTCGACGATGACGCCGATGACGGCCGAGATGGCGAGGGTCAGCCCGAACAGGGCCGTCCAGAAGCCGAACACGAAGGCCAGCGCCGTCATCGCCGCGCCGAGGCCGAGCACGAACGGCCAGATGCTCGAGCCAGGGAACGCCCCGACCACCCCGGCACCGTCCGACTGGGAGGCGTTGGCGTCGTCCTCCGGCCGCGGGGTCATCCGCCGCGACCACCAGTAGTAGTACCCGCCGGGCAGCAGACCGAGGAGGCAGACCGCCAGCAGCATCACCGAGCCGGCGTCCTCGTAGGAGGTGAACCAGTAGATCGAGGCGGTCACCGCCGCGAACATCGACAGGAACAGGAGGAACCTCGACTCGACCTTCACGGGTGGCGCTCCTCGCCGACGTCCTGTCCGTGCGCCGTCTTGACCGCCGCCGGGTCGGACGGCGCGGTCGCCGCCTCCTTGCGGTGCACCTGCTGGGTCGTGTGGTCGGGGTGGTTGAAGTCCCACACCGGCCGCTCCGACCGGATCGGCGGCAGCCACGTGAAGTTGTGGTGGACCGGCGGCGAGGCGGCCGCCCACTCGAGCGTCTGACCGTCCCACGGGTTGCCGGGCGCCCGCACCTGGGTGCGCCAGGACACGTACACGTTGACCAGGAACACCGCCACCCCCGCCGCCATCACGAAGGCGCCGGCCGTGGCGATCTGGTTGAGCGTCGTCCACCCGGTCGAGGCCGAGTACTCGGCGATCCGCCGCGGCATGCCGTGCAGGCCGACGATGTACCACGAGATCAGGGTGATCCAGGTTCCGATGAAGAACAGCCAGAAGCTCAGCTTGCCGAGCCGCTCCCGCAGCATCCAGCCGAACATCTTCGGCCACCAGTAGTACAAGGCGCAGAACGCCCCGTAGACCAGGGCGAACACCACTTCGTGGAAGTGGGCGATCACGAAGTAGGTGTCGTGGGTGGCGAAGTCGATCGGCGGCGAGGCCAGGAAGATGCCGGTCACCCCCCCGAACAGGAACACCACGAGGAAGCCCACCCCGAAGTACATCGACGCCGTGAAGTCGATCGAGCCCCGCCACATCGTGCCGATCCAGTTGAAGAACTTGATCCCGGTCGGCACGGCGATCAGGTACGACATCAGGCTGAAGAACGGCAGCAGCACCGTCCCGGTCGTGAACATGTGGTGCGCCCACACCGCCGTCGACAGGGCAGCGATCGAGATGGTGGCGAAGATCATCCCCCGGTAGCCGAACACCGGCTTGCGGGAGAACGTCGCCAGCACGTCTGTCACCACCCCGAAGAACGGCAGCGCCAGGATGTACACCTCCGGGTGGCCGAAGAACCAGAACAGGTTCTGCCACAGCACCGGCACCCCGCCCCCGGCCACGGTGTAGATGTGCGTCCCGAGGTGCCGATCGGCCCACAGCATGACCAGCGCCGCCGTCAGCACCGGGAAGGCGATCAGGATCAGGATGCCCGTCACCAGCATGTTCCAGGTGAACACCGGCACCCGGAACATCGTCATCCCGGGCGCCCGCAGGTAGAACACGGTGGTCACGATGTTGACGCCCGTGAAGATCGCCGAGAACCCGGTGAGCACCAGGGCGACGATCCACATGTCCGGACCTGCCCCCGGCGAGTTGACGGCGTCCGACAACGGGGCGTAGGCGACCCACCCGAAGTCGGCCGCCCCGCCGACGGTCAGGAACCCGCCGACCATCGTCAGCCCGCCCGTCAGGTACAGCCAGTACGACAGGGCGTTCAGCCGCGGGAACGCCATGTCGGGGGCGCCCACCTGGATCGGCACGAAGTAGTTGGCGATGCCACCGAAGGCGAACGGCCCGACGAACAGGTACAGCATCAGGCTGCCGTGCATCGTGAACAGCTCGTTGAAGGTGTGCTGGCTCACCACCGTCGAGTCCGGGGCCGCCAGCTGGGTGCGGATCACGAGCGCCATGACGCCCGCCAGCAGGAAGAACGCCAGGGCGGTCAGCATGTAGCTCTTGCCGATCACCTTGTGGTCGGTCGACGTCAGCCACCCGAGCACCCCGAGGCGTCCGTGCTCGTGCTCCTCGGGATGGCCGATGACCGCGGGACGCTCTGCGATCAGCGTCATGACGTCGCTCCTTGCTTGGCCTGGCGCTGCTGCTCGGTGGTCAGCCACTGGCCGAACGTCGCCGGCGGCACCACCCGCACGCTGAACAGCATCTCCGAATGGTAGAGGCCGCAGAACTCGGCGCACTGCCCACGGAACACCCCGGTGCGCGTCGTCGTGAAGTCGAACACGTTCGTGTGCCCCGGCTGGGCGAACCGGCCGAAGTTGAACGCCGGCACGTACAGCTCGTGGATCACGTCGTTCGAGTCCAGCACGATCCGCACCGTCTGGCCCTCCGGCAGGACCAGCTGCGGGTACTGGCTCGACGTCGCCGGCAGCGCCAGGGCCCGCGGCGGGGCGGTCGTCTGGATCGTCACCCCCTGCGGGCGCCCCTGCCCGTTCTCGTAGGTGAACCGCCACCCCCACCGGTAGGCCAGCACGTGCACCCGCTCCGCCGGGTGGCGCGACACGGCATCGACCTGGTTCTCGGTCACCACCGTGAAGTAGAAGATCACCGCCACGATGATCACCGGGACCACCGTGTAGATGATCTCCAGCGGGATGTTGGCGTGGAACTGGCTCGGCATCTGGTCCGGCCGCTTGCGCCGGTAGGCCGCCGCCGCCCACAAGATCAGCGCCCACACGATGATCGCCACGATCAGCCCGGCGATGAACAGCCCGACCCACAGCTTGAACTCGGCGTGCCCCTGCGTCGTGGCGCCCCGGAACGCCCCGAACGTCGGCACCTTGCACCCCCCGAGCACCACCGCACCGGCGAGCAGGGCGAACGGGACGGACGCCTTGCGCAGCACCGCCCGGCGCCGACAGGAGCGGTTCGACGCCACGCCCGGGTGCTGGGACGACACGCGTCGAAGAGGGAATCTGCTGGGCACGGCCCGACTCTAGCGACCACCCTCCCGGGCAGGCCAACTGGCGCCCCGGGCCGCTCCGGCCGCCCCGCCGGCCGCCTCGCCGGTGGCCTCGCCGGTTGCCGGTAGGGCCGCCGCTCCGGCCTCGCCGGTGGCCCCCGCCGCCCCGGCCCCACCCTCGGGCCGCTTGGCGTCACGCAGCGCCCGCTTGGTGCGCCCGACGGCCACCCCGAGGCGGCGAGCGCTCGTTCGCGCCGCCTTTCCGGCGAGCGCCGCCGCAGGCGGTCCCAGGGCGCCGATCACCTCGGCCCCGTTGCGTCCGGCTGCTCCTGCCCGACCGGCCGCCCGGCCGACCCGCTCGGCCGACCCCGCCGATGCCGTCCTCGCCCCGCCGGCCGGGGCGCCAACCGGGGACGGGGCGCCACCCGTGGCTGGGGCGCCACCCGTGGCTGGGGCGGCGGCTGGGGCGGCGGCCCCGGTTGCCGGGAGGGGTCCCGGGGCGTAGCGGGTGGCTCGCTCCACCCAGAGCAGGAAGGCCGCCAGCAGCTCGGCCAGGACGACCCCGGTCACGTGCAGCTGCTGCAGCGCCGTCAGCGGCGACGCCACGAGCACCCCGACGAGGGCCAGGTCGGCCACGTGGTGGGCGCGGCGGCTGACGACCCGCCACACGCCGAGGCGCCCCCGGCTGCACAGGTTGAGCGCCAGCAGCACCCCGCCGACCGCCACGAGGACGAGCTCGACGGCCCCGCCGAAATGAAGGCCGACCGCCACGAGGGCGGCACCGACCGTGTACTCGGCCAGCTGGTGGCCGAGGAAGCCGACCCGGTGGCGTGGCCGGACGAGGGCGCGCAACGCCGGAGCCTCGCCGATCGCCGAGCGGAGCGCCGAGGCGCTACGGGGCGGCCGGTCCCTTGCCGGCGGCGTCGCTCGCCGCAGCGTCCGGGTCGCCGTGCTCCAAGCCCTTTCGGAACTCGTGCGAGGCGCTCCCGAGGCCACGGGCGAGCTTCGGCAGCTGGCTGCCCCCGAACAGGAGAACGACGACGATGACGGCCAAGACGATGAGCCCGTCCGGACCGAAGATGTCTGCGAGCACACCCGTGGGCATCTGTGCCCTCCTTCCGACAGCTCTCGTCAGCAGTCTACGCGACGTGGGGCCCGGCCGGCCGCGGAAACGCGCCCGACGTGCCCGTTCGCCTCCCCGGTGGCACCCCGCCGGCGTACCGGCCGGACGCCCGCCGACGGTGCCGGCCACGAGCCGGCCGCCTCCGCCGTCCCGGCGGGCTTCCGGCCGGGCCCACCCGGGAGGGGTCGCGGCGTCGGTAAGGTAGACGAATGCCCCGGCGGACCGGCCGTTGCCCCCGATCGACCGCATGACCCCGGACTACCCCGCCGACGAGCTCGTCGCCGACTACCGCCTCGCCTGCCTGTCGCGAGCGCTCGACGACCGCCAGCTCACCCTGCACAAGCAGGGCCGCTCCTACTTCCACATCGCCGGCGCCGGCCACGAGGTGCTCGGTGTCGCCCTCGCCCGGTCGCTCCGGCCGGCCTACGACTGGTTCTTCCCCTACTACCGCGACCTCGCCCTCGTCCTCGCCCTGGGCGTCAGCCCCTACGAGGTCCTCCTCGCCGCCGTCGGCTCCGCAGAGGACCCGGCCTCGGGCGGGCGACAGATGCCCCACCACTTCGGCAACCCCGGCCTCCACATCGTCTCCCAGTCGAGCCCGACCGGCAGCCAGTGCCTGCCGGCGGTCGGCTGCGCCGAGGCGGGCCGCTACGCGGCGGGCCGCGACCTCCCCGGCGTCGGGGCGCATGCCGACGAGCTCACCTACGTCTCCCTCGGCGAGGGGGCCACCTCCGAGGGCGAGTTCTGGGAGAGCCTCAACACCGCCTGCATCGAGCGCCTCCCGGTCGTGTACCTGATCGCCGACAACGGCTACGCCATCTCCGTCCCGGTCGCCGAGCAGGCCCCCGCCCCCATCTCCTCCCTCGTCGCCGGCTTCCCCCAGCTCGAGGTGCGAACCGTCGACGGGGGCGACTACGCCGCCTGCCGGCGCGCCGGCGAGGCCGCCGCCGGCCGGGCCCGTTCCGGGGCCGGCCCGGTGCTCCTCCACGCCACAGTGACCCGGCCCTACTCCCACTCGTCCTCCGACAGCCAGACCCGCTACCGGGCCCCGGCCGACCTCGCCGCCGAGCTCTCCCGCGACCCGCTCAGCCGCCTCGCCGCCGAGCTGGCATCCGCCGGCGTCCTCTCGCCGGACGAGGCCGACCGGCTGCGGGCCGAGGTCCACGAGCTCGTCGCCGCCGAGGCCCAGAAGGCTCTCGGCGCTGCCCGCCCGACCGCCGACAGCGTCCTCACCCACCTCTTCGCCATGCCCTCCCTCCCGGTGCCGGCCGAGCCGCCGGCCGACGGGCCGGCGCTCCACCTCGGCGAGGCCATCCGGGCGACCCTCGGCGAGCTGATGGCCGGCGACGAGCGCATCCGCGTCTTCGGCGAGGACGTCGGCGACGCCACCGACGAGGCCCTGGCCGAGGTCGACGGCATGGGTGGCGTCTTCGGCTCCACCCAGGGCCTCCAGCGCCGCTTCGGGCGCAGCCGCTGCTTCAACACCCCGCTCGCCGAGGCCAACATCGTCGGCCGGGCCGTCGGCCAGGCCGTCCGTGGGCTGCGCCCGGCCCCCGAGATCCAGTTCCTCGACTACATCTGGCCCGCCATGCAGCAGATCCGCTCCGAGGCGGCCACCATGCGCTGGCGCTCCAACGGCGCCTTCGCCGCCCCGATCGTCCTGCGCTGCTTCGCCGGTGGCTACATCACCGGCGGGTCCATCTGGCACTCCCAGAGCGCCGAGGCCATCTTCACCCACACCCCCGGCCTGCTCGTCGCCTTCCCGTCACGCGCCCGCGACGCCGTCGGCCTCCTCCGGGCCGCCTTCCGCCACGACGACCCGGTGCTCTTCTTCGAGCACAAGCACCTGCTCCGCCAGCGCTACGCCATGGACCCGATGCCGCCGCCCGACTACGTGCTCCCCTTCGGCCTCGCCGCCTGCGTGCGCCCCGGCGACCACGTCACCATCGTCACCTGGGGCGCCATGGTCCAGCGCTGCCTCCTCGCCGCCGCCTCGCTCGCCGAGGAGGGCATCGAGGCCGAGGTCCTCGACCTTCGCACCCTCGCCCCCTGGGACAAGGAGGCCGTCGCCGCCTCCGTCCGCCGCACCGGCCGCTGCCTCGTCGCCCACGAGGACGTCCTCACCGGCGGCTTCGGCGGCGAGATCGCCGCCTTCGTCGCCGACGAGTGCTTCGCCGACCTCGACGCCCCCGTCCGCCGGGTGGGAGCCCTCGACACCTGGGTCGGCTACGACCCGGTGCTCGAGCGGGCCTCCCTCCCCTCCAAGGACGACGTCATCGCCGCCGCCCGCGGCCTCACCAGCTACTGACCGGCGCCGACCAGGCGGGCCAGCTCGGGAGGGGCGGCCGCCTCGGGGCGCTCGAGCTCGGTCGCCGCCACCCCTGGCCCCGCCCCGTCCGACCCTGCCGCCTGGCGTGCGGCCCCCGGGCCTTGCGCGCCGACGCCCGACCCCGAGGGGCCGAGCACGCCTGGGCCGCCGGTGCCGTCGGGGCCGCCCCAACCGGGACCACCACCGCCGGGCCCCCGGCCGCCGGGCCCCCGGCCGGTCGGGCCGCGGCGGGGGGCGCCGCCGCCCCGTTCCTTGCGGCGGGTGCCGCGGCCGGTGTCGGGGGCGTAGCGCTGGCTCCACCGGGCGAGCAGGCGGGCGAGCAGGATGAGCAGGAGGACGATGGTGACGAGCAGCACCGACGAGTCGTAGGCCAGGTTCTTCACCTGCTGGCCGGGCTGGTTCCAGAAGGTCCAGGTGGCATACGTCAGGTAGGGCACCGGGGCGTGGAGCAGGTGGGTCGTCGGGTACGAGTTGGAGAAGCCGGCCGTGTAGAGCAGCGGCGCCGTCTCGCCGACCGAGATGGCGAGGGCGATGATGAGGCCGGTCAGGATGCCCGGGGCGGCCGCCTTCAGCAGGACGCGCCGCAGCATGTGCGTGCGCGACATCCCGAGTGCCTCGGCACCCTCCCGGTACCCGGTCGAGACCCGCGACAGCGACGTCTCGGTGGCCTTGGCCACGTAGGGGACGACGAGCATGCTGAGGACGAGCACGGCCGGCAGCAGCGAGAAGCCCCAGTGGAGCCCGACGACGAGGGCCACGTAGCCGACGTAGCCGAACACGATCGAAGGGACCCCTGACAGCACCTCGGAGGCCGCCTGCAGCAGGCCGGTGAACCGCCCGGGCCGGGCCACGTCGGCGAGGTAGATCCCGAACGCCACCCCGACCCCGCCGGCCACGATGGCGACGCCGAGCAGCAGCACGAACGTGCCGGCGATCGTGTTGGCGAGCCCGCCGCCGATCCCGGTGGTGACCTCGGTGAGCGCGCTCCACTGCCAGCCGCCCACGGCCTGGTCGACGACCCCGGCCAGCAGCCACACGAGCGGCGCCACCAGCAGGCACAGGGCGACGGCGGCGAGTCCCCAGGTGAACCGGTTGCGGACCCGCCGAGACCGGGCGGTCACCTCGCCCCCGACCAGCGCCACGGTGGTCACAGCCCGACCCCGATCGGCAGGGCGGCACCACGGGCGGAGCGCCGGACCAGGTAGCGGGCGCCCACGTTGATGAGCAGGCTCATGGCGAGCAGCACGAGGGCGGCCTCGGCGAGCGTCTTCACGAACAGCCCGGTCGGATCGCCCTGGGCCGAGTCGAGCTGGGTGGCGATGGTGGCGGCGATGGTGGTCATCGTCCCGTAGATGTTGGTTGCCGCCGACAGTGCGCTCCCCGAGACGAGCGCCACGGCGATCGTCTCGCCGAGCGCCCGGCCGAGCCCGAGGACGGCGGCGCCGGCCACGCCCGTACGGATCCAGCGGGCCTGCACCGTGAAGAACGTCTCCGAGGCGGTCATCCCGAGGGCCTCGGCCCCCTCCTTCGTCGTCTCGGGCACCTGGCGCAACAGGTCACGCGTCGTGGCGGCGACGATCGGGATGATCATGATGGCGAGGATCAGCCCGGCGCTCAGCAGTCCCTCGCCGTTGCCGACGTAGCCCCGGAAGATGTTGAGCACGGGGACGTTCGGCAGGTGGGCGAGCACCGGGAAGACGTCGCGGGACAGGATCGGCCCGAACGTGAGCACCCCCCACAGCCCGATCACCACGCTCGGGATGCCGGCGAGCAGCTCGAGCGCCAGCCCCACGATCCCGGCCAGCCGGGACGGGAGCTTCTCCACAATGAAGATGGCCGCCCCGACGGCGATCGGCACGCCGACGACCAGGGCGATCCCGGCGGTCTCGAGCGTGCCGAGGATGAGCGGCCACGCCCCGTAGCTGGCACCGGCCAGGTGGACGATGCCACCGGTGCGCACGGCGGCGCCGTAGAAGTTGCCCGGGTCGAACCCCGAGCCGACGAGGAAGTGCCAGCCGTTGTACCGGATCGCCGGCATCGCCTCGACGAGCAGCACCACGACCATGGCCACGAGGGCACCCAGCGGCACGACGGCACCGATCGTGCTGGCGACGACGAGCAGGCGGTCGGCCACGACCGCCCCCAGGTGACGCGGCGCCGCCGTGGCATTGCCGCGGGGGGCGGGCGACGCAGCGGCGGGCGCGCGGTCTCGCGGCGAGGAGGCATCGGCGTGCATCGGCGATCCCTCTCCCCTGCGTCCCGCGCGCCCGTCGCTTCGTCTCATCCGAGCCGGTGGCTCAGTGGATCTTCTTCAGCAGGTTCACGGCGATCTGCATGGCGCCGGGAGCCAGCGGGTGGAAGTAGATCGGGGTGAGGAAGCTCTGGGCCGAGCCGTTGCGCGGGTCCATGCCCCAGGCGAGGAACGCCTTGATCGCGCTGGCGGTCGTGGCGCTCGACTGGTTGGCGTTGACGATGGCGTACTCGAAGTTGACGATCGGGTAGCCGTAGCTCACCGACTTCGAGTTGATCAGCGAGATCGCCCCGTTGAGCGGGATCTTGTGGTAGCTCGACACCTCCGACTCGATGTTGGTCGGGGTCGGCAGCACGTAGTTGCCGGCGCCGTTCTCGAGGGCGGCATCGCCGAGCCCGTTCTTGAGGGCGCTGCGCAGGTAGCTGATCCCGATGTAGGCGACGCAGCCCGGCGTCTTCTCACAGGCGGCCAGCATGCCGCCGTTGCCCTCCTCGCCGAGGGCGGTCGACACGCTCGGCCACTTGATCGACGTGCCCGGGCCCCCACCGGAGGCGACGAAGCTCTTGCTGTCCTGGGCGGCCAGGAACGAGCTGAACATGAACGTGTCGCCGCTGCCGTCGAGGCGGTGCAGCGGGATGACCTTCTCGTTGGGCAGCTTCACGCCCGGGTTCAGCTTGGCGATCGCCGGGTCGTTCCAGCTCGTGATCTGGCCGGTGTACATCCCGTTGAGCACGGCGGCGTTGAGGTGCAGGTGCGTCTTGCCGCCGAGGCCCTTCAGGTTGTAGTCGATCTGCTGGGCCGACACGTCGAGCGGGATGTTCAGCAGGTTCGACGGGTCGGTCGGCGGCAGGTAGGCGTCCGAGGCGCCGATCTGGACCGTCCCCGACAGGGCATCGGCGATGCCCGTGCCCGACCCGGTGCCGGCCGTCGTCACCTTCGTCGCCGAGTAGTGCTGGGCCCAGGCGCTGATGAGCGGGTACAGCAGGGTCGAGCCGGTCTCGAGCAGCGACACGCCCGACGGCGGCTTCTCGAGCGCCGACAGCTGCTTCTCGACGGCCGTGTAGTTGGCCCCCGAGGCGGCCGCCTTCTTGTGGGGGGCGGCCTTGTGGGTGGCGGCGGCGCCGGCGAAGGGCGCAGCAAGGGCGCTGACGGCGAGCGCGCCGGCGGCGGCCGCCGTGGCGACGCGCACCACCGGGCGACCGGTGGTCAGGTTGGCAAGGGATCGCATGGTAGGCGATGGCTCCTTTCGGCGCGTACCGAGGTCACGCCAATCGGGGACGATGTCGGCAGGGCGATGCAAGTGGTGCAGTGGTGCTGCTCCGGCCGGCTGGCCGGTCGGACGCGCCGGCGACGCCGGCACGGCCTAGCTCCGAGGTGCCGTGGCGAGCTCGGCGCCCAGGTAACGGGCGGTCTCCGGGCTCTTCGGCCGCTCGAAGAGCTCCTCGGTACGGCCGGTCTCGACGAGCCGGCCGTCCTGGAAGAACATCGTGTAGTCCGACACGCGCCGCGCCTGGGCGAGGTTGTGCGTGACGATCACGACCGTGAGGCGGGGGGTGAGCCGGCCGATCAGCTCCTCGACGGCCTCTGTCGAGCGGGGGTCGAGCGACGAGGTCGGCTCGTCGAGCAGGAGCACCTCCGGCTCGACCGCCAGCGCCCGGGCGAGGCACAGCAGCTGCTGCTGGCCACCCGACAGCCGGAACGGCGAGTCGTTGAGCCGGTCGCTCACGGCGCTCCACAGGCCGACCTCGGCGAGCCGGGTCTCGGCGATGTCGCGCAGCTCGTTGCGCTTGGCCATCCGGTGGGCCCGGACGCCGGCCACGATGTTGTCCTGGATCGACATCGGGAACGGGTTGGGACGCTGGAACACCATCCCGACCCGCCGCCGCAGCACCAGCGGGTCGACCTCCCTGCCGTGGATCTCCTGGTCGCCCAGGCGGATCTCGCCCTTGCGCCAGAAGTTGCGCACCTTGTCGTTCATCCGGTTGAGCGACCGCAGGTAGGTGGTCTTGCCCGACCCCGACGGCCCGACGAGAGCGGTGACCGAACCGCTCGGGAACGCCACCGTGACGTCCGACATGATCGTCGCCGCCCCGAACCCGACGGTGAACTCGCGCGAGCTGAGCGTCGGGGCCTCCGCCACTGCGGCGCCCGACGTGGCGCCGCCGGTGCCGGGGCGCTGTGTCGGTTCCATGACGCTCACCGTAGGAGGCCCGTTTGAACCGCTCCGGAACGGTTATCGACTTGCCGGTGACACCCAGGTGAAGTCTCGGCAAACAACGCCCACCACCAGGGCCTTTACGCCCGACATCGGGCCGCCGGCGACGCGGTCGGGGTGCCGCACCGGTAGGGTGCACCCATGGCCATCGAGGCGACCACCGAGCCCCCGCTCGACGCCGTCGCGGTCGCCGAGCGGGTCGACAAGCAGGTCATCCAGCTCTTCGCCCTCGTCTCCGACGGGATCGCCGGGGCAACCCACGCCCTGCTCGCCGACGACCGTGGCGCGGCTCGTGCCCTCGTCGACCGCGACGAGGAGGTCGACAAGCTCTACCGTGAGGTCGAGCAGCTCCTCCTCGACCACCTCTTGAGCGCCGTCCTCGCCCCGGCCCGCCTCCGTTACCTGATCGCCGTCCTCCGCCTCCTCCCCGAGCTCGAGCGCAGCGGCGACCTCGCCGAGCACGTGGCCGAGCGCGCCGTGCGCGGCGTCGCCGCCGAGATGTCCGCCCGGGCCCGCGGCCTCGTCGAGCGCATGGGCGAGGTCGCCTGCAACATGTGGCGCATGACCGCCGACGCCTACGGACGGCGGGTCGTCGGCCTGCCCGACCGCCTCGACGAGCTCGACGACGGGATGGACGAGCTGCACCGCCTCCTCCTCGCCGAGCTGGCTGGCGGCTCGATGCAGCTGCCGGTGGTCATCGAGGGTGTCCTCATCGGACGCTTCTACGAGCGTCTCGGCGACCACGCCGTCAACATCGCCCGCCGCCTCCCCACCATCGCCCCGCGGCCGGATGCCACGCGCCCGGATGCCCCGCGCCCGGATGCCCCGTGGGGCGACGGCCCGGTCGCCCGGTAGCCTGCCGTCGTGCGCATCCCCGGTCTCCAGCGCCTGCCCATCAGCCGCCCGCTCGCCCGGCGCCTCGCCCTCGGCCTGGCCGGCCTCCGCGCCGCCCTCGGGGTCACCGCCCTCGCCGCTCCGGCCCTCGCCGGCAAGCCGTGGATCGGCGAGGACGCCAGCCGCCCCGGCACCCGGGTGTTCGGCCGCTCGATGGGCGGGCGCGACCTCGCCCTCGGCCTCGGCGCCCTCCTCGCCGCCCGCCACGGGGCGCCGGTCCGCGGCTGGGTGGAGGCCGGCGCCCTCGCCGACGTGACCGACGCCGGCGGCACCCTCCTCGCCTACGGCACCCTCCCCCGGCGCACCCGGCCGCTCATCCTCGCCGTCACCCTCGGCGCCGTCGTCACCGGCGCCGTGCTCGCCCCGTTCGTCGACGACGCCAGCCGCTGAGCCGACCGCCGTCGCGCCAGCTGCCGCGCCGGCTGCCGGGCCGGCCCTCGCGCCAGCAACCGTGCCGGCCGCCGGACCGGCGCCGCGGTGCCGCAGGGCTGCCCGCCGCCAGCGCCCGCAGCGCCGGGTCGGCGTAGTACGGGCGGAGCGCCAGGCGCGCCGGCAGGAGGTCGGCGTAGAGCAGCACCGCCTCGCCCGGTGCCAGCCGCCGCAGCACGTCGGCCGGTGCCAGCGGCCGTCGCTCGAAGCCGGTCGTCGTCGAGCGGGCGCCGCCCGGCTCGGTGGTGGTCGTGCTCGTCGCCACCTCCGTGTCGCCCACCAGCCGGCTCACCTGCTCGAGCGTCGCCGGGTCGCTCACGCCGGGGCAGAACAGCTTGGCCCGGTGGTTGTTGACCACCGTGGCGGCCCGCTCGCCGTAGCGGGCGGCCACCTGGGCGAGGTCCTGCCACAGCGTGACCACCTGCACCCCGTGCGAGGCGGCCGTCGCCACGAGCCCGTCGAGCCCGGCGAGCGGCGCCACGTTTGCCGCCTCGTCGAGCACGACGAGCAGCGGCGGGTCGAGCGGCGCCCCGGCCCGGGCGGCACGGGTGAAGGCGCCGTCGAGCACGCTGCGCAGCAGGCACACGAACGGCGCCTGCAGCCGCTCCTGCTCGTGGGCCGGCGCCACCAGGTACAGGGTGTCGGCCCCGCCCCCGAGGAGCGACCCGACGTCGACGTCGTCGCCGGACGAGCAGGCGGCGACCAGCGGGTCGGCGAAGGCAGCAAGCACCGTCTCGGCCGTCGTGTACACCGACGAGCGCGCCCGGTCCTCCCGCCCGAAGCTCGCCATCGCCGCCTGCAGCGCCTCGACCTCGCCGGCGAGCTCCAGCGCGAGGACCACCTCGCCGACCTCGCCCGTGTCGACCCAGCGGACCACGTCGGTCATCGAGGCGCCGCCGCACACGGCGGCGCGCAGCAGCGGTGCCAGCAGCTTCTCGGCCGTCGCGTACCAGAACCCGCCGTCCTCGAGACCCGAGGCGGCGCCGGTCCGGGCCACGGCACACAGCCCGGCCGCCGCCTGGCGGGCGCCGGCCCAGCTGGTCGACAGGGCGAGCGGCGACCACGACGCCCGGGCGCACCCGGCCACCTGCACCGGGTCGTACACGGCCACCCGCCCCCGCCGCTCCCGGGCCACCCTCGTGGCGGCGACCAGGTCCGTCTTGACGCTCGTCGCCACCACCGGCCCGTCCCACTCGAGGATGGCCGGCACGGCCAGCCCGCTCGTCTTGCCCGACTGGGTCGGCCCGACGACGAGCAGCGAGTGGCCGCGCTCGAGCGCCAGCCGGCGCCGCCCGAGCGTGCCGAGCACGACGCGGCCGCTCCCCTCGCCGCCCCCCGACCGCCCCGCGCCCGGCCCGAGGTGCAACGGGGCGAGCTCGCGCCCGGACGCCCAGCGGGCCGTCCCGGCACCCTCGGGCCGCCCGCGTCGCTGCGGCGGGCGCCGCGACCGGGCTCCCCTGCTACCGCCCCCTGCCCGTCGGCGGTGCCCGCGGCGCCGGCGGCCGGCGATCGCTGCGAGCGCCACCGCCAGCGCGGCGAGCGCCACGGCGGCTGCTCCCCCGGCCACGACCAGCCCGACCGGCCGGCCGTGCAGCAGGGCCGGCCGGTGGTGCAGCCAGGCGACGACGCGGTGCCACAGCCGCCGACCGGCGACCACGGCGACGACGAGGACGGCCACGGCGGCCATCGCCTCGTCCCCGCCACGGCCACCCGGCGACGGTTGGGGCCGGGCGGCCCGTCGGGCACCGGTGGGCGGGTTGCGCCGGCTCATCCGACCCGCAGGCGGTCGTCGGTGTCGACGAGCGCCTCCTCCCCCGGTGCCAGCCGGTGCTCGACCAGGTAGGAGCGGCCGGCCACCCGCCACAGGGCGACCCCGCGGCGCAACCGGGTGAGCAGGGCCGCCTCGCGAGCCGTCAGCCCGAGCGCCTCGCCGGCGAGGGCCGCCTCGGCCGGCGCCTGGCCGTAGCAGACGAGCGTCTCGGAGTCCGACAGCAGACCCTCGGCCACCTTCGCGGCGACGCTCCCGGCCGACCCGGCGCTCGCCAGGTCGGACACCCGGTGGACCACGGCGACGTTCGCCACCCCGTGGGCACGCGCCAGCTTCCACGACGACTGCAGGAACCGGGCGACCGCCAGGTCGTCCAGCACCGCCCACGCCTCGTCGACCACGAGCACCGTCGGGCGCCCCCCGCCCTCCCGCCAGCTGGCCTCGAGGGCCCCCACGGCGCAGGTGAGCAGCGCCCCGAGGGCGCTCGAGTGGTACACGGCCGACAGGTCGAGCACGACGACGTCGCCGGCAAGGGACAGTCCGGACGTCGTGGCGTCGTCGAACATGCCGCGCAGCTCGCCCTCGACCAGCCGGCGCAGCCCGAGGGCCACCTCGCGTGCCCCCTCCGCCAGGACGCCGCCGTCGAGACCGACCCGCCATGCCCCCTCGCCGGGCGCCAGCAGCTCGGCCACCACCCGGCGCAACGTCGGCGCCCGCCCGCCCGCCGGGAGCGCCTCGGCGAGGGCCACCTCCAGGGCGGCGTGCTCGACCGGGTGCAGCGCTCGCCCGAGCGCCGCCGCCGACAGCCCGGCGAGCAGCGCCAGGCGCCGCCGCCCGGTCTCCTCGCCCGTCCCCCGATCGCCCCCGGCCCTCCGGCCCGCCGGCGCCTCGAGCGGGTTCAGCCGGAGCGGCCCGCCCGGCGCCAGCCGGATCGGCCGGGTCCCGAGCGCCTCGGCCAGCGGGCCGTACTCCCCCTTCGGGTCGAGCACCACCACCCGCCGCCCGAGGGCGGCGTGGCGGTAGCAGTACGTCTTCACGAGCGAGCTCTTGCCGCGCCCGATCTGGCCGAGCACGATCATGTTCGGGTTCGTCAGCACCCCCGACCGGTACAGGGCGAACGGGTCGTGCAGGAACGGTCCCCCGTGCAGGTCCTGGCCCACCACCACCCCCCGGTCGGCGAGCGGCGGGTTGGCGACGAACGGGTAGGCGGCGCCCAGCTGGGCCGTCGTCGCCTCGTGCACCGGCACCCTCATGCGCACCCCCTCCCCACCGGAAGGCACACGGCCAGCGCCTCTCCCTGGTGGCCGTCGAGCCGGCGCAGCGTCAGCCGGCTCAGGGCGGCCGCCTGCTCCACCCGGGCGCACGACCGCTCGAGCGCCGCCTCGTCGGACGCCGTCACCGACACGTAGCCCGAGAACCGGAACGCCAAGTGCCCGGCCGCCAGCTCCGCCTCGCGCTGCACCACCGCCTCGGCCTGGCGGCGCGCCCGGGCGCTCAGGGCGAACCCGTGCCGTGCCCGCAGCTCGGCGTCGGCGGTCGCCGACGTCCGGGCGTGCTCCGCCGCCCGCACCGCCAGGCGCACCGGGACGGGCGCCATCACCACCGACACGGCGCGCCGCTCGCCCGCCGACAGCAACAGCGGCAGCAGGAAGTCCGGCCCCACCTCCGACCGGGGCCACTCGGCGACCCAGTACGTCCGGTGCGCCAGACGGTCCACCGCCGCCGTCGACCAGCCGGCGGTCACCCGCTGCGGCCACGGCCGGCGCGGTGCCGGCCCCTGTGGCGGACCGGGCTCGAACCCCCGCCGCAGCGCCTGGCACAGCGCCGGCAGCGACAGGGCTCCCTCGACCCGCACCCCGGCCTCCTGCAGCCGCCGCTCCAGCGAGGCCAGCTCGCGGGCCAGCACGGCGTCGGCCGCCGCCACCCTCGCCGCCGACACCACCGACCGCCGGGCGTGCACCCGCGACCTCCCCCGCCCGGACGGCGTCCCCGCCCGCCCGGGCGTCCCCGCCGGACCTGCCGTTCGCTGCAGTCCGGCCGCCCCCGGCACCGCCGTGCGACCGAGCCCGCCGCGGCGCGGCGCCCGCACGCTCAGCGAGACCAGCAGCTCGTGGTCCAGTCGAGCGGCCTCGTCGTGCCCGCCGCTCCGGCCCCGGTCAGGGCGGCCCAGGTCGGGGCGGCCCGGGCGGCCCGACCCGGAGCGAAGCGGCCGCCCCGGGACCGTGCGCGCCACCCACTGCAGACGCACCACGGCCCCCTCGCCCCCGGCGACGGCGGCGAGGGCCGCCGCCCAGCTGGCCACCCTGCGCTCCTGCTCGTCGCGCTCGAGCAGGGCGAACGCCGTCCCGGCGACGGCGAGGACGCCGGTGAGCGTGCCGGCGCGCCGGTCCTCCACCGCCCCGAACGCCGGGCGGCCGGGGACGGCCACCTCGACGACGTCGAGCTCCCGGAACACCCGCGGCACCGGCTGCCCGAGCGGGGCCACCCCGGTCGGCGCGCCACCGGCACCGGCACCGGCACCGGCACCGGCACCGGCACCGGCACCGGCACCGGCACCGGTGAGCCGGGACACCAGGTGGGCGGCGAGCGGGGGCAGCCACTCGTCCAGGTTGCGACCGGCCACCGGCACGAACCCGGCGGCGGCGCCGGCCAGCGCCACGAGGGCGGCCACCGGGATGGCGGCGGGGCCGTGCAGCGACCGTGCCAGCAGGACGGCGCCGAGCAGCCCGGCCACGCCGGCGGCCGCCTGACCGGTGCGGATGCCGGCGAGCAGGCCGCGCTGGTCCCGGGGACCGAAGCGGTACCCGTCCGGCGCAACCGCCTCCCCGGCCTCCAGCCCGGTCATGGCGCGCCCTCGTCGGCCCCGCCGAGGGCGGCGGCGACGCTCGGGTGGTCGAACGGCATCCCGTCGGCGAGCGGCACGTCGACCGGCCCGCCCGACCGCTCGGCCGCCCGGGACCGCACGACGGCGCCGGCGCGCACCGCCAGCCCGGCGGCCGCGCCGGCGGTGCGCCGGCCGACCCCGTCGAGGTGGCCGACCGCACCCGCCTCGATCATCGGGATGAGCCGCAGCAGCGAGAACGGCGACACCGTGGCGAGCAGCAGGAGGGCCGTCGCCTGCACGAGCCCGTCGAGGCCGGTGGCGCTCGACACCGAGCCGGCCGCAAGCACCAGCACGCCGACCACCACGAGCTTCGACAGCACGAGCGCCGTCAGCGTCTCGGCCAGGCGGCGGGCCCAGCGGCTGCTCTCCTGCCAGACGAGGCCGGCCAGGGCGAGCGGCAGGAACAGCGTCGCCACCACGATCGCCGCCGACCGGACCACCAGCTCGAACCACAGCACGAGCGCCACGAGCGCCGCCACCACGGCCACGACGAGGCCGGCGAAGCCGGTGTCGAGGGCCGATGACGGCCCCTGACCGGCCAGCAGGCCGGCCAGGTGCTGCACCAGGCTGCCCACCGCCGCCGTCGGCGAGCCGACGAGCGTCGCCGCCATCTCGTCGGTGGCGTGCAGGGCCAGCACCACCAGCTCGGCGGCACCGCCGCCGAGCAGCACGGCGAGGGGAAGCCGCAGCAGCACCGCCCGTGCCAGCCCGGCGAGGTCCTGGCGGACCACCGCCTGGATGACGGCGAACAGCAGCAGCAGCGCCGACAGCTCCACCCCGAGCCGCTCGAGCAGGCCGAGCTCGGCCGAGAACGCCGCCCCGAACGACGGCGTCGTCGTGGCCGCCACCGCCGTCCCCACCGCCTCGACCAGGTGGGCCGTCCCGGCGATGATCCACCCCTCGACGGCGTGGCCGAACCCGGACAGCACCCCGTTCAACAGTGCGCTCGCCGCCGCCCCGGTCGGGTCGAGCACCGACCCGATGCCACCGGGGCCGAACACCGAGCCCGCCCCGCCGCCGGTGCCGCCCGGGGACGGGCCCAGCAGGGCGAGGTGGCCCGCCACGAGCACGGCCGTGGCGTTCAATGCAACCCCTGACCCTGGCTGAACAGGAAGTTCAGCAGCGGGCCAGCCGCCCCGATCACAAGGGCGGCCGCCCCCGACACGAGCACGGCGCGCCGGCCGGTCGAGGCGTGCTGGTAGTTGTTCGTATGCGCGCCCAGCGCCCAGGCGGCGGCGCCGATGACGAGGCCGGCCAGGCAGGCGAGCAACGCCCAGAAGCCGACCCCGTTGACCAGCCCCTGCAGCGTGTTGCTGCCGAGCAGCCCGGACGAGGTCGGGGTGAGGGTGATGCCGGCGCCGCCCGAGGCGGCGAGGAGCACGGCGGGGTGCATCGGGGACCTCCTTGACCCGGCCGGGCGTCGCCGCCCGGCCAGCGCCGCCCGTCGGGCGGCTCGCGTTGGTGGGCGCCAGCGCACCGAGACGGGTGGCGGTCAGGCCACCGATGCACCGGCGACGTTACCCGGCGGCAGGCATGACCACAAGGGCTCTCGGTTTATCTCGATGCACCTCGATGCTCGCTGCCCCGACCCGATCCGACCGGCCGTCACCGCCGGCGGGATCAGCTGCCATGCTGTGCAGGTGGTGTCGCCCAGCTGGCCGATGGCGGCCGTCAGCTCGAGCACGCTGGCGCTGGCCGCTGCCGGGGCGCTGGTGGTGCTCGTGGCCGCCTACGTGCTCGGCGGCCGGCGCGGCCAGCGCACCCTCCGCCAACGCCTGCTCGCCCTCGCCTCGCGCCTCGGCGCCGAGCTGCCCCCTCGGGAGCCCACCCGCCTGGAGGACGCCCTCGGCCTGCTCGAGCGGTCGACCGACCAGGCCGCCGAGGCGGTCGCCGAGTCGAGCGCCGACGCCATCCGGCTGCGCCGTGCCCTCGACACCCTGCCGCAGGCGGTGATCGTGTGCAACGAGGGCGGCGAGGCCGTCTTCTCGAACGCCCGGGCCCTCGCCCTCATGGGCAGCCGCCACGGCGACGCCATCGCCGCCCAGGCCGTCGACGAGCTGCTCGCCACGACCGCCCCGGGCGCCTCCGAGGAGCGCACCCTCGAGCTGTACGGGCCGCCCCGGCGCACCCTCACGGTGCGCACCCAGTCGATCGACAACGGCCAGCGCGCCCTCGGCGTGATCGCCGTCATCGAGGACGTCTCGGAGCGCCGCCGCCTCGAGGAGGTGCGACGCGACTTCGTCGCCAACGTCAGCCACGAGCTCAAGACCCCGATGGGCGCCCTCGGGCTGCTCGCCGAGACCCTGCTCGAGGAGACCGAGCCGGAGGTGTCCAACCGGCTGGCCCAGCGCATCCACCTCGAGGCCTTCCGCATCTCCCGCATCATCGACGACCTGCTCGACCTGACCCGGATCGAGAGCGAGGCCTCCCCGCCGCGCGACCCGGTCCTCGTCAACCTCGTCATGGCCGAGGCCGCCGAGCGCGTCCGGGCGGCCGCCGAGCAGCGCGGCGTCGACGTCGTCCTCGACGAGCCCTCCCCGCCCGTCGCCGTGCTCGGCGACCGCCGCCAGCTCACCTCGGCCGTCTACAACCTGCTCGAGAACGCCGTGAAGTTCTCCTACGAGGGCGGCGTCGTCGAGTGCCGGGGGGCCCTCGACCACGAGGACGTCGTCGTCGAGGTGCGCGACAAGGGGGTCGGCATCCCCGCCCGCGACCTCGAGCGGGTGTTCGAGCGCTTCTACCGGGTCGACCACGGCCGCAGCCGGTCGACCGGCGGCACCGGCCTCGGCCTCGCCATCGTCCGCCACGTCGCCCACAACCACCACGGCACCGTCTCGGTCGAGTCCCGCGAGGGCGAGGGCGCCACGTTCACCCTCCGCCTGCCCCTCCACGGCCGGGCCGATGGCTGAGGCCGGCACCCGGCCCGGGCCGGCCGAGGCGGGCGCCGAGCAGGCCGTCTCGGTGCTCCTCGCCGAGGACGAGGAGTCCTTCGTCGAGGCCCTCGTCGTCGGGCTCGAGCGGGAGGGCTTCGCCGTCACCGTCGCCCGGGACGGCAACGAGGCGCTCGAGCGCTTCGCCGCCGAGCCGTTCGACCTGGTGCTGCTCGACGTCATGCTCCCCCGGGTGTCCGGCCTCGACGTCTGCCGGTCCATCCGGGCCCGCTCCAGCGTGCCCATCATCATGGTGACCGCCAAGTCGACCGAGATCGACACCGTCGTCGGCCTCGAGGTCGGCGCCGACGACTACGTCGCCAAGCCCTACCGCCTGCGCGAGCTCGTCTCCCGCATGCGCGCCGTCCTCCGCCGCACGCCACGCGGCGCCGGCCGGGTCGAGGACGTGACCGCCCCGGTCCCGGTCACCGAGGCCCGCCCGGCCTCCGCCGAGGCCTCCCCGGCGCGCCCCGGCAGCGGCGTCCTCGAGGTGGGCGAGGTCCGCCTCGACACCGAGCGCCACGAGTGCGTCGTCCGTGGCAACGAGGTGCAACTACCCCTCAAGGAGTTCGAGCTGCTCGAGCAGCTCCTCCAGCAC
>JAKBAA010000147.1 GCA_021809425.1 Actinomycetes bacterium | reverse complement strand
CCGTCACCGGGAGACAGATCGGTGGATGCGGCTGCTGGACCGGCCGCGGCCAGATGGCCACGTCCTTGTAGGACCAGAAGCGGCCGTCGAACGAGAACACCTCCTCGGTCCACGCCCGGACGATGATCTCGGCCGCCTCCTCGAAGCGGGCCCGCGACTCGGGCATCGGCACGCCAAAGACGTTGTACTCCCGCGGGATCCCCCGCGCGAAGCCCGAGATGATCCGGCCGTCCGACAGGCAGTCGAGCATCGCCAGCTCCTCGGCCAGCCGGAGCGGGTCGTGCAACGGCAGGAGGTTGCCGAAGATGAGGATCTTCAGCTGGTTGGTGCGCTGCGCCACCGCCGCCGCCAGCAGGTTGGGCGAGTTCATCAGCCCGTAAGGGGAGCAGTGGTGCTCGTTGATCCCGATCCCGTCAAAGCCAAGGCGGTCCATCTCCTCCCAGCACTCGAGGTGCTCCCGGTAGGTGGCCACGGCCACCTCCGGTCGGAAGTGCTGCCGCCCGAGCGGATACGGCAGCCCGACCCCCTCGGTCCCCAGATGGCTGAGATCCTCCCCGTAGGGCATCAGGTCGAACACGATCACCTTCACGAGACGTCCCCCTCGAGCTCGCGGCCCAGCGCCGGTCAGTCTCCCATCCCCGCCGGCCTGCAAGCCAGCAAGCCGACCGCTGGCGCGCGTCGACCGGCGCGACCGCCGCGCCACGCACCTGCCGCGCCGTTCCGTAGTCACCCCTCGTGCAAGCTGGATTGCCCGCGGTCACCGGGAGCCATCGCTTCCGGCGCGCCGACGCTGGTCGGGTCCGCGATCGAGCCCGGGCCGGTGCACGGCCCCTACGATCACCACATGGCGAGGACGACCCGGATCTTGCTCGTCTCGGGGAGCTTGCGCTCCGCCTCGACCAACACCGCCGTGCTGCGGACCGCCGGGGCGAGCGCGCCCCCGGGGATCACCGCCGAGCTCTACGAGGGCCTCGGCGATCTCCCCCACTTCGACCCGGACCTCGACCGTGTGCCCTTGCCGCTCCCCGTCGAGCAGCTCCGTGCCAGCATCCGGGCTGCCGACGCCCTCCTGCTGTGCACCCCGGAGTACGCCGGGGCCCTCCCGGGGTCGTTCAAGAACCTCCTCGACTGGACCATCGGGGACGGCCAGGACGGCTCGATCTACGAGAAGCCGGTGGCCTGGATCAACATCTCCACCCTTCCCACCGCTGCCGCCGACGCCCACGCATCGCTGGCCAAGGTCCTCTCCTACGCGCACGCCGTCGTGGTCACCGCAGCCTGTGCCGAGATCCCGGTCGCTCGGGATGCCATCGGCGACGACGGGCTGGTCCACGACCCGGCCGTCCGCCAGCGGCTCGCCCACGCCCTGTCCACCCTCGCTGCCGCCGCCCGCGGCGCGAGCGAGGTGGGCTGAGCCGAGATCGTCAGCAGATCCAGGTGGTGCCGCCGACGAAGGCGACGGCGCGGAGCGCCGCCGGCGACGGCGCTGCCCTTGACCCGCACGAACGTCCGTTCGTAGGCTGCCACGCGTGGGCGATACGGGGGGCGGAGCGGCACGGCAACCCGGCAGCCACCTCCACCGGTCGGACGCCTGGAACGAGCTTCGCCCCGGCGACGCCGTGCGCCTCGCCGGCATCCGGGGCGGCCATTGGCGCTACCGCTGCCACGTCCTGAACGAGCGGAGCGGAGCCACCTGGGTCGAGGTCACCGAGCTCGACGTGCCCCGTCTCGCCGCCGGCGTCGCCCGGGCAGCCGGCAGCCGCCCTGACGCGAGGAACCCGCCGGCCCGCCGGCTGCGTTCCTTCGCCCCCGAGCGGGTCATCCCGCTCCGGCGGCCCGGACGGCGCCGGCGGCCGGTGCCCCCTGGCCAAGGGGTGCTCGAGCTCGACCTCGCCGAGGACGAGCCGGCACCGGATACCGCCGGCCCGCCGCCGGCCCGGCCCCGGCGCGCCCGCCCGACGCGCCCCGACATTGCGCCCCGCCTGTTCGCCGTCGAGCCGACCGACGCCCGTACCTGACGGCTCGGCCCCTGGAGGCTCCCTACCGCCGGAGCGGCGGCGATCCGGTGCGCTCAGGGAAAGGTGATCCAGCGAGGGTCGTAGCCCACCGTGAACGTCCGGACGAGCGCCGGGTGCAGCCGGTCGGTCAGGCGGTAGCCCGACACGGTGTCCCCTTCGCCGGTCGCCCGTGGCGGCCCGACACGAACGACCCGCCGTCGGCCACCCACAGGTCGTTGCCGGCCGGGCCGACCGCCACGGCGCAGGCCATCGACCTTCCATAGGCCGGGCCGTGCGGCACCGCCACCGGCCGGCCCGGGCGCATCCACAACCCGGACACCTGGACCGGGATCACCTCCCGCCGACCTGGTCGGCGAAGTAGACCACCGACGGGTCGGCCGGGTCGACGGCGATCGGGCCATAGCCGGAGCCCATCCGGACGTGGGCGGCCGCCCCGGTCGCCAGGTCGACGGCGCTCGTGCCGCCGCGCCGCTCGATGAACGTCACGTACGCCACCGTGGCGGCGTCGTCCAGCGTGACGAGCAGCGGGTCCGGCCCGAGCTTGACGATCGGACCGAGATCATGGCGGCCGCCGGCAACGAACACGTGGCGCATCGCCCCGGCGGCGTAGCGCACGACCCACAGGTCCTTCCCGTCCGGCGTCGCCGCCACCGACACCGGCTTGAAGCCGACACTGAACGGCGCCTGCGGGGTGGGCGGGGTGGTGGCGAGGTCGAGCAACGTGATCGTCGTCGACGACGGGTTCGGGTCCCAGACGGTCCGGCCGTCCGGCGCGACCGCGCGGAACCCGTTGCCCGACACCCGGATGGGCGGCTCCACCCTGGGAGGGGAGGCGGCGAGGTCGATGGCCTGCACGCTCCCCGCCGCCCCCGGGTTCGTCACGAGGGCCAGCCGGTCGTCGGGGGTGACGACGGCGTCGAGCGGGGTCGGCCCGGCCACCGGCACGGTCGCCACCGGCTGCATGCCCTGGAACACCGTCACCGAGTGTGAGGTCGAGAGGTCGTTGACCACGACGCCACGGGCGCCAACCGCCAACCGCGGCGGCCCGGCCCGGTTGGCCCGGGCCGCCCGAGCGGTCACGCCGCCGGCGGCGGACGCTCCGCCGGCGGCGATCGCCACGACCGCCAACGCGGCCGCCCCCGTGCACGCCGCCTTCAGGGATCGCCCCATCCGTCCCTCCTCGCTGACGCCGGCGCGACCCCCGGTCGCCCGCGCCGCCACCACGGCGGTGCGCGCCATGCTGGACGACCCTTCGCCGGAGCGCACTAGGGAACTCCCCTAGGAGCCTGGGTCAGAACCGGCCAGTCCCACCCTCGGGCCCCTTGAGCGGCTGAGGGCGCCGTCCTCAGGGTTCGGATTCGCGATTCGCCCGTTGGTGCGGGAGAATTCTCGCCATGGGCGAAGGTCGCAGTGACGAGGCGTTGTTCGAGGTCGAGGAGGTGCCACCGCCGTCGCGGGCACGCATGCCTGCGGGGAGCGCGAAGACCTTCCGCCACTACGACCAGGCCCAGTCCTTCCTCTTGCCGCCGAGCCTCGACGACTGGCTCCCCGAGGACCACGAGGCCCGCTTCGTCTCCGAGGTCGTCGACGAGCTGCTCGAGCTCTCCCCGATCTACGACGCCTACCTGACAACCGACGGGGCCCCTCCCTATGACCCGAGGATGATGCTGAAGCTCCTCCTCTACGGCTACTCGACCGGGGTGAGCTCGTCCCGGGCGATCGAGCGGCGCTGTGTCGTCGATGTCGCCTTCCGGTTCCTGTCGGCCAACCAGGGCCCGGACTACCGCTCCATCGCCCGCTTCCGCCGCCGGCACCTCGAGGCCCTCGACCAGCTGTTCGTCCAGGTGCTGGCGCTGTGCGCCGAGGCGGGGCTCGTGCGCCTCGGCCGGGTCGCGCTCGATGGCACGAAGCTTCGGGCCTCGGCCTCGAGGCACAAGGCGATGAGCTACGAGCGCATCGGCCCGAAGATCGGCCAGCTCGAGGACGAGGTGGCGGCCCTGCTTGCTGCGGCCGAGCAGGCCGACCTGGACGAGGACGAGGCCTTCGGCAAGGACCGTCGCGGAGATGAGCTCCCCGCCGAGCTCGCCCGGCGCACCTCGCGCCTTTCCAGGCTCCGTGCCGCGAAGGAGGCGCTCGAGGAGGAGGCGAGGGACAACGCCGCCGGCAAGGCCGCCGAGAAGGCGATGGAGAAGGGCGCAAGCGAGGAGGAGGTCGCCGCCGCCGAGGAGGCCGCCGCCGCCGAGGCGAGCCCGAAGCCGACGGCCCAGCGAAGCTTCACCGACCCCGAGGCGCGGATGATGAAGACGAACGACGGCTTCCACTACGCCTTCAACGCCCAGGCCATGGTCGACGAGGCCTCCCAGGTGGTCCTCGCGGCCGTCGTCACCCAGCAGGCAGGAGACGCCGACCAGCTGCTCTCCATGATCGAGGCGACGACGACGCGCCTTTGCGAGGCAGGCATCGAGGCCCGCCCACGCCTCGTGCTCGCGGATGCCGGTTACTGCTCAAAGGACAACCTGGAGGCGCTCGAGAAGGCCGAGATCGACGCCCTCGTCGCCACGGGGCGCCTGCGCCGCGACGAGCAGGTGCCAGCCGCCCCGAAGGGGCGCATCCCAAAGGGGCTCACGAGCCGCGAGCGAATGGCGCGGCGGCTGCGCACGAAGAAGGGTCGCAAGGACTACGCCCGGCGCAAGGCCATCGTCGAGCCGGTCTTTGGGCAGATGAAGGTCCGCCAGAACGCCGGCCAGCTTCGCCTGCGGGGCCTTGACGGCGCGAGGGGCGAGTGGACGCTCCACAGCCTCTGCCACAACCTGCGAAAGCTCCGCAACGCCCGCGCCGAGGTGTCCCTCCGGGCCACCTGAGAGTCCCCGGGGGTCCTCCGGGCCCACCGAGGCGCTGATGAGGCTTCGCCAACGGGGCTCAACGAGCCCTGGACGGTGCCGGATCGCACCAGGCCGGCCGCGTCGACGAGCATGCGCTCAGGTCACCGTGGCTGCTACACGGTTCGGACCCAGGCTCGCTAGCTCCACTTGGCGAGGGCCGCCTCGGCCTCCGCTCGCTCGCCGTAGGGCA
>JAKBAA010000146.1 GCA_021809425.1 Actinomycetes bacterium | reverse complement strand
GTACCTGGCATACGCCTTCGGCATCCGGATCTACCCCGAGGCGCGCGACGTGGCCCGTTCGGTCGGCGTCGGGGTGCTCTCGGCCCGCGGCGAGGACGTGGCACCCCGGCCGATCGCCGCCTGAGCGGCGCCGGGGGGCGCCTCAGCCGCCCAGCACCGGCTCCCCGGGGATGACGTAGAGGGGCTGCCACGGCGACGACGGCTCCTGGACGGCGTCGATCCCGGGAGCGACCCCCTGGTTGGACCACTTGGCCTGGTAGGCGAGCCGGTCGTAGACGACCCGCTGGCCGGCCACGTACAAGGTGGTGGCCGACCAGCCCCGGTAGGTGCCCGGCGCCGGGCCGGCGATCACCGGGGCGTGGTCGCTCGGGAGGACCGGGCCGAGCAGCTCCCAGGGGGACTGCCAGGAGTACTGGTACGCCGCCTCGGGGTCCTGGGCCGAGTTGTACCACTTGGCCTGGTAGATCTCGCCGTTCTCGACCACCTTGTAGGCGGCCGGGTAGGACGCGACGGGGCTCCAGGTGGGGAACGGGGCGTTGGCCGGGTTGGTGTCGGGCGTGATCGCCCGCAGGATCCCCGAGCCGGAGGCGGTCGGGGCGAGCACCCCCTGGAGCTGGCGGAAGGTGTCGGCGAACTGCAGGCCCGACTGGGCGGTCCCGCTGCAGGTGGTGGACAGGACCGGCCCGAAGCTCGCCCCGCACGGCTGGTCCCGGTTGAGCGACCACATGGACAGCCGGCCCATCCCCTTGCCCCGCACGAAGGCGACGAGCCCGCTGGCATCGGCCGTCGTGAAGTGCTCCCCCTGCACGTCGTTCTGGCCGATCATCACCGTGACCCCGAGCCGGCGCCACACCTGGGCCGGGCGCAGCTCGATCCCGTAGCGGGGCAGCAGCCGGGTCAGCTGGGCGTCGGTCGAGGTGAGGGCGCGCTCCACCTCGTCGAGCATGGTGGCGCCGCCCGCCGGCGGGGTGGCGAAGTCCATCGCCATCACGTCGATCCCGGTGAGCCGGTCCCGGCTGGCCAGCATCGCCCGGACCACCGACGAGGCGTTGTCCTGCAGCCCGCCCGGCTCGACCGGCAGGGTGAGCCAGACGTGCAGGGTGCGGTGCTGGCGCGCAGCGGTGTCCTCGAGGATCCGCACCGCCGCCGACCGGCGCCGCTCGGCGGCGAAGCTGTCCAGGGCGGCCCCCTCCACGTCGAGGTCGATGGTGCTCAGCCCGTACGTGTCGATCACCGACTGGTACGCACCGGCCAGGGCGGTGGCCGACGGGCAGGCCACGTCGAGGCTCGTGTGGGCGGCGCCCCCGAACGACACGACCACCGCCGCCCCGTACCCGCGCAGCTGGGCGATCCGCGACCGGAGGGCGATCCGCTGGTTGGCCTGGGCCAGGTCGTAGGCGGCGCCCCAGCTCGGCGTGCACGACCCGGGCGACGACGCCACCACGAACCCGAGCACGCTCTGGCGCGCCGGGTTGCTGGCCGGGCTCTGGAACTGGTAGGTCGGGGTCAACGTGACGTCGACGTAGGGGGCGAAGAACGTCGCCTGGCCGGCCGGGCTGGACGGGGCCAGCTTGGCCCGCAGCCCGGCGTACCCCCCGAAGCCGAGGCCGCCCACGACGGCGACCGCCACGGCCACCCGCAGCGGGGACAGCTGGGGCTTCGGCTCCTCCTGCTCGGCCACCACCGCCGGCAGCTCGAGCGGCAGCGGGGGGGCCGCCGGGCGGGCCCCGCCGGGCGCCGGTCGACCGGTCCGGCTCATCGCCTGGGCCGCCTCACGCGTCCACCAGCGCTTGCGGGTGGCCCAGCAGGAAGCCCTGCCCGTAGCGGACCCCGATCTGGCGCAGCACGTTGCGGTCCTCCGGCGTCTCGACCCCGACCGCCAGCAGCTCCCCGCCGTACTCCCCGGTGACGGCTGCCAGCGCCTGCACCTGCGCCTGGCGGGGGCGGTCGCCGGCGATCCCGGCCACGGCGTCCAGGCGGAGCTTGACCAGCACCGGCCGCAGCGCCGAGACGACTGACAGGCTCCACTGGTCGAGGCCGACGTGCTCGAGCGCCAGCCGCACGTTCGCCGGCAACGACCCGGCCACCACCACCGCCTGGGCGGTGTCGGCCGCCGACGGGAGGGCCATCTCGACCACCACCAGCCGGCCGAGCGCCTGCAGCCGCTCCGCCAGCTGCCGGTCCTCGGCCAGCAGGGCGAGCGACACCTTCACGGCGACCATGGCCCCCCTCGGAAGCCGGCCGGCCGCCTCGATGCCCGCCCGGGCGAGCGCCCCCTCGAGCGCCGTCCCCGCCCCGGTCCGCCGGGCGTGCTCGAGCCAGCGCTCCGTCGACGTCCCGTCGTCGAACCGGGACAGCGCCTCGAACCCGACCACCTGGCCCGAGGCGAGCTCGACGAACGGCTGGAAGACCGTCCCGAAGGTCGCCTCGCTGCCGGCCGCCGCCGCCACCGACCGGACGCCACCCGCCGCCACCGGGCGCGGCGGCGGGGCCGCCTCCCCCGGCGGGGCCGTGCCCGACGGCCCGACCACCTCGCCCGTCAGCTGCCAGCGGCCGCCTCCCCGCCCGACCAGGCCGACGCCGCTCGCGTTGGCCCACCGCCGGGCGTAGGCGGGGCCGACCTGCAGCACCGACTGCCAGTCGGCCGGGGCGGCCGGGGCGGGCGCTGCCCTGCGCCTGCGCAGCACCAGCCGGCGCCGGCGCGGCCCCTCCCGCTTGTACAGCAGCGAACGCGCCTGCACCCAGCCGTCGAGCAGCGAGTGGCGGATGCCGATGAACGCCACGATGGCGTAGGTGGCCAGCACCACGTTGAGGGCGGCGTAGCCCATGTTCTCCCGGTGGCCGCCCTTGTAGGCCACCCAGAACGTGTAGGCGGCCAGCGCCACCAGCACGTAGGGCGCCACCAGGAACAGCGCCGGGGTCACCGTCCGGTCCCGCACCTTGGGGGTGCGGGCGAAGGCGCTCTTCGAGGCGGTGATCCCCTGGGTCAGCGACGACAGGGTCCCGGCCAGGTTGACCGGCAGCAGGATCAGGTTGAGCCCGTAGATCCGTGCGATGTCGAGCCGGCGGTGGCCGCAGTAGCGAAGGTCGGAGGCCATCGCCGCGAAGTACGGAAGGGCCACCAGCCCGAGCAGCGGGTTGATCAGGGTGGCGTTGAACGGGAACGCCAGCAGCACGAGCAGGCTGACCGTGCTCCAGCAGATCGACGCCATGTAGTTCCAGCGGAGGAACCGCTCGTTGAACCGGAGCCGGTCGCCCGCAGCACGGCGCGCCCGTGCCTGGCGGCGCAGCTTCGACAGGATGAGCAGCCCCCCGTTCGCCCACCGGCGCCGCTGGATGCACAGCGACCCGAAGTCCGGCGGGGTGGCGCTGAAGCTCATCCGCTCGGGGTAGTTGAACAGCTTCCAGCCCCGCGCCCCGAGGTCGATGGTCGACTCGGTGTCCTCGATCACCGTCCGGTCGCTTATGTACTCCCGGATCTCCCAGTCGCCCAGGTACGAGGTGCGGGCGATCTGGTCGAGGGCCGACTTGCGGATGACGGCGTTGGCGCCCACCCAGAACGTGGCGTCGTAGTAGGTGAGCCCCTGGTGCAGCAGGTGCTGGATGTCGGTCGTGGCGCCGGCGATCCGCTCCAGCCGGGTCTGGGCGCCCGGGAAGGCGGTGTAGGGGGTCTGGGCGATCGCCACGTCCTGGTGCTCGCTCCGCTCGAGCAGGTGGACGAGCCGCAGGCAGTAGTCCGGCAGCAGCATGCTGTCGGCGTCCAGGGTCAGCACGTAGTCCGGGTCGGGCACCGTCAGGTCGGCCTCGTCCGGGCCGGCCGGTGCCAGCGCCAGGCCCTTCGGCGTGTCCACCTCCCGGTAGCTGCCCCCCATCAGGCCGAGGTAGCTGTTCAGGTTGGACGCCTTGTTGGGCTCGCCCGACAGCGACGTGTACCGCTTGCGCTCGAAGCTGCCCACCTCCACCCGGAACGTCCAGGCCAGCCGCCGGTACAGGTGGCGGGTGCGGTCCACCGGCAGCACCACCTCCTGGCGGGAGGCGTCACGGACCGCAGCGGCCACCTCGGCCAGGTCACGGGCCAGCCGGAGCAGCACCTCGTTGACGAGGAATGCGTCGGCGTGGTCGAGCACCTCGTAGGTGGACGCCTGCCCCTCCAGCCAGGCCGCCCCCTCCTCGTAGGCCGCCGCCAGGCGCCCCATCGCCTCGGCGTCCAGCCCCTGGTCCGCCTGGACCGTCGCCTCGAACGCCTCCAGCGCCTCCGAGAACCGTGCCGCCGGCGGGCCCAGCAGCTCCTCGATCTCCCTCGGCAGCGCCCGGGCCCCCTCGAGCAGCCGGCGCGCCGTGCGCCCCCGCGGCGAGGGCGGGTCGTCGATCAGCAGCACCACCCGCTTGGCCGGGTACTCCTGCAGGGCCGCCGACAGCAGGGTGCTGCGGATGACCCGGGTGTCCTCCTGGTACGACGGCACGATCGCCGTCAGCGTCGGGGCGACCGTGTCGTAGAACTCCTCCAGCTCGCGCCGGCTCGCCCGGTGGTGGGCGCGGGCCCGGTAGAAGAACCCCAGCCGGCTCAGCAGGTACGCAAGCGCCGAGGCGGTCGGCAGGGTGACCACCAGCAGGTACACGATCGACTCCGCCCGGTCGACCGCCGTCGAGTGGTGGGCATTGACAAGGTCCGTGAACAGCCACGTGAAGAAGTAGGCCAGCCAGGCCACCACCGTCACCACGATGGCCACCCGGCCGAGCACGACCCGCCGCTCGCTGACCGGGCTGTGCAGGCTCGCCGGCGCCACCTTGCGGCGGTCGGCTCCCCACTGGCGCCTCCTGCCCGGGGCCGCGCCCGACGCCGTCGGCGCAGTCACCGTCCCTTCCACGACCTCTCCTCGCGTGCTCGGCCTGCCCCGAAGCGAGCCAGGATGTCCATCGCTGCATGCAATGATGGGGTACCCGAACGGCAACCCACGATGATGGTAACGGCCACCGGCGAGCGATCTTGACGCGCCGCTCCCCGGGTCGCCGCGAGCAGGGAGAGCGGGCCAGGCGGCGCCCTTCTCGCCGTTGGTCGAGCCGTCGAGGAGGCGCACATGCAGGAGCCCGCTGCCCGCCCGCACCGCCGCCGCCGCCGC
>JAKBAA010000048.1 GCA_021809425.1 Actinomycetes bacterium | reverse complement strand
AGCCGCCCCGCCAGCGGCGGCCCCATCGGCGGCCCCATCGGCGGCCCCAGTGGCGGCGCCAGCGGGGACGGTCGAGATCACGGCGCCGATGATGGGGATCTTCTATGCCCAGCCGGAGCCGGGGGCGCCGCCGTACGTCGAGGTGGGGACGGTGGTGGAGGCGGACACGACGGTGGCGCTGGTCGAGGTGATGAAGATGTTCAACGCCATTCCCGCCGGGGTGTCCGGGACGGTGGAGGCGGTGCTGGTCGAGGGCAACCAGCTGGTCGAGTACGGCCAGGCGCTGTTCCGGGTCCGGCCGTCGTGAGGAGGGGAGGGCGCCGTTGAGCGTGTCGCGGGTGCTCGTGGCGAACCGCGGCGAGATCGCCCTGCGGGTGCTGCGGGCATGCCAGGAGCTGGGGCTGTCGACGGTGCTGGCGGCGTCGGAGGCGGACCTCGACAGCCTTCCGGCGCGGGTGGCCGACCGGACGGTGTGCATCGGGCCGGCGCGCTCGTCGGAGAGCTACCTGCGGCCCGAGGCGATCGTGACGGCGGCGCTCGGCACGGGGGCGGATGCGGTGCACCCGGGGTACGGGTTCCTGGCGGAGTCGCCGACGCTGGCCGAGGCGTGCGCCGAGGCCGGGCTGACGCTGGTCGGTCCCACGGCCGAGCAGATGCGGCTGATGGGGAACAAGATCGCCGCCCGCCTGCGTGCGGCGGCGGCCGGGGTGCCGACGCTGCCCGGGTCGGAGAAGGTGGCCGACGCCGACGAGGCGGTGCGGCTGGCCGGTCAGGTGGGGTTCCCGGTCATGCTGAAGGCGGCCGGTGGGGGTGGTGGGCGCGGGATGAAGGTGGTCGCCGACCCGTCGGCCCTGCCGGGGGTGTTCCAGGCGGCATCGGCGGAGGCGCTGGCGGCGTTCGGCGACCCGACGCTGTACCTGGAGCGGTTCCTGGCGGACGCCCGCCACGTCGAGGTGCAGGTGCTCGGGGACACGTTCGGCACGGTGGTGCACGTAGGTGAGCGGGACTGCTCGCTGCAGCGGCGCCACCAGAAGGTGGTCGAGGAGGCGCCCGCTCCTGGGCTGCCGGCAGCGCTGCGCCAGGCGATCCGGACCGCCGGGGTGGCGCTGGCGGCGGCGATCGGCTACCAGGGGGCGGGGACGGTCGAGTTCCTGGTCGACCCGGCGGCAGGCGGGTTCTACTTCCTGGAGATGAACACGCGCATCCAGGTGGAGCACCCGGTGAGCGAGCTGGTGTCAGGGATCGACCTCGTCCAGGCCCAGCTCCGGGTGGCTGCCGGCGAGCCGCTCGGGTTCGACCAGGACGACGTGGTGCTGCGGGGCCACGCCATCGAGTGCCGGGTGACCGCCGAGGTGCCCGAGGAAGGGTTCCGGCCGAACGCCGGCCGGCTGGTGCGGTTCGAGCCGCCGGTCAGCCCGAACGTGCGGTGCGACACGCACTGCTATCCGGGGTACGTCGTGCCGATCCACTACGACTCGCTGCTGGCCAAGCTCGTCGTGTACGGCCGGACGCGCGACGAGGCCATCGGGCGCACGTTGTCGGCCCTTGACCGGTTCGTCGTGGAGGGCGTGGCGACGAGCATCCCGTTCCTGCGCCATGCCGTGGCGAGCGGCGCCTTCGCCGAGGGGGCGGTGCACACCCGCCTCGTCGACGAGGCGCTGCTCGACGCGTTCGTGGCCGACCGGGCGGCGGGGGCTAGTAGCCGGACGACGCCTTGGCGTGGGGCTTGGGGTGGGGCTTGACCGGTGTGGCCGCCGTGGTCGTGGCGGCCGGGTCGGCGAGGGTCCAGGTGCCGAGGTGGACGATGCCCTCGCCGTTCGTCTGGCGGGGCTTGGCGTCGCCGACGTAGGTGTAGACGGGGTAGCCGTTGAAGGTGACCTGGTTCTTGCCGGCCGAGCGGTGGACGAAGCCGATCTTGCCCTTGACCCCGGGGCCGACGCGCAGGTGCTTGACGCTGGCGGGGACGAGGAGCGGCGGCCACACCGGCAGGCACCCTCCGGAGCAGACGATCTTGCCGGTCGCCTCCGAGCTGAGCACGTAGAGGGTGTTGCCGGTGGAGGTGGCGAGCACGTGACCGTAGCCGGGGACGGCGACCACCTCGATGGTCGGCCGAGGGGCGACGTGGCGGCGTGCCGGCGAGGCGCCGGCCGGGCCGGCGAGGAGGGGGACGGCGACGCAGCAGGCCCCGGCGAGGCCGGCGGCGGCGGCGAGGGTGCGGTGCGACGGTCGGTGCATGGCGGCTCCTTACCCGTTGGCGTGGCCCGGCACCCCACGGGGAATGACCGGGATGTGCAACACGCGGGCAGCGCGGGGACGGCGAGCGCGAGGCGCGCGGCCGGCGCCCCCCGCCGACCCGGAGCGAGTGTGCCACGCCGGTGACCCGACCGGCTGGCGCCCCCCGCATGGTTGCCGAGCCGGGCGAGCCGGCCGGACGCCCCGGACCCCCCGGATCGGCCGGCAGGGTGGGGGTGGCGGTGGCGAGGCTGGCCGGAGCGGGCATGCTGGCGGCGAGCGGGGCGATCCATCTGGACCTGTACCTGACGAGCTACGGGTCGATCCCGACGATCGGGCCGCTGTTCCTGGCCCAGGCCGTGGGCGCCCTGGCGCTGGCGGCGGTCGTGGCGCTGCACGGCCATCCCCTGGCGTCCCTCGCCGGGGCGCTGCTGGCGGCGGGAACCCTCGGCGGGTACGTGCTGGCCCTGCTGGTGCCGCTGTTCGGGTTCCGTGAGGTGCGCACGGCCGCCGGCGTGGCGGCCGCCGTGCTCGAGATCGGCGCCGTCGGCCTGCTCGTCGTGGCGGCGTCGCGGGCCGCCCGCTCCTCCGCTTGGGCCGGTGCCGGTGCCGGTGCCGGTGCCGGTGCCGGTGCCGGGGGCGGGGCCGGGGCGGTCGGTCGCGCCTTCGGTGGCACCGGCGTCCGGGCCGGCGTGCTGGCCGGGTCGCTCGTGGCCGCCGGGTCGCTCGCCGTCGCCCTGGCGCTGGCCGTCGGCGGGACGGCGGGGCCGGCCGGTTCGGTCGTGGTGCGGGCGGTCGCCGTGCCCGGGTACGGGCGGGTGCTGGCGTCGGGGAGCGGGGAGAGCTACTACCTGCTGTCGAGCGAGGTGGGCGGCCGGATCGTGTGCCGGGGTGCCTGCCTGTCGATCTGGCCGCCGGTGCTTGTCCGCCACGGGGCCCGCCCGGTGGCGGGCGGCCGAGGGGTGGACGGGCGGCTGGGGGTGGTCCGGCGGTCGGGGGGTGACGAGCAGGTGACCTACAACGGCTACCCGCTGTACGGGTACGCAGGGGACCGGGGTCCTCGCCAGTCGAGCGGGCAGGCGATCCAGTCGTTCGGGGGGATCTGGTACCTGGTGCGCGCCGAGGCGCGCACGGCGGCGGCGACGGCGGTGGTCAGTAGGAGCGGATGAGGCTCGGGCCGGGGCCGTCGGGGCGGAGGCGGCGGGCGACGTCCTCGCGCAGGTCGTGGCCGAGGCCGGGCCGGTCGGACGGCACGAGGAAGCCGCCCTCCCAGCTGAAGGCCGGGTCGGTCAGCTCGTCGTAGATGCCGTCGAAGCGTTCGACGCCCTCCATGATGAGGAAGTTGGGGGTGCACAGCGACAGCTGGAGGGAGGCGGCGGTGATCATGGGGCCGCCGTAGACGTGCGGGGCGACCTGGACGTAGTGGGCCTCGGCCATGGCGGCGATCTTCTTGGCCTCGAGGATGCCGCCGACGATGCCGACGTCGAAGTTGAAGATGGCCGCCGCCCGGTGCTCGAGGAGGCGGGCGAAGTCGTGCTTGGAGGTGAGCCGCTCGCCGGTGGTGATGGGGATGCTGGTCGCCCGGGCCACCTCGGCGAGGGCGGTCATGTTCTCGGGCGGGACCGGCTCCTCGAACCAGAGCGGGTCGAACTCCTCGATGGTGCGGGCGAAGCGGATGGCGCTCGAGGGGGTCATCTGGCCGTGGGTGCCGACGAGGATGTCGGCCTCGTCGCCGACCTCGTCGCGGATGGCCCCGATCACGGCGGCGGCCCTGGTGAGGGCGGACGGGGTGAACTGGACCGGGACCCGCTGGCCGAGGGCCTGGTCGTCGCTGATGGTCAGCGAGAACGGGTCGAGCTTGACGGCGGTGAAGCCGAGGTCGACGTAGTGGCGGGCCCGTGCCGCGGCGTAGTCGGGGTCGAGCCACAGGCTGCGGAGGCTCTGCTGGAGGTTCGCCTGGTCGTTGGTGTCGGCGTAGAGGTAGGTGTAGGTGCGCACCTTGTCGCGCACCCGTCCGCCGAGAAGGCGGTGGACGGGCTGGCCGAGGTCCTTGCCGACGAGGTCCCAACAGGCCATGTCGATGGCGCTCAGCATGGCGAGCTTGGTCTGCTCGGGGGCGTGGCTGTAGCCGGCGCGCCCGTAGATGCGGTCGAACAGCTCCTCGGCGTCGTAGGGGTCGTGGCCGAGGACGGCCTGGTCGACGAGGTCCTCGAGCGCGGCCACCACGACCGGCCAGCGGAACGGGTGCGACAGCAGCATCATCTCGCCGTAGCCTGAGATGCCGGCGTCGGTGTCGAGGCGCAGGACCATCCAGTAGTTGCCGCCCCGGGCCGGCGGGGGGAGGGCGATCGGGAAGACCTCGGCTCCGGTCACCTTCATGTCCGCCCCTCCTTCGCCGCCCGCGCCTCGGGCCGCCGTCGAGGTGAAGGGTAGAAGACGGCCCGCTCGGGCGCACCTGGGGCCGGGCTGGGGCCGGGCCGTGGTGGGCCGGGCCGGGCCGTGGCGGGGCAACATACCGGCGAGTGACGACCGGAGGGGTGGCGGTGCTCCTAGCCTTCCGGCCATGCGCTTCATCCGCCGCTCGACTCGTCCGCCTGTGCTGGCCGCCACCGCGGTGGCCGCCGCCGCCGTCACCGCCCTCGCCGCCCTGGCCCCCGCGGTGGCCCCCGCCGGTGCGGCCACGGTGCCCGGCGCCGCCAGCCGCCACGGCCACGGCCACGGCCACGGCCGGCGCCACGGCCTCCGCCCGCTTCCGGCCCCGTCGCCGCTGTCGCCGTTCGCCCCCGGGGTGAGCGGACAGGGCCACTGGCAGCCGGCCGGGCGGACGGTGGCCGGGCAGACGGCCGTGTACGAGACGACGCTCGTGCCCCCCGGCGGCGGCACGGCGGCAGGGATCGCCTGGATGGACACCCACCTGCTGGCGGCACGGCTCTATTCCGGCTCGCAGAGCCCGGGTGGCGGCCCGTACACCTACACGGCACCGATCGAGCCGGCCCAGGCGCGCACGCTCGTGGCGGCGTTCAACGGGGGCTTCAAGATGCCGGTGGCGGGCGGCGGGTACTACACCGAGGGGCGGGCGGTGGTCCCGCTGCGCAAGGGGGCGGCATCGCTCGTGATCGACAGGAACGGCGACGTCGCCCTGGGCGCCTGGGGGAGCGAGGTGAAGATGTCGTCGAAGGTGTCGTCGGTCCGCCAGAACCTGACGCTCCTCGTCGACCACGGCCGACCGACGCCGCTCGCCTCGACGCCCAACTGGCTCGCCTGGGGGGCGACGTGCGGGGTGAGCTCGTGCAACGGCCCCGGGGTCGAGCACCAGTGGCGGTCCGGTGTCGGGGTGACGGCGAGCGGCGCCCTCGTCTACGTGAGCGGGCCCGGCCTGGCGCCGCTGCAGCTGGCCGAGCTGCTGGCCCGGGCCGGGGCGCAGCGGGCGATGCAGCTGGACATCAACCCGGACTGGACGGTGCTCGCCACCTATGACCCGCCGCCCGGCTCGCCGGCGGCGCCGGCGAACGGGTCGAGCCTCGTGGCCGACAGCGTGCAGGGGCCGGCCATCTTCTTCGCCGCCTGGTGGGCCCGCGACTTCGTGACGATGTCGGCTCGCTGACCGCGCCCGCCCTTCTGCCCGCCCGCTGGCGCGGCGCCCGGGGTGCCCTGCCCCGCGGCGCCACGCCGGGTGGCGGGGGCCCGACCTACCAGGCGTAGTGCTCGGGGGCCGGGCGGTAGGGCGGGAAGATGCCGTCGAGGCGGGCGAGGACGGCGTCGTCGAGGCGCAGCTCGAGGGCGTGCAGGGCGCGGTCGAGGTGGTCGGCGGTGCGGGGGCCGACGATGGGAGCGGTGACGGCCGGCTGGTGGAGGAGCCAGGCGAGGGCAAGGTCGCCGGGCTCGTGTCCGAGCTCGCCGGCGAGGGACTCGAAGGCTTCGAGCTGTGGCCGGCGGCGCTCGAGGGTGGCGGCGGCCCGCTCCTCGAGGCGACGGCGGCCACCGCCCTGGCGGCGGAGGGCGCCACCGAGGAGGCCGCCGTGGAGGGGCGACCAGGGGAGCACCCCGATGCCGAGGCGCCGGGCGGCCGGGAGCACCTCGAGCTCGACCTCGCGGGTGAGCAGGTTGTAGATCGACTGCTCGCTGACGAGCCCCATGAAGTGGCGGGAGGTGGCGGCAGCCTGCGCCTCGACGAGGTTCCAGGCGGCGAAGTTGCTGCTGCCGACGTAGAGCACCTTGCCCTGGGCGACGGCGACCTCCATGGCCTGCCAGATCTCCTCCCACGGGGTGGTCGGGTCGACGTGGTGGAACTGGTAGAGGTCGACGTAGTCGGTCTGCAGCCGGGCAAGGCTGGCGTCGAGGGCTCGGCGGAGGTTGAGGGCCGACAGCCGGTCCTCGTTGGGCCAGTCGCCCATGGCGCCGTAGCCCTTGGTGGCGAGCACCGTCCGCTCGCGCCGGCCGCCGCCCTTGGCGAAGTAGCGACCGATCAGCGACTCGGTGGCGCCGACGCCGAGGTCGCGGCCGTACCGGTTGGCGGTGTCGAAGAAGTTGATGCCGTGGTCGTGCGCCTTGTCCATGAGGGCATGGGCGTCGGCCTCGTCGGTGAGCGGGCCGAAGTTCATGGTGCCGAGGCAGAGGCGGCTCACGACGAGCCCGGAGCGTCCGAGATGGGTGTAGTCCATGGCGCCGGGCTACTACGTCGGCGCGGGCCTGTCCATCGCGAAGGCCAAGGCGAAGCCGGCGGCCCGTGACGCGGGCGGCGGGTGACGCGGGGCGACCCCGGGGCGGTGCGGGCCGCCCCGGGGTCGCTTGTCGGTCGGTCGGTTTGCCGGCCGGCCGGTTGGCTCGGGAGCCGGGTGGCTAGTGGGCGAAGCGGACGGTCGGGAGGATCCTCGCCAGCCACCTCGGCTGGTGCCAGGCCCGGTGGTGGGTGAGGCGGAGCAGCACGGGGAGCAGGACGAGGCGGACGATGACGGCGTCGAGGGCGACGGCGACGGCGAGGATCACCCCCATCTCCTTCGGGGCAAGCGGCCCGGAGAGGGCGAAGGTGAGGAAGACGGCGACCATGACGGCGGCGGCGGAGGCGACGACGCGCCCGGAGGTGCCCACCGAGCCGACCATCGAGTGCTCCGGATCGGCGTGGGTCTCGTAGCGCTCCTTGGCCGCCGACAGGAGGAACAGGGTGTAGTCCATGGCCACCCCGAAGACCATGGCCCCGAAGAAGAGGGGGCCCCAGGCGTCGACGAAGCCTTGGGGGGTGAAGTGGAGGAGCCCGGAGAGGTCGCCGTTCTGGAAGATGAGCCGGGCGATGCCGAAGGCGCCGGCGACCGAGAGCGCGGTCATGACGACACCGGCGAAGGCGGCGAGGGGAGCGCCGAGGGCGACGAGGAGGAGCAGGAAGCCGAGCCCGGCGAGCATGCCGAAGACGAGGGGGGTGTGGCTCGAGAGGGCCTGCTGCAGGTCGAAGTTCTCGGCGGCGGCGCCCCCGACGAGGGAGCCGGGGGGGAGGGTGGCGCGGAGGCGCTCGATGGTGGCCCCGGTCGCCGGGGTGGACGGGCCGGTGGTCGGGACGACCTGGTCGAGGGTCCAGCCGCGGCGGGTGGGACCGGCCATGACGGCGGCGACGCCGCTCGTGGCCCGGGCCGTGGCCAGGGCGGCCGGCTGGCGGCCGGCGGGGACGAGCACCTGGAGGGTGCCGGGGAAGCCGGGGCCGAAGGCGCTGGTGACCTGGTTGTAGCCGATGCGGGCATTGGCGGTGGCCGGGATGATCGTGATCGACGGCATCGAGGTGCGGAGCCCGAACACGGGCAGTGCGGCGAGGACGAGCACGGCGAGGCCGGCGAGGGCGGCCGGCCAGGGGTGCGCCCACAGGAAGCGGCCCCAGGCGTGCAGCCGCTCCTCGAGACGGTGGCCGGCCGGACGGTCGGGGGCGTTGCGGCGCAGGCGGACCCGGGCGGAGTTGACCCGGGTGCCGAGCTTGCCGAGGACGGCCGGCAGCAGGGTGAGGGTGGCGGTGAGGACGGCGACGACCGAGAGCATGATGCCGAGCGCCATCGAGCGGAACGCCGGGCTCGGCACGATGAGGATCGAGGCGAGCGAGGCGAGGACGGTGACAGCCGAGAAGGCGACGGCCTTGCCGGCGGTGGCGAGGGTCTCGGCGACGGCGGCGGCGGCGCCGGGCCGGTCGCCGCGGGCCACGCCGCGGCGCTCGAGGGCCGCCCGGAAGCGGACGACGAGGAACAGGGCGTAGTCGATGCCGAGGGCGAGCGAGAACATGAGGGCGAAGTTGAGCGCCCAGATGGAGACGGGCGTCAGGTGGTTGACGAGGACGAGCGCCCCGGCCGCGACGAGCAGGCCGGCCATGGTGAGCATGAGGGGCAGGCCGGCGGCGACGAGGCTGCCGAAGGCGACGACGAGGATGGCCATGGTGACCGGCCAGGACAGCATCTCCGAGCGCATCATGGCCGAGTGGTTGGCGCTGTTGAAGTCGGCCCACAGGGCGCTGTCGCCGGTGAGGGTCACCTCGATGCCCGGTGTCCCGAGGCGGGCGAGCTCCGGGGCGAGGGTGCCGGCGGCCTTGACCATCTCGTTGGTGTTGGCGGCGGCGCCGGCCTGGACGACGGCGGTGCGGCCGTCTCGGGAGATGGATGAGCCGGGCTGGGGTGGCACGACGGTCGAGACGTCCTTGCTCGAGCGGAGCAGCGCCTCGACGCGGCCGAGCACGGCCTTCGCCGCGGGGTCGCCGGCGAGGGGTCGGGCGTGGTCGACCACGACGACCTGGAGGGCGCTCGAGCCGAGCCCGGCGAAGTCGGCCCGGATGATCTGGCGGGCCTTGACCGACGGGCTGGAGGAGTCCTGCCAGCCGGCCCCGGCGAGCGCCGACTCGACCTTCGGGGCGAAGACGCCGAACAGGACGAGGACGACGAGCCAGGCCAGCAGGACCGGGCGCAGGTGCATGCCGGTCCAGGTGCCGAGCCGGGCGAACAGGCCCGGGTGGTCGCCGACGGCGGGGGTGGGCACGTCGCGCTCGGCGACGAGGAGCTGGTTGGTGGCCACGGCGTCCTTCCGGAGGAGTCAGGGTCGGGTAGCGGTTTCCCGAGTATACCCCCCTAGGTATTACGGACGTGTCGTCGGCGTGGCCGGGTGCGCTCGGGGTGCCGTCGGACCTAGCGGCGCAGCCCGAGCCGCTCGAGCAGGCTGCGGCGCTCGGGATCGGCCTTGGGGTGGCCCTGGCAGCGGTCGGCGGCGGGGACGTTTCGGAGAACCTGCTGCACGTGCTGGCCGCAGCCGGCCCAGGTCGTCTTGCCACACTTCCGGCAGTTCACCGCGCGGCACATCTCGGGGCACCGTCCTCTCGTCGTCCCGCCGAGCCGGGCGGCCTCGGTCGGGTGCGCGAGGGGAGGATACCGGACTGGGTATCACGGGGGCGAGCGGCCCGGCCGGGAGGGGGCGACCGACGGCTCGGAGGCGGGGCCGGGGCGGTCCGGGTACGTGCCAGCGGCTCGGAGGCGGGGTTACGGTATCGGCCTGCCGGCGGGCGGCCGGGCGGCGAAGGGACGAGCGCCAGATGGGTGAGGTGGGGGCACCGGTCCGGAGCCGGCTGGGAAGGCGCGGGCGCGGCGGCGGCGCCGGTGCGGGGCTGGCGGTCCTGGCGATCTGCGCCGTCGTGGCGTCGACCGCCGGCGGGGCGGCGGCTGCGGTGCCGGCCTCGCCGCAGCGACCAGCGGCGATCTCGCCGGTGTTCCAGCCGATCTGCGAGGTGTGGGCGGGCGGTGCCGCTGCCACGGCCCAGGACGCCACGGCGGCCTGCCGCGGGGCCGTGTCGACCCTGGCGATGGAGACGTGCGCCGAGGCGCGCACGGAGAACCTGGACGTCCAGATCGACGCCATCCGGGAGCGGGCGTTCCGGTCGGCCCGGACGGCGGGGGCGAAGGCGGCGATCAACCGGGACGACGCCGCGTGGCTGGCGAACCGGATCCCGGTGTGCCGCGCCGGCCTTGCGGGGGCGGGCGGGACGATCGTGGGTGTGGTCGTGGCGACGTGCGAGCAGGACGTGAGCGGGGCCCGCCTCGCCGCGCTCGCCGGCCGGACGGTGGCGACCGCCCAGCTGACGGCGACCGACCAGGTCGACCCGGCGGCGACCCAGTTCGTGACCGCGGCGACCGGGACGCGGATCGGGGCGATCGACACCCAGGGTGACCAGACGGGCGGGGTGGTGATCGCCTGGGTGGTGGACGGCGGCTACCACGGTGCGGTGGTCGACCCCTCGGCGTTCACCTACCGCGACGGGACCTTCGTCGACCGGGGTGTCGTCGTCGGCCACGTCGCCGGCCACGTGGTGGCACCGGGCCGGCAGTACGTGTTCGACATCGACTACTCGCGCCTCGCCATGGACCCGCACCGCCGCTCGGGCGCCGGCCGCTTCGAGTACGTGAGCGGCGGCAAGGTCGTCGCCGCCTGGAGGTAGCCGTCCGGGCGGCGGGCCGCCGGCCGTTCCGGTCAGGGGAGCGGCGGGCTGCCGGCGAGGAGCGAGAAGATCTCCACCATGGGGGCCGTCCCGTTGACGCCGATCTGCGGGTCGAACAGGCCGGAGGGCTGGCGCTGTGCCCACATGGTGGTGGCATAGGCCTGCAGCTGCGCCCGGTAGGCCGGGTCGGGTGCGGCGGTGTCGAGGTAGAGGAGGTTGCGGAAGTAGATGGCGTTGAAGGCTGGTCCCTGCCCGGCGAGGGTGGCGCCGGTGCCGAAGGAGGCGACGGCGGCCGCCGCGGTGCGCCGGGCCTGGGCGAGGTAGGCGGTGTCGCCGGTGATCTGGTCGAGGAGGGTGCCGGCGCCGATCATGACCCCCTGGTTGTAGCTCCACAGGGTCGTGTTGAGGGTGCCGTCGGCGTTGACGTGGTCCAGGTAGAGGCCGGTCGGGGTGCCGAGGCAGGCGACGACCCACTGGTACATCTCGGCGCCCCAGGCGAGGTCGGTGACGTCGCCGGTGAGGCGGTACAGCTCGAGCCCGAGCTCGGCGTTGGCGCCGTTGGCGGTGACGTTGCGCTGGCTGCCGGCGATGTCCTCCCAGAAGACCCCGCCGGGACAGGCGTCGCCGGGGTTGGCGTCCCAGCCGGAGACGGCGAAGTCGAACTGCCGCTGGGCGGCGGCGAGCGCCGCCGGGTCGGCGGTGAGCTGGTAGTCGTGGACGAGGTCGAGGCCGACCCAGGCGTTGTCGTCGAAGTAGGTGGCTCCGCCGGGACCGAGCGGTGGAGCGGGCGCGGACTGGTGGGCCGCTGGCTGGGGGCTGCCGGCCGGCGACTGCTCGAGCGGCTGGAGGTAGCGGGCGAGCCCGGCGAGGCGGTCGGCGGCGTCGGGCTGGTAGGCGGACCCGCCCGGCGTGCCGAAGAGGGAGAGCGTGGCGGCGGTGGCGTTGGTGAAGGGCCACAGGCACGAGTAGGCGCCGCAGGTCGCCGAGGGCAGCCCGGCGTAGAGCGAGGTGCGGGCGTCGTAGTAGGCGCGCTGGAGGGCGTCGTAGGTGCCGACGGCCTGCGACTCGGGGGTGACCGGGGGCGCCGACGGGGGCGGTCCCGGCGGCTGCTCGGTGACCGCCCGGACGGCGGTCGCCTGCAGGCCGGCCGGGCTCGTGACGGTGAAGGTGAAGGTGAAGGTGGCCGGGGCGGTGCCGGCCGGGGCGGTGCCGGCCGGGGCGGTGCCGGCCGGCGTGGCGGCGGCCGGGAGGGTGGCCTCGACGGTGCCGTGACAGCCGGTCGGGGCGGCACCGACGGGCCAGATCGCCGGCGATGAGGAGAGCGTGCAGCCGACGGCGTTGGCGGCGGCGAAGGCGAGCGTCACGGTGCCACCGGTCGGCGGCAGGGCGCTCGCGCTGAGCGTCAAGGTCCCGGTTGGCGCCGCCGGGGGGCAGGTGGTGCGCTGCTCGGTGGTGGTGAAGGCCACCCGCTTGGGGTGCCGGTAGCGGACGCGTCGGAGCACGGTGACGGGCCGGCCGTGGCGTTCGACGCGGAGGTGGACGAGCCGGGTGCCCCAGACCGTGACGACCTTGGTGCCGCGGTGCACGAGGTCGAGGGTGGTGCAGAGGGAGGTGGCCGCCGGGAGCGGTGCCGGAGCGGTGGGCGTGGCCGGCCCGGTGGTGCCGGCTGCGGCCGGGGCGGTGGCGCTGGCGGCGGCCGGGGCGGCGAGGCCGAGCGGGACCGACACGAGGGCGGCGGCAAGGAGGAGCAGGGGTCGGGCGGTGGTGGCCATCACGACCCTGCCTATCCCCCGGGAGCGCCCAGAGCGAGCGCGACCGCCGGGCCAGGGTGGATCGCTCGCCGAGGGGCGGGCCGGGCGGTCGGGGCCGAGGCTATGTGGCGACCGCCCGGACCTCCCGCTGCCGCACGATCGGCCAGGCCACGTCGAAGAAGGCGGTGTTGAGCTGGGCCCGCCAGGCGGCGCCCCGGAGGATGCGGGGTCCCCACCCCGGGAGCTCGTCGACCGTCGGGGCGATGGCGTTCTCGAGCCAGGCCCGGCCGTGCAACGGGTCGACCTGCGCGTGCACGGCGTAGAAGGGGTAGGCCTCCGCCGGTGCACCGAGGCGGTCGAAGGCGCGGACGACCATCCGGCAGCGGGGACCGGCCTGGAGCTCGGTCAGGCCGAGGGCGCCGAGCAGCTCGGGCTGGAGGTAGCGGTTGGTGGCGAGCAGCGCTCCGGCGGCTGCCCGCTCGAGCGCCTCGGTCGGCTGGTCGGCCGGCGCGATGCGCGGCATGTCGATGGCGGCGACCATCTGCTCGTGGAGGATGGTGTGCACGTGGTCGAGTCGGCCGTTGCCCATCTCGTCCCAGTAGTTGGTGGCGAGCTCGAGCTTGGCGCTGCCGTGCAGGCCGAGCTGGCAGGCAGCGACGAGGTCGTCGAAGCCGGCGTCCGGGCCGCCCTCGAGGGCCAGAAAGTGGACGAGCTCGTCCCAGGTGGCCGACTCGGCGAGCCAGCGGTAGCAGTCGGGGATCCGGTCACGGGTGGCGAGGGCGCGCATCTCGGCGAGGGTGTCGCCCTCCGGGACCTCGACCCGGTCGAGCTCCGCGATCCAGGCGGTCTCGAGCCGGTCCTTCAGCTCGGCGACGACCGGGTGGCCCTGCAGGCGCGCCCGGTCGCCGAGCGCGGCGACCGGTGCCGTGTGGAGGGCGCAGAGCGCGAGGAGCGAGGTGACCCGATCCCGGCGGTCCACCGGGCGCCCGCCGCGGAGCGCCTCGAGGGCGCCCGGTCCCCCGTCGAGGGCCACCTCGAGGGTGTCGCAGAGGGGGGACTGCCTCGCGAACGGCTCCTCGTGGGACCGGCGCCCGGCGAGGGTGGCGGCACCGGTCATGGCTGCTCGTAGCCGCAGTAGCGGAGCACGATGAGCGCGACGGTCCGTGCGGCTGCGGCCAGCTCGGCGACCGGGACGTGCTCGTTGACGGCGTGGCAGACGGCGAGGTCGCCCGGTCCGTAGTGAAGGGTGGGGATGCCGCCGAACTCGGTGAGCAGCCGCAGGTCGCTGCCCCAGGGGACGCCCCCGACCCGGGGTGGGGTGCCGTGGAGGTCCGTGTGCGCCTCCGACACGAGGTCGAGGAACGGGTGGCCTTCGGGGATCCGGGCGCTGGCGAACTGGCCGCCGAACCACTCGACGCCGATGGGGTTGATGCGGAACCAGTCGTCGTCGTGGTTGAGCCGGGTGATGACCTCCTCGAGCTCGGCCCGGGCGTCGTCGGGCGACTCGCCGAGCTTGACGCCGTAGCGGCCCTCGGCGACGAGCTCGTCGGGGACGCTGCTCGCCCACTGCCCTGCATGGAGGGTGCCGATGCTGATCGGGTAGGGCAGCTCGAGGGCGGCCATGACCGGGTGGGGGTCGGCATTGCGCCGCCGCTCCAGGTCGGCGAGCGCCTGCCAGACGGGCCAGAACTTCTCGATGACGCTCACCCCTTCGGTGCGCAGCCCGGCGTGGGTGGAGCGTCCGGCGAGGTGGAGGCGGAACGTGAGGGCCCCGGCGCAGGCAGGGACGATGCCGAGGCTGGTCGGCTCGAGGATGATCGCCGCGTCGCCGCGATGGCCCCGCAGCAGGGTCGAGAAGCTGCCGAGCCCTCCGTCCTCCTCGCCGATGACGCTGTGGAACAGGACGTCACCCTTCAGGCGGATCCCGGCGCGCTGGATGGCCTCGACGGCGGCGACGGCAGCGAGCAGGCCGCCCTTCATGTCGGCGGTTCCCCGCCCGTAGACGAGGCCGTCCCGCTCGACGGCCTCGAAGGGCTCGGTGACCCACTGGGAGCGGTCGCCGGCGGGCACCACGTCGACGTGGCCGTTCAGGACGAGCGTCGGCCCGTTGCCGCCGCCCCAGCGGCCGACGAGGCCCCAGGCCTCGTTGCGGACGACCTCGACGCCGGGGAACTCGGGATGCTCGGCCACCGCCTCGAGGTCGATGGGCCAGAAGTCGGTGGCGAAGCCGTCCCGCTGGAACAGCTCGTGGTACCAGTGCTGGATGGTGGCCTCGCCGGGCATCCCCGGGATGCTCTTGATGGCGACGAGCTCCCGGAGGCGCTCGACGATCTGGGGCGCGTCGATGGCCGCGAGGGCCTGCTGCTCTGCCGTCGAGACCGCCTCCGTGCGGTCCTCTCGGGTCTTGATGGTCACCTTGGTCTCCTTCTCCTCAGGATGTCCAACGGGCAAGGTGGGGGTCGGGCGTCGCCGTGCCGGCAGGCTCGGTGCCGCCGGGTCCGCCCGGGTCACGGATGAGCTCGGAGATGTTGGCCGGCTCGATGGGAGGGGCGAACAGGTAGCCCTGGTAGTGCTGGCACTCCCATGCCTTCAGCATCTGGAGCTGGTGCTCGGTCTCGACGCCCTCGGCGACGACGTCCACGCTGAGGATGCGGCCGATGCCGAGGATGGCCTTGGCGAGGGCCGAGGCGCTCGACTGCTGGGGGATCTGGTCGATGAAGGACTTGTCGACCTTCAGCGTGTCGATCGGGAAGCGCAGGAGGTGGGCGAGCGACGAGTAGCCGGTGCCGAAGTCGTCGAGGGCGATGCGCACGCCGAGGGCCTTCAGCTCGCCGAGGACGCCGGCGGCCCGCTCGGCGTCGCTGATGAGCGCCGTCTCGGTCACCTCGAGGACGAGGAGCGCAGGGGGGAGGCCGGTGGTGGCGAGGGTCTCGGACACCTTCTCGACGAGCCCCGGCTCGACGAGCTGCCGGGTGGAGACGTTGACGCTCACCGAGATGGGTCGATCGGTCGCCCAGGCGGCCGCCTGGGTGGCGGCCTCCTCGAGGACGAGGGCGCCGATCGGGACGATCATGCCGGTCTGCTCGGCGAGGGGGATGAACTCCGACGGCGGGAGCAGCCCGCGCGTGGGGTGCTGCCAGCGGACGAGCGCCTCGGTCCCGACGAGCCGGCCGCTCGCCACGTCGATCACCGGCTGGTAGAGCACCCGGAACTGGCGCTGGGCGATGGCGTCGCGAAGCTCGCCCTCGAGCATGAGCTGGGCGAGCAGGCGGTCCTGCATCTCGCTCTCGAACACCGCCGGCCGGCCCTTGCCGGCACCCTTGGCGGCGTACATCGCGAGGTCGGCGTTCCGCAGGAGGTCCTCGGCGATCGACTCCCTCGAGCCGTAGGCGACCCCGATGCTGGCACCGACCGTGACCGGCACCTCGCCGGTCTCGAAGGGCTCCTCGAATGCCTTGATGAGCCGGCTGGCGAGGGCGAAGCCCATGTCGTTCTCGCCGTCCTCGAGCAGCACGGCGAACTCGTCGCCGCCGAGGCGGGCGATGGTGTCGACGGGTCGGGTGGCGTGCTTCAGCCGGTTGGCCACGGCGACGAGGAGCCGGTCGCCCACGCGGTGGCCGAGGGTGTCGTTGACGAGCTTGAAGTCGTCGAGGTCGATGAACAGGACGGCGATGTGCTCCGGGCGCCCACCCGAGCGCATCAGGGCGTGGCCGACGCGGTCCTCGAAGAGGGCCCGGTTGGCGAGCCCGGTGAGCGAGTCGTGGAACGCCTGGTACATGAGCTGGCGCTGCAGCTGGTGCCGCTCGGAGACGTCACGGACGAGGGCGATCGCCTCCTGCTCGGAGCAGCGGACCACCCGGGCCTCGTAGAAGCACTCGATCCCGGCGTGGAGGGCGCTGTACTCGAACGACTGGGTCCGGCCGCCCACGAAGGCCCGGGCCAGCCCCTCGCCGAGCTGGTCGGCCATCTCGGGGAAGGCGGTGAAGGCAGGGGTGCCCACGAGCTCGCTCGCCGGCACGGGGAGGGCACGCTCCTTGGCCGGGCGCACGTCGAGCAGGGTGCCCTCGGCGTCCATCCGCAAGACGAGGTCGGGCAGCGCGTTGAGCTCGTGGGCGAGCGCCTGCTCGGCCTCGGCGAGGCGGGCCTTCTCCTCGTCGATCTGGCGTAGGCGCGCCGCCAGGCGGCGGGCGTCCTGGAGCGCCGTGGTCTGGGCCTGGAGGAGGAACATGTAGTCGGCGACCGAGTCGTGCAGGGCGAAGTCGGACAGGGTCACCCCGGTCTCCTCGAGGAGGGCCGGGTCGGCGATCCAGGGAGAGCCGACGAAGACGAGGACGTCCGCTTCCGTCGCCACCACCTGGCCCCGGAGCGTCACGTTGTTGCGTGTCCGGAGCAGGATGAGGGCGTGCTGCTGGCGCTCGAGGCTGTCGTAGGTGAACGAGACCTTGGGCGAGAGCAGGCTGGTGTGCTCGTCCAGGCGGGACCCGATCGTGAGGTCCGGCCAGACCCGGGCAACGGAGGGGCCGGCCCGCACGATGGTGAGGGAGCGGTCGAAAGCGAGGTGGAAGGGAAAGACGCGGTCGAGCTGGCGGGCATCGAAGCGGACGACGCCGTCGAGCTCGATGGGTGCAGCCTCGGCGGTCACCTCGCCCTCCTCAGCCTCGCTCGGCCCGGCGTGCCGTGACGAAGCGGTCGCGGCCGTCACCGTCCCGGTGGTCCTCCACCTCGGTCCAGGCGGCGGTGGCCGTCAGCACGCTCGGTGCGCTCGACCCTTGTCGGTCGGAGTGCTCGACGGCGAGGAGGCCCCCGTCCCGGCACAGGCGGGCGGCGGCCCGCTCGACGATCCGGACGAGATCGAGCCCGTCGGGGCCACCGCGGACCGCGAGCCGCGGGTCGTACTCGCGCACCTCGGGCTGCAGCTGCGAGAGCTCGTGGTCGGCCACGTAGGGCGGGTTGCTCACGACCAGGTCGAACGTGCCGTCGAGGCTGCGTAGCGCCGTGGCGGCATCGGCGAGGTGGAGCCGGACCGGACGGTCGCCGGCGGCCTGCCTGGTCTCGGCGTTGCGCTGCGCCCAGGCGAAGGCGGCCGGGGAGATCTCGACGGCGTGCACCTCGGCACCGGGCACCTCGTTGGCGAGGGCCAGGGCGACGGTGCCGGGCCCCGTGCACAGGTCGACGACGCGGGGGGAGCGGAGGCCGGCCCGGTCGAGGGCAGCGACGCACCAGTCCACCACGGCGGACGTCTCGGGCTGTGGGGCGAAGGTGCCCTCGCCGATGGCGAGCTCGAGCGCACGGAACCGGACGTGGCCGAGGAGTCGGTCGAGCGGCACCCGGCGCTCGCGCTGGCGGACGAGCTCGATGAAGCGCGTCGTGAACGCCGGGGGCGGCTGGTCAGGGTCGAGGGTGCTGACGCCCGGCAGGAGCACGTCGGCCACCCGGCGGGCCTCCCGCTCCGCCTCGGGGATGCCGGCCCGGTCGAAGCAGTCGGCGGCCTCACGGATGAGCTCCTCCACGACCGAGCTCATGCCGGCTGCACCGCCTCGGCGACGGCCTCGAGCGACACCTCGCCGACGATGCGGAGCAGGAACTCGTCGTGGTCGAGCACCTCGCTGCGGTGGGCCGAGTGGGTCACGACGACCTCGTGGCCGAACCGCTTGCCGACACCTTCGAGCAGGCCCACCACCATCGGGGAGAGGCCGCCGCGCTCGGAGTAGTAGCGCACGAGGAACGTGGCGTCGTCGACGACGTCGACCTGGAACGACGGGGGTCGCAGGGCGGGCATCGTCAGGCCGACCCGGGTGTGGAGGGCGTCGAGGTTGGCGAGGAACTCCCCGAGCGAGCTGCCCGCCCGCTCGAGCAGCGGCCCGTATCCTTCACGGGCGGTGTAAAGGACCCAGTGGCGGCCGAAGGACTTGAGGATCTCCTCGGCGGGCATCCCGAGCACCCGGCTCGCGGCGCCGACGAGGCGATAGGTGAGGTCGTCGTCGTAGGCGTCCATGCTGACGAAGGCGACGACGTCGACGCCCGCTTCGTCCTTGATCCGCTGCCAGGTCTCCTCTCCTCCCGCGGAAATCGCAAGATCTTCGATGGCCTTGTTGACGAGACCGTACACGGCGACCTCCGTGGCTGACCGGTGGTGCAGGCGTCCCCTGCTCAGGAAGGTTCTACGGACGGGGCGGCTGCCTCCTTGAGGAAAGGGTCCTTGGACAGGGCCAAAAGTCCCTTGCGCTTCTGCTCGTGATGTGCGCGGTGGCCACGGGCGGGCACGGCGCCCGCCGTGTCAGGTCGGCGGCCTCGCCGACAGGGAGAGCGTGAGCACGGCGTCGACGTCGAGGTGTCGATCGAGCACGTCGGCGAGCCGGTCGATCTGTGCCTGTCGGGCCGCCTCGTAGCTCGTGCCGCCCGGTGTGAACGGCGCGTGGCGGCGGCGGGCGAGGTCGGCGAGAAAGGCCGTGCGGAAGGGGTCGACGTCGAACACCCCGTGCAGGCTGGTGCCAAAGACTCCCCGGTCGGCGTCGGCGAGGCCCTCGGTGGTGCCGTCGTCGTCGGAGAACCAGGCGGTCCCCGCCACCGTCTCCGGCCGGCCGTGGTGGAGCTCGTAGCCGGCGACCCGGTGGCCTTGCGGGTCGCGCAGGGACCGGCGGCGGACCACCTTTTCCGGTGCGAACACGGTCCGGACCGGGAGGAGCCCCAAGCCGGGCACCCGGCCGACGCCGGACTCGACGTCGTCGACGATCTCGGTCCCGAGGAGCTGGTAGCCGGCGCAGATCCCGACGACCACCGAGCCGTGCCGGACCTGCTCGACGACGGCCTCGGCGAGGCCGGTCTCCCGGAGGAACACGAGCGCGTCCACCGTGGTCTTGGAGCCGGGGAGCACGATGAGGTCCGGGCTGGCGAGGTCGGCGGCGCTGCGGACGTACCGCACGCGCACCCCGGGCTCGAGCCGGAGCGGATCGAGGTCGGTGAAGTTCGCCATCCGTGGCACGGCGGCGACGGCGACGTCGAGGACGGTCGCCGCGGCACGCCCCGGGCCGGGCCCGTCCCGCCCGAGCGCCAGGGAGTCCTCCTCGTCGAGGGCCATCGCCCCGACGTGGGGGACGACGCCGAGGCAGGGGAGCGAGCAGCGGCGCTCCAGCTCGGCGATGCCCGAGGCGAGGAGCCGTTCGTCCCCGCGGAACTTGTTGATCACGAAGCCGCGCAGGGTCGCCCGGAGGTCGTCGGGCAGGAGGGCGACGGTGCCGAAGATGGAGGCGAACACCCCGCCGCGCTCGATGTCCCCGACGAGCACCGCCGGCAGGCCCTCACGGGCGGCGAGCGGCAGGTTGGAAAGGTCGTGGTCGAGCAGGTTGATCTCGGCGGCGCCTCCCGCGCCCTCCAGGAGCACGAGGTCGTACCGGGCCCGCAGGCGCCGGAGCGCCGCCGTCACCTCGCCCCCGACGGTCCGCCAGGATGGCCAGGCCTCACCGGGGCGGACGCGCCCGGCGGGTCGGCCCATCACGACGAGCTGGCTGGTGCCGTCGCCCTCCGGCTTGACGAGCACCGGGTTCATCTCGACGACGGGCTCGGTCGAGGCGGCGACCGCCTGGTGTGCCTGCGAGCGGGCGATCTCGTGCCCCGACGCCGTCACGGTCGAGTTGAGCGACATGTTCTGGGCCTTGAACGGAGCGACGGCGATGCCGCGGCGGGCGGCGAGCCGGCACAGACCGGCCACGAGCCGGGACTTGCCGACGTCGCTGGCCGTTCCGACCACCATGAGCGCCCCCCCGGTCACCGGCGCCCCCGGCGGACGGGCGCGCCGGCGGACGGACCACCGTCCGTCACGGCGGCGAGGGCCTGCTCGAGGCGCGCCAGGCCGTCGGGTCCGGGAACGGCGACGCGCACCGTGCCGGGCAGCCCGAAGCTGGCGCAGTCCCGCACGAGGACCCCCCTTCGGGCCAGCGGGTCGCGGATCGAGGAGGCGTCCTCGACGAGCACCCACGGCGCGTCCCTCTCGATCGGGCGGAGCCCGGCGCCCACGAGCACGTCGACGAGCTGGCGGCGGAGCACCCGGAGCTGGCTCGCCCACCGCTCGAGCGGTGCCGCCGCCAGCAGGCGGGGCAGGGCGGCGAGGGCCACGGTGCCGACCGACCAGGCAACCTGCCGCTGCCGGAGGCGCGCCAGGAGGTCCGGGTCGGCTGAGCACACGTAGCCGAGGCGAAGCCCCGGGCAGGCGAACAGCTTGGTGAGCGAGCCCACCACGATGGCGCCCCGCTCGGTGTCGCCCCGGGTCCACTCGCCGGTGGAGAGTGGGTAGAAGGCCTCGTCGAAGACCGCCGCGTGCTCGCCGGCAGCGGCGAGGGCGCCGGTCGGGTTGTTGGGGTTGGAGCGGACCCGGCGGCCCGGATCGGCCGTCACGACGTCGAGGTGCCGCCGCCAGAGCGAGAACTCGGGCTCGACCACGCAGGCGGTGCGGAGGTCGGCGGCGACGAGGGCGATGGCCTCGGAGCCCCCGTTGGTGAGCAGCAGCCGGCGGGGGTCGACCCCGATCGCCTCTGCCAGCGCTGCCGTCGCCACGGCGGGGTCCGGGTAGCGGCCGGCGGCGTCGGACACCGCTGCGACGACCGGGGCGGCGGGCCGGGCGAGCGGGTTGAGGGTCGCCGAGAGGTCGAGGATCCGGTGGGGCGCCACCCCGAGCGCCCGGGCGAGCCGGTCGGCATCGCCGCCGTGGGGGCCCGGTGGTGGGACGACCACCTGGTCAGCCACGTCGGCGCCCCCCGAGCCGCGCCCGACCGGCCGAGAGCAGGGCGGCCGCTGCGGCGACGAGCCGACCGACGTCACGGGCGAGGTCGAGGGCGGCGGCGAGGTCGGCGGGCTCGGGAGGCCGCCCGTCGCCGAGCAGGGGGCGCGTCTCGGCGACCCCGCCGTAGCTCGCCGGTCCGCCGAGGCGCAGGCCGAGGGCTGCCGCGAAGGCGGCCTCGGCCACCCCGCCGTTCGGCGAGGGATGGTGCGGGGCGTCGCGGCGGAGCGAGCGCACGACGGCGCCGGCGCGGGACGGGCGCGCCAGCAGCACCGCGAGCGCCGTCACCCGGGCCGGCAGGTAGCCGAGCACGTCGTCCAGGCGGGCGCTCGCCCAGCCGAAGCGGCGGTAGCGCTCGTCCCGGTAGCCCACCATGGCGTCCATGGTGTTGGCCGCCCGGTGGACCGCGACGAGCAGCGGGCGGCCGGTGGCGGCGTAGCACAGCGGTGCCACGACGGCGTCGTTCGTGTTCTCGGCGACCGACTCGACCACGGCGCGCGCGATCCCGGCGGCGTCGAGCTGGGCCACGTCCCGGCCGACGAGCGCAGGAAGGAGCGAGCGGGCGCGCGGCAGGTCGCCTTGCGCCAGGGCCTCGGCGACGGCCATCGCCGCCGACTCGAGCGAGCGGCCGCCGAGGGCCAGGTAGCACCACGCCGTGACGGACGGGACGAGCGCCGCCCCGGCGGCGGCGGCGAGCAGGCCGGTGCCGGCGTAGGCGACGCCGGCGGGGCGCGTCGGGCGGTAGCACCGGCGCTCGGCGCGACCCATGAGGGCACCGAAGCCGGCGACGGGGTGCAGCCGCGCCGGCGGCTCGCCGACGGCGCGGTCGAGCAGGTAGCCGAGCGCGGCGGCACGGCCGCCCCGCACCGGCGCCCCGTCCCGCACCGGCGCCCCACCCCGGCCGCCGCCGGGGAGGGGGCGGAGCATCAGAAGTCGATCCCCTTCGCGGCGCGGATCCCGGCCTCGAAGGCGTGCTTGACGTTGCGCATCTCGGTCACGGTGTCGGCGACGGCGACGATGGCCTCGGAGGCGTTGCGGCCGGTGATGAAGACGTTCGTCCTCTCGGCCCGCCCGGCGATCGCCGCCACGAAGGCGTCCGAGTCGAGCCAGCCCCAGTTGAGCGGATAGGTGACCTCGTCGAGGACGACGAGCTGGAACTCGCCCGAGGAGATGGCGTCGGCCGCCACCTCCCAGGCCGCACGGGCGAGCTCGGCGGAGCGCTCGAGGTCGTCGGAGTCCCAGGTGAACCCGTCGCCGAGCGAGTGCCAGGTGGCGCCGAGCCCGCTGAGCACCTTGATCTCACCGGTGTGCCAGGACCCGGACTTGATGAACTGGACGACGCACACGCGCCAGCCGCGGGCAAGGGCGCGCACCACGGTGCCCATCGCGGCGGTCGTCTTGCCCTTGCCGTCGCCGGTGGCCACGAGCACCAGCGACGGGGCGCGGCGCACCGCCCGGGGTGGCGCCGTCACCGGTACCTGCCCGGGATCGCGGGCATCGACCATCGGTGCTCCTTCCGTCGGTGACGGCCGTGCCGCCGGGTCGGGACCGCTCACGGCCGGCTGGGCTGCACGGCAGCCGACTGGGTGCGGAAGGCGTGCGCGAGCAGCGCCACGAAGGTCTCGAGGCTGTGCGGTCCCCACTCGGAGGCGAGGGAGTCCGACACGGCGATGACGTGGTGGTCCTTGACGGCGCGCAGGACCGAGAAGCCCGGGCGCCGGGCGAAGGTCGCGGGGTTCTGGCCACAACAGCTGGTGTCGGCGAGGACCACCTCGTCGGGGTTGGCCTTCAGCAGGTACTCGGCCGACAGCTGGGGGTAGGTGCTGGCGCGGGCTGCGGCGTCGGCGATGTCGCGCATGCCGAAGAGGGAGAAGACCGAGCCGACGAAGGTCCGGGACGTCGCCGTGTAGAGGGTGGGGTCGAGCTCGATGTAGTAGGTGTCGCCGGCAACGAGCGATCGGGCGGCGCCTGCCGTCCGGGTGAGGTCCGAGCGCAACGCCGCGGCGACGGCGACCGCCTGGGTGAGGTGGCCCGTCGCACGGCCGAGCTCGGCCATCTGGGCGTTCACGGCGGCGAGATCGCTCGCCGGGGGCAGCAGCAGGGTGGGGATGCCGAGCTTGTGCAGCTGCGCGACGAGGGTGCCGGTGCTGAACGCCAGGATGACGAGGTCCGGGTGGAGCGGGAGGTAGTCCTCGGCGCTCGACTCGTAGCCGGTGAAGGCGGTGCGGGGGGCGTTGGGGGGGTAGGTCGAGTACTTGTCCACGCCGACGACCTGGTGGCCGGCACCCATGGCGTAGAGCATCTGGGTGGCGCTGGCCGACAGCGAGAGGATCCGCGTCGGGCGCTGCGGGATCGTGACGGCGCCGTCGGCGCTGTGCACCACGAGCGGGAAGGGCGCCGCAGGGCGCACCGTCGCGCCGAGCGCGCTCGCCGCCGTGCCGACGGCGGCAAGCGGCAGGAGCAGCACGGCGAGCAGTAGGGAAGCGAGGGTGATCCTGGCGTTGTGCATGACGTCCTCCCTTGGATCGAGGACGACACCGAGGTCAGGGGGGCTCCCCTGCGACCGGTCCGCTACCTCGACGGCGTGGTCGCTGCTGACTGGCCAGGCGACCTGGCTCGTCCACCGCCGGGGCGGGGGAACGTCAGTTGCGGGACAGCGCCGGAATCTCACCGGACTTCGCTGACCAGTCAGTGCGCCGGCGATGCTACGCGAGGGTGGCGCCGGAGGACAAGTGAGGCCCGGGGCGCCGGGAGAGGGCGGCGACGAAGCGCTCGGCGAGCTCGGGCGTGGCGGCGAGGTGCTGGTGCAGGTAGCTGGCAAGAAGCGTCGGCGAGCTGAAGCCGACCCGACCCGCTCCGGCGTGCCCTTCGAGCTCGAGCGCGTCGCCGGGCGGGTCGGTCTGCGTCCGGTGGAACTCGTGGCCGCGGAGCGCCGTGCCCGCCGGACCGAAGGGGCTCGGCCCCCGGGTCGTGGCGGCGCGGTAGCCGAGCGTGAGCCGGTCGGTCATGTGCGCGGTGACGCCCGGGAGGGCGCCGGCCATCGGGCGGCCGTCGAGGGTCTCGCAGAGCAGGAGCAGGCCACCGCACTCGGCCCAGGTGGCGAGCCCGGCGCGCACGGCGGCGCCCAGCTCGTCGAGGAGCGGCTGGTTGGCCGCCAGCTGCTCCCCGAAGACCTCGGGGAAGCCGCCGCCGGCGTACAGGCCGGCGCAGCCCGCAGGGAGCCGGTCGCAGAGGGGGTCGAAGGCGACGAGCTCGGCGCCGGCCTGCTCGAGGAGGGCCAGGTTCTCCGGGTAGACGAAGCTGAACGCCGGGCCGGCGCAGACCGCGAGGACCGCCCGCCCGGCGGGGCGGGCAGCGGGCGGTGCCGGCACCTGGCGTGCCGGGGCGCGGCGCGCCATGCCGAGCAGGCCGTCCAGGAGATCGG
>JAKBAA010000047.1 GCA_021809425.1 Actinomycetes bacterium | reverse complement strand
CGGTCGGGAGCTGCTCGTCCATCGGTGCGTTCCCTTCCCCGTCGCGCGTGCAGGCATCGCGGGGTCAGGGCGACAGGGCGATGTTAGCCAACGGGGTTGGGCTCCGGGTCGAGGGGGTAGACGGGGTCGTGGCGTTGGCGCCTAGTCTTCCGCCGGTGCACGTGGACCCGACCGCCTTCGACGGCGCCCTCGACCGGCTGCGGCAGCTGCCGGTGGCCACGCGCGACCTGCCGGCCGCCCTCGTCGAGGTGGCGGCGGCGCTGCCCGCCGTCTTCGACGTCGACGGCGCCGGGCTGCTGCTGCTCGACGAGGAGCAGGCGCTGCGGTGCGTGTGCGCCACCGACCCGCTGACCGACGCGCTCGAGGCCACACAGGAGGCGACCGGGCGCGGCCCGTGCGTCGACGCCTTCGTGGACGGGACGGTGGTCACGGTCGACGACACCGGCGTGGACGAGCGCTGGCAGGGGCTGTGCCGCCGGCTCGCGGCGGCGGGGATCGGGGCGATCCTCGGCATGCCGGTCACCATCGGCGGCGCGGCGGTCGGGAGCCTGAACGTCTACACCAAGCGGCCCCACGCCTGGGACGAGAGCGACGTGACCTCGATCGCCGCCTTCGCCGAGCTGGTCGACGGGCTGCTCGCCGCCGCCGTCGCCGGCGAGGCGCAGGGTCGCCTGGCCGAGCAGCTGCAGCACGCCCTCGACGTCCGGCTGGTCGTCGAGCGGGCGGTCGGGGTGGCGATGGGGCTGCGCCAGATCTCGGCCACCGAGGCGTTCGCCGCCCTGCGGGCCGAGGCCCGCCGCACCCGCCGGCCGTTGCGCGAGCTCGCCGAGGAGATCGCCGAGGAGCTCCGCCTGCCGTTCTGACCGCCGTGCCAGGGGGCGGGGCGGGCGAAGTACATTCGGCGGATGCTCCGCTTCCTCACCGCCGGCGAGTCGCACGGGGCGGCGCTGGTCGTCGTCGTCGAGGGCCTTCCCGCCGGTCTCGCCGTGACGGCCGACCAGGTCGCCGACGAGCTGGCGCGGCGACGGCTCGGGTTCGGCCGCGGCCCGCGCATGCGCTTCGAGCGCGACGTCGTCACGCTGGTTGCCGGTATCCGCCACGGCCGCACCCTGGGGTCGCCGGTGGCGATCGAGATCGCCAACACCGAGTGGCCGAAGTGGCAGGAGGAGCTGTCGCCCGCCCCGGGCGTCCCGTCCCGCCGGCTGACGGCGCCCCGGCCGGGGCATGCCGACCTGGCCGGCATGCAGAAGTACGGGTTCGACGACGCCCGCGACGTGCTGGAGCGGGCCTCGGCGCGTGAGACGGCGGCGCGTGTCGCCGCCGGGGCGCTGGCGAAGGGGCTGCTCGCCGAGCTGGGCGTGTCGGTGCTGAGCCATGTGGTCGCCCTCGGGGAGGTGGTGGCGCCGTCCGGGCGGACGCCGACCGCGGCCGACCTGCCGGCCATCGACGCCTCCGAGGTGCGTTGCCTCGACCCGGCGACCGCCGAGGCGATGGTCGCGGCGATCAAGGCGGCGGCGAAGGTCGGCGACTCGCTCGGCGGGGTGATCGAGGTGCTCGCCCACGGGGTCCCGGTCGGTCTTGGCAGCCACGTGCACTGGGACCGCAAGCTCGACGGCCTGCTGGCGCAGGCGCTCATGAGCATCCAGGCCGTGAAGGGGGTCGAGATCGGCGACGCCTTCGCCGTGGCCGCCCGCCGTGGCTCCGAGGCGCACGACCCGATCGCCTGGGACGCCGACCGGGCGACCTACACGCGGGCCACGGCCCGCGCGGGGGGCATCGAGGGGGGGATCTCGTCGGGGGCGCTCGTCGTGGCCCGCGCCGCCATGAAGCCGCTGGCGACCCTCAACCGGCCGGTCCTCACGACGGTCGACGTCGACACGAAGGAGGAGACGGTCTCCTTCAAGGAGCGGACCGACGTGACGGCCGTCCCGGCGATGGGCGTGGTGGCCGAGACGATGGTCGCCCTCGTGCTCGCCTCGGAGGCGCTGCGCAAGTTCGGGGGCGACTCGGTGGCCGAGCTGCGGCGCAACCACGCCGGTTACCTGGCGGCCCTCGGCGAGACGCCGTCGGCGCCACCCCTCGCAGCGATCGCCGCAACGCCCGCAACGCCCGCAACGCCCGCGGTGCCCGCCGCCGCCGACGTCCCCGACGGCGAGCCGACGACGTGACCCCGCGGCGGCCCGGCGACCACGTGGTGCTGGTCGGGCTGATGGGGAGCGGCAAGTCCCGGGTGGCCCCGCTCGTGGCGGCGCGCCTCGGTCGGCCGGTGGTCGACGTCGACGCGCTGGTCGAGGCCCGGGCCGGGGTGTCGGTGGCCGACCTGTTCGCCCGCGACGGCGAGGCTGCCTTCCGGTCGGCGGAGGCGGCGGCCCTCGCCGACGCGCTGGCCGACCCGGTGCCGGCCGTGGTGGCGGCCGGCGGCGGCGCCGTGCTCGAGGCGGCCAGCCGGGAGCGGCTCGGCAGGGCAGCCCAGGTCGTCTGGCTGCGCGCCCGCCCGGCGGCGCTGGCAGCCCGGCTGGGGGAGGGCCGCGGTCGCCCGCTGCTCGCCGGCGCGCCGCCGCTCGAGGTGCTGGCCCGCCTGGCCGACGAGCGCCGGCCGGCCTACGAGGCGGTGTCGGACGCCGTCGTCGACGTCGACGAGGCGAGCCCGGCCGAGGTGGCCGGGGCGGTCGTGGCGGCGGTGGTGCGCCGGATCCCGGTCGAGCTGGGCGAGCGGGGCTACGACGTGCTCGTCGGACCCGGCGCCGTGGCCGGGCTGGCCGGACTCGTCCCGCGCTCGGCGCGGCGGGTCGTCGTCGTGAGCCAGGCGGGCATCGAGGTGGCCGTCGACCCGGGCGTGCCGGCCAGCCGGATCGAGATCGGGGAGGGGGAGGACGCGAAGACGTTCGCCACGGTGGAGCGGCTGTGCCGCGCCTTCGTCGCCGCCGGGCTGACCCGGGCCGACGCGGTGGTGGCGGTCGGCGGTGGGCTCGTCACCGACGTCGCCGGGTTCGCGGCCGCCAGCTACCACCGGGGGGTGGCCGTCGTGCACGTCGCCACGACCCTGCTCGGCCAGGTCGACGCCGCCATCGGCGGGAAGACCGGGGTCAACCTGCCGGAGGGGAAGAACCTGGCCGGCGCGTTCTGGCAGCCGGCCGGGGTGATCTGCGACACCGACACCTTGCGCACCCTTCCCGAGCGCGAGTGGGGGTCGGGGCTCGGCGAGATGGCCAAGTACGCCTTCCTCGGCGTGGACGGCCTCGAGCGCGCCCCGCTCACCGGGCAGGTGGCCCGGTGCGTGGCGGCGAAGGCGGCCGTCGTCGCCGGCGACGAGCGCGAGGGAGGGGCGCGGATGACGCTCAACTACGGGCACACGTTCGGCCACGCCGTCGAGTCGGCGATGCTGTCCCGGGCGGGCCACGGCCCCGGGGCGCTCCGCCACGGCGAGGCGGTGGCGCTCGGGCTGCTCTTCGCCGCCCGCCTCGCCCAGGCGCTCGGCCGCATCGACGCCGGACGGGTCGCCCGGCACGTCGAGGTGGTGCGGGCCTACGGCCTGCCGGAGGTGGTGCCGGCCGGGCTCGAGCCGGACGAGCTGTTCGAGCGGATGGGGAGGGACAAGAAGGCGGCCGCCGGCGGCCTGACGTTCGCCCTCGACGGCCCGCACGGGGTCGAGGTGGTGCGCGACGTCGACGCCGGGGTGGTGCGGGACGTGCTCGCCGCCATGTGCCCGGCGGGGGCGCCGGCCCGGTGACCGACGTCCTGGTGCTGTCCGGACCGAACCTGCAGCTGCTCGGCGAGCGCCAGCCTGAGGTGTACGGGCGGGCCACGCTGGCCGACCACGTGGGGCGCGCCACGGCGACCGCCGAGCGGCACGGGCTGCGCCTCGAGCACCTGCAGGCGGACGCCGAGGCGGTGCTCGTGGCCGCCGTGCACGGGGCTCGCGGGCGGGTACCCGCCCTGGTCGTCAACGCCGGCGCGCTCACCCACTACGGGTGGTCGCTCCACGACGCCCTCGCCGCCTACGACGGGGTGGCGGTGGAGCTCCACCTGTCGCACCCGTCCGGGCGCGAGCCGTGGCGACGCCGCTCGGTGCTCGCTCCGGTGGTCGACGGTGCGGTCGCCGGGTTCGGCGGGCTGGGCTACGAGCTGGCCGTCGAGGCCGTGGCGCGCCTGCTCGCCGAGCGGCGCGCCCCGCGCGGCGACGGCGTGGCCGGCGCCTAGATTCGCCCGCATGGCGCCTGCCGTGGACCTGTCGACCCTCCCGCCGATGGACGTGGCGGGGCGCCTCGGGCGCCTGCGCGCCGGGCTGGCGGCGTCCGGGGTCGACGGGCTGCTCGTGACGAAGCTCGAGAACGTCCGGTACCTCACCGGGTTCAGCGGCTCGGCCGGCATGCTGCACGTGCCGGTGGCCGGCGGCGCGGCCGTGCTGCTGACCGACGGGCGTTACCGGGACCAGTCGGCGGCGGAGCTGGCGGCGGCGGGGGTCGACGCCCGCGTCGAGGTGGCCGGCGGGCCGGCCCAGCTCGAGGCGCTGGCCGGGCTCGTGGCGGGGGGGGCGCGGCTCGGCCTGGAGGCGGCGCACGTCAGCTGGGCGCTCGAGGAGCGGCTCGCCGGGCTGCTGGCGCCGGTGGAGCTCGTGGCCACGACCGGCCTCGTCGAGGGGCTGCGGGCGGTGAAGGACGAGGGGGAGCAGGCGCGGATCGAGCGCGCCTGCGAGATCGCCGACGTGGCCCTCGCCCAGGTGAAGGAGCTGCTGCTCACCGGGTGCACCGAGGCCGAGCTCGCCGCCGAGCTGGAGCACGAGATGCGCCGGCGCGGCGCCGCCGGCCCGTCGTTCGACACGATCGTGGCGAGCGGCCCGAACAGCGCCCTGCCGCATGCCCGGCCGACCGCTCGGACGATCGAGCGCGGCGAGCTCGTCGTCGTGGACTTCGGCGCCCTCGTCGACGGCTACCACTCGGACATGACCCGCACGCTGTGCGCCGGCGAGCCGCCCGACGACCTGGCGGCGCTCGTCGAGGCGGTGCTCGCCAGCCAGCGCTCCGGGCTGCACCAGGTCGGGGAGGGGGTGGTGGCCGGCGAGGTGGACGCCGCCTGCCGGTCGAGCCTGACCGAGGCCGGCTACGGCGCGCTCTTCCTGCACTCGACCGGTCACGGGGTCGGGCTCGAGATCCACGAGGCGCCGGCGGTGGCCAACGGGTCGGCTGATATCCTCGCGGCGGGCAGCGTGGTCACGGTGGAGCCTGGCGCGTACCAGCACGGCCGAGGCGGCGCTCGCATCGAGGACACCGTCGTCGTCACCGCCACCGGTGCGCGGGTCCTCACGAAGTCGACGAAGGACTACACGCTCTGATGGCCCTGTCCACGAACGACCTGAAGAACGGGATGGCCCTCGACTTGCCCGAGGGGCTGTTCGCGGTCGTCGAGTTCCAGCACGTGAAGCCCGGCAAGGGCGGGGCGTTCGTGCGGACCAAGCTGCGGAACCTGCGCACCAAGGCCGTGATCGAGCGGACGTTCCGGGCGGACGAGAAGGTGGAGCAGGCGGTCATCGACAAGCGGGAGATGCAGTACCTGTACCGGGACGGGGCCCAGTACGTGTTCATGGACAACACCTCGTACGAGCAGCTCCAGGTGGACGCCGACTCGCTCGGCGGCGCCCCGTCGTACCTGAAGGAGGGGGACGGTGCCATCCTGCAGCTGTACCGGGACGAGATCGTGGACGTCGACCTCCCCGCGGCGGTCGAGCTGACGGTCACCGAGACCGAGCCGGGGTTGCAGGGCGACCGGGTGTCCGGGGCCCGCAAGCCGGCGACGACCGAGACGGGGCTCGTGGTGCAGGTTCCGCTGTTCGTCAACTCGGGGGACCGCATCAAGGTCGACACCCGCTCCGGTGCCTACCTCACGAGGGCCTAGCCGGGAGGGCGACGCCCCGGCCGGCGCCCGGCGCCGGGCCCGGGAGCGGGCGCTCGGCCTGCTGTACGAGGCCGAGATGAAGGGTTGCCCCCCGGAGGAGGTCCTGGCCGGCCTGGCCGTGCCACCCGAGCCGTACGCCGAGGCGTTGGTGCGCGACACCGGACGCCGGGCCGAGGAGATCGACCGGCTCGTCGGCGAGAAGGCCGCCGGGTGGCGCCTCGAGCGGATGGCGGCGATCGACCGCCAGGTGCTCCGGCTGGCCACCTGCGAGCTGCTGGCCCACCCCGAGGTGCCGACGGCCGTCGTGCTCGACGAGGCGGTCGAGCTGGCCAAGGGGTACTCGACCGAGGACTCCGGGCGGTTCGTGAACGGCGTGCTGGCGGCGCTTGCCCGGGAGGTCCGGCCGGCGCAGGAGGCCGGATGAGCGCCCCGCCCCCCGTGGCCGGAGGCGACCCGTACCGGTCGGCAGGGGTCGACTACGAGACGCTGGACGCGGCCAAGCGGGTGGCGCTGGCGGCGGCGGCGGCCACCTCGGCGGTGCCGGCGGGGCGCGGGGCGCGCCTCGAGGACGCCTCCCGGGGCGAGCCGGCGACCCTCGTCGAGGTGGGCGGGCTGCGGCTCGGGTTCGTCCTCGAGTGCCTCGGCACGAAGTCGATGCTGGCGCGGGCCTACGAGGAGGCGACCGGCGAGGACCGGTTCGCGGCGATCGGCTACGACACGGTGGCGGCCGTCGTCAACGACTGCTGCTGCATCGGCGCCCTGCCGGTGGTGGTGAACGCCTACTTCGCCACCGGCTCGGCCGGGTGGTTCACCGGGACCCGCCACGCCTCGCTCGTCGAGGGGTTCCGGAAGGGGTGCGTCGACGCCGGGGCGGCCTGGGGCGGGGGGGAGTCGCCGACCCTGTCGGGCCTCGTCGCCGACGACGGCATCGACCTGGCCGGCAGCGCCATCGGGGTCGTCCCCGACGGCCAGCCGGCGCTGCTCGGCGAGGCGCTCGCCGCCGGCGACGAGCTCGTGCTGCTGGCCTCGACCGGGCTCCACGCCAACGGGGCGTCGCTGGCGCGCAAGGTGGCGGCCGGCCTGCCGGACGGGCTCGGCCACCGGCTGGGGAGCGGGGAGGCCCTCGGCGAGGCGCTGCTCCGCCCGAGCCCGTGCTACGTGGGGGTCGTCGAGGCGCTGCAGCAGTCGGGGGCCTCGTTGCACTACGCGAGCCACGTCACCGGTCACGGGCTGCGCAAGCTGATGCGTGCCCAGCGTGCCCTGACCTATGTCGTGGGCGAGCTGCCGCCGGTGCCCGAGGTGCTGGGCTTTCTCGCCGACGCCGCCGGTCTGGACGCCCGGGCGGCGTACGCCACCTTCAACATGGGCGCCGGCTTCGCCCTGTTCGTGGCGGCCGGCGAGGGGGCGGCCGCGGTGGAGGTGGCTCGCCGGCTCGGGCACCGGGCGCTCGTGGCCGGGACGGTCGAGGCCGGGGCCCGCCGGGTCGTGCTCGAGCCGATCGGCGTGGAGTACGGCAGCGGGGAGCTCGAGCTGCGGTAGCCTGTCCACTCGGACGTGAAACGGGTCCCGTGAGGCCCGTACGGACGGTGAGGAGCGCGGTGAGCGGAACGGAGCGGCGGGCGGCGCGCGAGGACGGTCGCGTGTTCGTGGCCCGTGCAGCGGTGATGGACGCCGCCGACGTGCGGCGGGCCCTCGTGCGGATCGCCCACGAGATCCTCGAGCGCAACCACGGCACGGCCGACCTCGTCCTCGTCGGGCTGCAGTCGGGCGGCGTGCCGCTCGCCGAGCGCCTGGCCGAGGCGATCGCCGCCATCGACGGGACGCCGGTCCCGCTCGGCCGGCTCGACGTGGCGTTCTACCGGGACGACATCCCGCTGCGCCCGGTGCGCGCCGAGTCGGTCACCTCGATGCCGGTGGAGCTCACCGACCGGGTGGTCGTGCTCGTCGACGACGTGCTGTTCACCGGCCGGACGGTGCGTGCGGCGCTCGACGCCCTCGCCGACCACGGCAGGGCCCGGGCGGTGCAGCTCGCCGTGATGGTCGACCGGGGGCACCGTGAGCTGCCGATCCGGCCCGACTACGTCGGCAAGAACCTGCCGACGCGGCGTGACGAGCTCGTCGAGGTGAGCGAGAAGGGCGTGGTCATCGGCGACCTGGTCGCCAGGTGAGCGCCGTCCCCGTGACCGAGGTGGCACTGCCGCGCCACCTCCTCGGCATCGCCGGGCTCGACCGGGCGGCGATCGTCGAGCTGCTGTCGCTGGCCGCCTCGTTCTCCGAGGTGGCCGAGCGGCCCATCCCGAAGGTGCCGGCGCTCCGGGGCAAGACGGTGGCGACGGTGTTCTTCGAGCCGTCCACCCGGACCCGCCTGTCGTTCGAGTCGGCCGCCCGCCGGCTGTCGGCCGACACGATGACGTTCACGGCGGCCACGTCGTCGGTGACGAAGGGCGAGTCGCTGCGCGACACGGTGGAGACGATCGAGGCGATGGGCGTCGACGCCCTGGTGGTGCGCCACCGGGCCGCCGGGGCGCCGGCGCTCGTGGCGCGCTGGGTGACCGCCTCGGTCGTGAACGCCGGCGACGGGGCCCACGAGCACCCCACCCAGGCGCTGCTCGACTGCTACACGATCCTCGAGGCGCTGGCCCCCCCGGGGGCCGAGCTGCCGGGGGGCGGCGACTGCTCGGGGCTGTCGATCGGGATCGTCGGCGACGTCGCCCACTCGCGGGTGGCCCGTTCGTGCGCCCTCGCCTTCGAGGCGCTCGGGGCGGCGGTGACCCTGGTCGGCCCGCGCACCCTGCTGCCGCCGAGCCTCGAGGGGTGGCCGGTCGCGGTCGCCTCCGACCTCGACGCCGTGCTCGGCGAGCTCGACGTGGTGTACCTGCTGCGGCTGCAGACCGAGCGGATGCGCCAGGCGCGCCTGCCGAGCCTCGAGGAGTACCGGGAGCGCTTCGGCCTCACCGAGGGGCGCGCCCGCCGGCTGCGCCCGGGCGCGCTGGTGCTCCATCCCGGGCCGATGAACCGCGGGGTGGAGATCGACGCGTCGGTGGCCTCCGAGCACGCCACCCTCGTCACCCGCCAGGTGCGCAACGGGGTGCCGACGCGGATGGCCGTGCTGTTCCGCCTCCTTGGCGGGGCACGGTGAGCCCGGTGGGCAGCGCCGTGGGCGCCGGGGGGCGGGGGACGGGGACGGTGCTCGTCCGCGGCGGCACGGTCGTCGACCCGGGAGGGCCGCCGGCGGGCCGCCGGGCGGACGTGCTCGTCGAGGACGGCCGGATCGTGGCGGTGACGGACGGCCTGGAGGTGCCGCCGGGCGCCCTCGTGCTGGACGCCGGTGGCTGCCTCGTCGGCCCGGGGCTCGTCGACCTGCACACCCACCTGCGCCAGCCGGGCGGTGAGGCGGCCGAGACGGTTGCCACGGGTGCCCGGGCGGCGGCGCTCGGGGGCTACACGGCGGTCGTGGCCATGCCCAACACGACGCCGGCGATCGACACGGCGAGCGTCGCCCGTGACGTGCTGGCTCTCGGCCGGCCGGCGACCTGCCAGGTGGCCGTGGCCGGTGCCATCACCGTGGGGCGGGCCGGCGAGCGGCTGGCGCCGCTCGGAGAGCTGGCGGCGATCGGGGTGCGCCTGTTCACCGACGACGGCCGGGGCGTCCAGGACGGCGGGCTGATGCGCCGGGCGCTCGAGTACGGGCGGGACCTCGGCGTGGTGCTGGCCGAGCACTGCGAGGACGAGGCGCTCGCCGCCGGCGGGGCGATGCACGAGGGGGCCTGGTCGTCGCGCCTCGGCATCGCCGGCCAGCCGTCGCTCGCCGAGGAGGCGATGGCGGCCCGGGACATCGGGCTCGCCCGGCTGACCGGTGCCCGGCTGCACCTGCTGCACCTGTCGACCGCGGCGTCGCTCGCCCTCGTGGCGGCGGCCAAGGCCGAAGGCCTGCCGGTCACCTGCGAGGTGACCCCGCACCACCTGAGCCTGACCGACGCCGAGGTGGCGTCGTTCGATGCCCGGTTCCGGGTCAACCCGCCGCTTCGGGCGGCCGACGACGTGGCGGCGGCGCGGCGCGCCTGCACAGACGGCGTGGTGGACGCCCTCGCCACCGACCACGCGCCGCACCCGGTCGAGGCGAAGGAGGCACCGTTCGAGGAGGCGCCGCCGGGGATGCTCGGGCTGGAGACGGCGCTCAGCGTGGCGTTCTCGGTGCTCTGCCGGGGGGACGGCCCGACGCTGTCGCCGGCGGCGCTCTTCGGGCTGTGCGCCGCCCGGCCGGCGGCGATCGCCGGGCTGGACGCCGACGGCCAGGGCGGCCCGCTGCAGCCGGGCGCGGTGGCCCACCTGTGCGTGTTCGACCCGGACGAGACCTGGACGGTGTCGGGCGCCGAGAGCGCCAGCCGCAGCCGCAACACGCCGTACGAAGGGCGGACGCTCACCGGGAGGGTCCGCCACACGCTCTATCGAGGGGAGGTCGTCGTGCGGGATGCACGGGCGCAGCGATGAGGTCGGCGGGGCGCGAGGAGCGCCCGGCGGCCCGACTCGTGCTGTCGGACGGGAGGGTGCTCGACGGGGAGGCCTTCGGGGCGCTCGCCGACGGGCCGGCGAGCGTGGCGACCGGCGAGGTCGTGTTCAACACGGCGATGTCGGGCTACCAGGAGGTGGTCACCGACCCGTCCTACGCCGGGCAGATCGTCGCGTTCACCTACCCGCACATCGGCAACTACGGGGTGACGCCGCAGGACGACGAGAGCGTGCGGCCGCACTGCCGTGGCATCGTCGTGCGCGAGCTCGCCCGCCGGACGAGCTCGTGGCGGGCGACGGGCACCCTCGAGGAGGAGCTCGTCCGCCACGGGCTCGGGGGGCTGACCGGGGTCGACACGCGCCGGCTCACCCGGCACCTTCGCGACCAGGGCGCCATGACGTGCGCGATGGGGACGGCCGACGTGGGCACGCTGCTCGCCGCCGCCCAGGCGGAGCCGGGGACGGTCGGGCGCGACCTCGTCGGGGAGGTGACCACGGCGGAGCCGTACCGGGTGGAGGGGGGGCCGCTGCGGGTGGTCGCCTACGACTTCGGGATGAAGCGGACCATCCTCGACCAGCTGGCGCAGATCGCCGCCATCGAGGTGGTGCCGGCGTCGACGCCGGCGGCGGAGGCGCTCGGGCGCGAGCCGGACGGTGTGTTCCTCTCGAACGGCCCCGGCGACCCGGCCGCCCTCGGCCACCTGGTGGCGACGGTGGGCGACCTGCTCGGGGAGGTGCCGGTGTTCGGGATCTGCCTCGGCCACCAGCTGCTCGGCACGGCGATCGGCGGTCGGACCTACAAGCTCGCCTTCGGCCACCACGGGGCCAACCACCCCGTCCAGCGGACGAGCGGTGGTGCGGTAGAGGTGACCAGCCAGAACCACGGGTACGCCCTGTCGGCCGACGACCTGCCGGGCGCGGTGGTCACCCACGTCAGCCTGAACGACGGCGTCGTGGAGGGGATCGCCTGCACGGACGTGCCGGCGTTCTCGGTCCAGTACCACCCCGAGGCGGGCCCCGGCCCGCACGACGCCCGCTACCTGTTCGACGAGTTCCGCCGGCTGATGGAGCGCCATGGCGCGCCGGCGGCAAGGAGGGGCGCCTGATGGGCCGCCGTGACGACCTCGAGAGCATCCTCGTGATCGGCTCCGGGCCGATCGTGATCGGGCAGGCATGCGAGTTCGACTACTCGGGCACCCAGGCGTGCCGGGTGCTGCGCGCCGAGGGGTACCGGGTGGTGCTCGCCAACTCCAACCCGGCCACGATCATGACCGACCCGGAGGTGGCCGACCGGACCTATGTCGAGCCGCTCGCCCCCGAGGTGGTGGCCGCCATCCTCCGCCGGGAGCGCCCCGATGCCCTGCTGCCGACCCTCGGTGGCCAGACGGCGCTCAACCTCGCCATGGCGCTGTCGGACATGGGGGTGCTCGACGAGCTCGGCGTCGAGCTCATCGGGGCGAGCACCGAGGCGATCCGCACGGCCGAGAACCGGGACGCCTTCAAGGCGGCGATGCTCGAGATCGGCCTGGCCTGCCCGGAGTCGGGCTTCGCCCACGACCTCGACGAGGCGCTGGCGGTGGGCGATGCCATCGGGTACCCGATCATGGTCCGCCCCTCGTTCATCCTCGGGGGGGCCGGAACGGGCATCGCCCACGACCGGGCGGAGCTGGCCACGCTGGCCGCCGCCGGCCTCTCGGCGAGCCCGGTCAGCCAGATCCTCGTCGAGCGGTCGATCGCCGGGTGGAAGGAGTACGAGCTCGAGGTGATGCGCGACCGGGCCGACAACTGCGTGGTCGTGTGCTCGATCGAGAACCTCGACCCGATGGGCGTGCACACCGGCGACTCGATCACCGTCGCCCCCGCCCAGACGCTGTCGGACGTCGAGTACCAGCACATGCGCGACGCTGCCTTTGCCTGCATCCGCCGTGTCGGGGTGGAGACGGGCGGCTCGAACATCCAGTTCGCCGTCGACCCAAGGAGCGGCGAGCAGCTCGTCATCGAGATGAACCCGCGCGTCTCGAGGTCGTCGGCGCTCGCCTCGAAGGCGACCGGGTTCCCGATCGCCAAGATCGCGGCACGCCTCGCCGTCGGCTACACCCTCGACGAGATCGCCAACGACATCACCCGCGCCACCCCGGCCAGCTTCGAGCCGACGATCGACTACGTCGTGACGAAGGTGCCGCGGTGGGCGTTCGAGAAGCTGCCGGGCACGCCGGACCGCCTGGGCACGCGCATGCAGAGCGTGGGCGAGGTGATGGCGATCGGGCGCACGTTCCCCGAGTCGTTCCAGAAGGCGCTGCGCGGTCTCGAGCAAGGTCGGGGCGGCCTCAACGCCGACCCGGGCGAGGCGGCCTACGAGGCGAGCACGGACGAGGAGCTGCTCGAGCGGGCCAAGGTGCCGACGCCCGAGCGCCCGTTCGTCCTCGAGGCGGTGCTGCGCCGGGGGATCGGCGTCGACCGGCTGGCCGCCGAGACGGGGATCGACCCGTGGTTCCTGGGGGCCATCGAGGAGCTCGTCGAGGAGCGGCTCGCCCTCGCCGGGCTCGCCGCGCCGGGTGGCCCGGGGCTCGACGGCCTGGACGCCCGCCGGCTCCGGCGGGCCAAGCGGCTCGGCTTCTCCGACGCCCAGCTCGCCTACCTGCTCGGGGCGGACGAGGCCGACGTGCGGGCCCACCGGCTGGCCGTCGGGGTCCGGCCGACGTTCAAGACGGTGGACACCTGCGGGGCGGAGTTCGCCGCCGAGACGCCCTACCACTACTCGACCTACGAGGACGAGGACGAGGTCCGGCCGGGAACGCGCCCGCGCGTCGTCATCCTCGGCTCCGGCCCCAACCGGATCGGCCAGGGGATCGAGTTCGACTACTGCTGCGTGCACGCCTCGATGGCCCTGCGGGAGGCGGGCTTCGAGACGGTGATGATCAACTGCAACCCGGAGACGGTGTCGACCGACTACGACACGTCCGACCGGCTCTACTTCGAGCCGCTCACCGAGGAGGACGTGCGGTCGGTCATCGACGCCGAGCAGGCGGCCGGCGGCGGCGGGGTGGCCGGGGTCCTCGTGGCGCTCGGCGGCCAGACGCCGCTCAAGCTGGCCGGCCGGCTGCCCGACGGCCTGGTGCTCGGGACGAGCGCGGCGGCGATCGACCTCGCCGAGGACCGCGAGCGGTGGAGCGCCCTGTGTGCCCGCCTCGAGATCCCCCAGCCGGCGGGCGGGACGGCGAGCGACCTGGCCGGGGCCCGAGCGGTCGTCGAGCGGATCGGCTACCCGGCGCTCGTCCGGCCGAGCTACGTCCTCGGCGGCCGGGCGATGGAGATCGTGTACGACGACGAGGGCCTCGCCCGGGCGATGGCGGCGCTGGCCGGCTTCCAGGACGGGGGCGCCGCCGGCTCGCTCGGGCGCGAGGGAGGGTTGTCGGCGGAGCGCCCGGTGCTGGTCGACCGCTTCCTCGAGGACGCCATCGAGGTCGACGTGGACGCCGTGCGAGACCGCGACGGCGCCCTGCTGCTGGGCGGGATCATGGAGCACGTCGAGGAGGCCGGGGTGCACTCGGGCGACTCGGCCTGCGCCATCTGGCCACCGACCCTCGCCGAGGAGACGATCGCCGTGCTCGAGGGCTACACCCGGGCCATCGCCGACGCCCTCGAGGTGGTCGGGCCGATCAACGTGCAGTACGCGGTCAAGCAGGGCCAGGTGTTCGTCATCGAGGCCAACCCGCGCGCCTCGCGCACGCTGCCGTTCGTGGCGAAGGCCACCGGGGTGCCCCTCGCCAAGGTGGCCGCCCGGGTGATGGTGGGGGCGACGCTCGCCGAGCTCGCCGCCGAGGGTCTCGTGCCGGCGGTCACGCCGGTGCGCCCTGCCCAGGTGAGCGTGAAGGAGGCGGTGCTGCCTTTCGACCGCTTCCCGGAGGTCGACGCGCTCCTCGGCCCCGAGATGCGCTCGACGGGCGAGGTGATGGGCATCGACGCCACCTTCGGGCTGGCGTTCGCCAAGAGCCAGCTCGCGGCCGGCTCCGTCCTGCCCGAGGGCGGGGCTGTGTTCTTGTCGCTCGCCGACCGCGACAAGCCGGCTGGCGTGGTCGTCGCGCGCGCCTTCGTCGAGCTGGGCTTCCGGATCGCCGCCACCAACGGAACGGCCGACGCCCTCGAGCTCGGTGGGGTGCCGGTCGACGTGCGGGTGGCAAAGCTCGGCGACGGCGACACCCCCGCCCGGGGGGTGGATGCCGTTTCGCTGCTCGAGGGCGGCGAGGTGCGCCTCGTCGTCAACACGCCACGCGGCCGGGGGCCGCGGGCGGACGGCGCCCACATCCGGCGCGCCGCCTCGGCCTCGAAGGTGCCGATGGTGACGACGGTGGCGGCGGCGCGCGCGGCGGCGGCGGGCATCGCCGACCGGGCGCGGCTCGGCGTCAGCGTGTGCAGCCTGCAGGAGCACCACGAGGCGACCCGTGCGGCCGCGGCTGCGGCCGCGGCTGCGGACCGGTGACGGCGCCTTTGGTGCTCGAATCTGCGGTCGGGTCCCTCCGGCTCCGCAGCCCCGTGCTGACCGCGTCGGGTACCGCCGGCCACGGGGCCGAGCTGAGCGCCTACTTCGACCTGTCCCGCCTCGGCGCGGTGGTGGTGAAGTCGCTTGCCGCACGGCCCTGGCCCGGCAACCCGGCGCCTCGGGTGATCCCTGCGGCGGCAGGCATGCTGAACAGCATCGGCCTGCAGGGTCCCGGCGTGGCCGCCTGGGTCGAGGACGAGCTACCCGCGCTGGTCACCTCGGGCGCGGCGGTGGTCGTGAGCATCTGGGGCCGCACCGTCGCCGAGTTCGCCGAGGCCGCCGCCACCCTGCGCGGCCTCCCTCCATGCGTCGTTGCCGTGGAGGTGAACGTGTCCTGCCCGAACCTCGAGGATCGCCGGCGCATGTTTGCCCACTCGCCGGTGGCGACGGCCGAGGCGGTGGACGCGGCCGGTGCGGCGCGCCTGCCCCGCTGGGCGAAGTTGTCGCCAAACGTGGCGGACATCGCCGAGATCGCCGGTGCCGCCCTCGGGGCGGGAGCGGAGGCGGTGACGCTCGTCAACACCCTGCTTGCCATGGCGATCGACGTCGAGACCCGCACGTTCGCCCTCGGCTCGGGTGCCGGGGGCGGGGGTCTGTCGGGGGCGGCGCTGCACCCGGTCGCGGTCCGCGCGGTGCGCGACTGCCGGGCTGCCCATCCGGCCGCCGCGATCGTCGGTGCCGGCGGCGTGGCCAGCGGGCGGGAGGCCGTGGAGCTCCTGCTCGCCGGGGCGAACGCTGTCCAGGTCGGCACGGCCACCCTGGCGGACCCGCGTGCGCCGGCCCGGGTCCTTGACGAGCTCGCGGCGTGGTGCGTCGGCCACAAGGTGGCGTCGGTGGCCGAGCTTGTCGGAGCCGTCCGGTGACAGCCCGCTGGTGCGGAGCCGGCTCGAGCTTCTAGCCAGGCGAGGCGTCGAAGAGCGCGGCAATGCGACGCTGGATGTCGTCGGCCGCAGCCTTGGGGTTCGGGGCGTCCCGGATCGGACGACCCACCACGACGTAGTCGGCGCCACCGAGGAACGCCTGTTCGACATCCACCGTTCGCTTCTGATCGTCGACGAGCCGATTGAGCACTGGGCGGATCCCTGGGGTCACGATGACGAGCTCATCGCCCATGCTGGACCGAAGCGCTGGCGCCTCGACGCCGGAAGAGATCACACCGTCGGCGCCAGCCGCCATGGCCCGGCGCGCTCGGGAGAGGACGAGGTCGTCGACGTCCACCTGGAAGCCGAGGTCCTCGATGTCCATCTGGTCCAGGCTCGTGAGCACCGTCACCGCCAGGATCTTCAGCCCGTTCTTCTCCTGCGCAGCTGCCGCGACCATCTCCTGGTTGCCGTGCACCGTGACGAACTCCACGTGACGGGACCGGAGCTGGCGAACGGCGGCGGCCACGGTCTCGGGCACGTCGAAGAACTTGAGGTCGACGAAGACCTTCTTTCCTCGCGCCTGGAGCTCTGCCACGAGGTCGAAATAGCTGTCCGACGACATGAACAGCTCGAGGCCGAGCTTGTAGAACACGACACTGTCGCCGAGGGCATCGACGAGCGCTAACGCCCGCTCGCGACCGGGCATGTCCAGGGCGACAATCAGCCGCTCGTGCGGTGGGATCGCCTTTCGCGAGCGGTTGACGCTCGGGTCGCTGCTCGGTGACATGCTCTCCGTTCCTGGAACCCCGCAAACGCTGACGGGATCCCGCAACGCAACCCCGGAGCACCTGTCGCGGCATCGTACGAACGCAGCCGCACCGAGTGGGGATCCTGGCCGTAGTGTAGGCGCCGCGACCGTTCGTCGAGAGGCCTGGGCCCGGTCCAACGCGTCGGCGACCCGGATCGAGGATGGCGGTACGGCGCGATGGTCGGACGACGCACCACGCCAAGGTCCGCTGGACGTCGAGGTCCCTCGGTCATCCCGGTTGACTCCACGTCGAGTGGCTTGGCGCCACGGGGACATCGAGGTTCGACACCGTCCAGCCGCGATCCCACAGGTCGTCGGCAGCAATACCGGTTTACGTTGCACGAATCGACCCGTTGGGCTCGCCGATGGCCAGTCCGGGTTCGCCTCCCTCGCCGGCGTGGGCATGCTGCCCAATCGGGCAGGCGTTCACGGCCTTTTAACAGGTCCCGCGTTACGAACGCGCTACATTTGGAGGGAACGTCCGAGCCGTCCCATGGGACGGGGAGGGGGACGGGGCACGCTGCTCCGGAGACAGGAGGCGGTATGGCAACAGTTGGAAAGTGGCGAGCGCTCCCCAGGGTGGCAGCGTCGGTGTTCGCAGCGGGCTCGGTGGTGGCGGGGATCGTGTCGTCCGGGGCGCTGGCAAGTGGCGCGTCCGAGGCGCACGTCGCCCGAAGCGCTCGGGCAACGGCGCAGGCGAAGCACGCACCGAAGGCCCTCACGGGCTCGATCAGCTACGCCGAGCTCCCCGGGACGCCCCCGAACTACATCTTCCCGTTCGCCGGGCTCGCCTACTTCTCGGTGTCGAACCAGCAGTACCTCGACTACCTCATGTACCGGCCGCTCTACTGGTACGGGACGGGGCAGCAGCCGACGATCAACTACAAGTTCTCCGTCGCCAAGGCTCCGATCTACTCGAACGGCGACAAGACGGTCACGATCAACCTGAACCACTACGTCTGGTCCAACGGCGAGACGGTGACCGCCAACGACGTGAAGTTCTGGATGAACATGTTCCGGGCCGAGAAGACCGGCTATGCCGGCTACTCGCCGGGTGCCATCCCTGACGACGTCGCTGCGGTCGACGTCACGAGCCCGACCCAGATCGTCTTCCACCTGACCGGCTCCGTGAACCCGACCTGGTTCACCTACAACGAGCTGTCGCAGATCACGCCGATGCCGATGGCGTGGGACGTGACGGGCCTCAACCAGAAGCCGGGCTCCCAGGCGTGCGCGACGGCCTCGTACACCTCGATCGTGTCGCCGATCGTGAAGGGGGCCTCGAACCCGGTCTCGGCCGCGGCGAAGTCGTGCGCGGCGGTCTATGACTTCCTCTCGATCCAGTCGGGCTTCAACCCGACGTCGTCGAAGAAGCTGACGAACGCCTTCGCCAACTACACGACGAGCCCGATCTGGACGGTCGTCGACGGGCCCTGGAAGCTGTCGCAGTTCAACGCGACGGGCAACGATGTGTTCGTGCCGAACCCGAAGTACACGGGCCCGGTGAAGCCGACCTACGGCAAGTTCGTCCTCCAGTACTTCACGACCGACGCGTCCGAGTACAACTCGCTGCTCGCAGGGACCACGGACATCGGCTACGTGCCAGTCGCCGACCTCCCCGGCCCGGCGAAGAGCGCGACCCAGCCCGGCCCGAACACGCCGAGGCTGTCGTCGAAGTACAACCTCGTCCCGCAGCTCACCTGGGCGATCGCCTACTCGATGTACAACATGGCCTCGTCGCAGAACCACGGCATCGACGCCAAGCTGATGCGCCAGCTGTACGTCCGCCAGGCGATGGCGATGCTCCAGGACCAGCCGCTGTACGTGAAGAAGCTGCTCAAGGGCTACGGAACGCCGGGCTACGGCCCGGTCCCGGTCGAGCCGCCGAACCCGTTCGTGACGAAGTACGAGCAGAACAACCCGTACCCGTACAACCCGGGCAAGGCCGTCAACCTCCTGAAGAGCCACGGCTGGAAGATCGTCCCGAACGGGACGGACGTCTGCGAGGTAGCGAGCAAGTGTGGCGTCCCGAAGGGCACCCCGCTCTCGCTGACCGAGGCGTACGCGACCGGCCAGACGTTCTTCACGCAGCAGGTCATCGCCGAGGACGAGTCGTGGGCGTCGGCCGGCATCCACGTGAAGCTGCTCCCGGGGAGCTTCACGGTCGTCGCCGGGGAAGCAACCCCGACGAACCACAACTGGGACATGGCCGACTACGGGGTGTGGATCTTCGCTCCTGACTACTACCCGACCGGCGAGCCGCTCTGGCTCACGGGCGCCGGGTCGAACGCCGGGTCCTACAGCAACCCGATCGCCGACCGGCTGATCAAGGCGACGAACGTCAGCAACTCGACGTCGGCCTTCGCCGCCTACGAGAACTTCCTCGCCAAGCAGCTGCCGTGGCTGTGGGAGCCGAACGGCGACGGAGCGTCCGAGGTGGCGAAGAACATCACGGGTGCCACGCCGCTCAACTCGCTGTACTCGATCTTGCCGGAGACCTGGCACATCAAGTAGGGCACGCACCTAGGCCGCAGCGCTGCGGTACTGGTAGGGGGCTCCCCGGTCGGCGGACAGACGCCGGCCGGGGAGCCCTTGCCGCATCCGGCACGCTGCGCTGCGACTACGATGCACCCGTCCGAAGGAGGGCAGTGCGCTGCTCGGTTACACCATTCGCCGCATCTTCCAGGCCGTCATCGTCCTCATCGGGGTCACCCTCCTCACGTTCCTGCTGAGCCACATCATCCCCGGAGGGGCGGCCCGGGCGGCGCTGGGGGCGCGGTCGACACCCGCCCAGATCCAGGTCTTCAACGACATCAACGGGTACAACCTCCCGCTGTGGGATCAGATCTTCCGCTACGCGCAAGGCCTCGTGCTCCACTTCAACCTGGGCTACTCCTACAAGAACAACGCCCCGGTCAGCACGCTCATCTTCCAGCGTCTGCCGAAGACGCTGGTGCTGCTGGGGCTGTCCACGACCTTTGCGCTCCTCGTCGCCATCCCGCTCGGGATCCTCCAGGTGGTGAAGCGCAACACGATCGTCGACTACGCCGCAACGGGCGTTTCCTTCGTGCTCTATGCGGCACCGAGCTTCCTGATCGGGCTGCTGCTCATCCTCTACTTCGCTGTGGACCTGCGCTGGTTTCCGGTGGCGGCGCCGTCGGCATCGACCGTCGGAGGGATCCTGGCGGATCCCCGGGGGCTTGTCCTACCGGTGCTCACCCTTGCCGCCGTCACGGTCGCCTCCTTCAGCCGGTACATGCGCTCGTCGATGATGGACGTCATGACCCAGGACTTCATCCGGACCGCGCGCGCCAAGGGCGCGAGCAGTCGCAGGGTGCTCTACGGCCACGCATTGCGCAACGCCATGATCTCGATCATCACGCTCCTCGGCCTTTCGATCCCGTCGATCGTCGGTGGCGCCGTGGTGACCGAGACCGTGTTCAACTACCCGGGGATGGGGCTGCTCACCTACAACGCCGCGCTCAATCTGGACGTGCCGCTGCTCATCGGCACGACGTTCGTCGCGTCGCTTGCCGTAGTCATTGGGTCGTTCGTGGCGGACGTCCTCTACGCAGTCGTCGACCCGAGGATTCGCTATGGCTCCCGCTGACCCCTTTGTGGCCCCGACGGCCGGCGAGCTGCCCGTCGCCCAGGGGGTGACCGGCGGCGCGTTTCCCGAGCCGATGGCGCCGGGGGGCGAGGCCCGCTCGTCGGGGAGCCAACTGCGCCAGATCGCCCGTACGTTCATCGAGAACAAGCTCGCCGTCGCCGGCTTCGTGGTGCTCGTCCTGATGGTGCTCTTCTGTTGGGTCGGTCCGGTCTTTTACCACACGAACCAGACGAACACGCAGACGGCCCTCCTGAACTCGACGCAGAACGCCCCGCCGAGCGGCACGAACCCGCTCGGGACAGACGAGAGCGGCTTCGACATCCTCGGCCGCCTCATGTTCGGTGGCCAGAACTCGCTCATGATCGGCTTCGCCGCCGCCGGCGTCGCTACGGTGCTTGGCGTCATCTGGGGCGCCGTCTCGGGCTACTTCGGCGGCGTTGTCGACTCGGTGATGATGCGCATCGTCGACGTGTTCCTGTCGGTCCCCTACATCTTCCTGCTCGTCACCCTCACCGTGATCTTCCAGTCCTCCGTTGGGCTGTTGATCATCGTGATCGGAGCGGTGGCATGGCTCGTGCCCGCCCGGTTGGTGCGCGGCGAGACGCTGACGCTGCGGGTGCGTGAGTACGTCCAGGCCGTCCGGGTCATGGGTGGCACGGGACGCCGGGTGGTGTTCCGTCACATCATTCCCAACGCGGTGGGGACGATCGTGGTGAACGCGACCTTCCAGGTCGCGGACGCCATCCTCGCGCTCGCCGCTCTCGGCTTCCTCGGTCTCGGCGTCCCCGCCCCGCAGACCGACTGGGGCTCGATGCTCGCCGACGGCGTCAACGTCGTGACCGACGGCTACTGGTGGGAGATCTATCCGGTCGCGATCGCCATCATCCTCGTGGTGGTGGCCCTCAACTTCATCGGTGACGCGCTGCGGGACGCGTTCGAGGTGCGGCTCCAGCGCCGCTGAGCACGCGGCGCCCTCAGCGGGTCCCGGCCAACGCCTCGGTTCCGCTCGACTCGATGGGTGTCTGGAGGGGGAAGTGGCACGCGGCCCGGTGCCCCTCGCCGAAGCGCCGAAGCGCCGGCTCCTCCTCCGCGCAGCGGTCCTGGGCGATCGGGCAGCGCGTCCGGAACCGACATCCGCTTGGCGGGTCCACGGCGCTCGGCAGCTCACCACGCACCGCGGCCGCCCCGCGGCCGGCCGCCGGGTCGGGGATCGGGATGGCGTCGATGAGGCCCTGGGTGTAGGGGTGGGCCGGTCGGGCGTAGACAGACTCGGCGGGGCCGATCTCGACGAGCTTGCCCAGGTACATGACGCCGATCGTGTCGGCGATGTACTTCACGACGGCGAGGTCGTGGGAGATCACGATGTAGGCGAGGCGGTGGGATGCCTGCAGGGAGCGCATGAGGTTGAGAATTTGCGCTTGGATCGAGACGTCGAGCGCCGAGACCGGCTCGTCGGCAACGATCAGCCGCGGATTGAGCGCCAGGGCGCGGGCGAGGCCGATGCGCTGTCGCTGGCCGCCCGAGAACTCGTGCGGGTAGAGCTCGGCGGCGCGCCGGGGCAGGCCGACGGTTCCGAGCAGCTCGTCGACCCGGCGCCGGCGATCGGCCGCGCGGCCGATCCCCTGGATGTCGAGCGGCTCCCGGATGGTCGAGCCCACGCGCATGCGCGGGTCCAGGGAGGCATAGGGGTCCTGGAACATCAGCTGCAGGTCGCGACGCCGTCGCCGGAGACTCTCCGGACGGGACAGATCGTCGCCGTCGAAGCGGATCGCCCCGGAGGTGGGGCGCTCCAACGCCACGACCAGGCGGCCGACGGTGGTCTTGCCGCAGCCCGACTCCCCCACGAGCCCCAGCGTCTCGCCGGAGCGCACGGAGAAGGAGATGTCGGAGACCGCCTTCACGCTGGCGATCCTGCGTTGTAGAAGGCCCGACGTGAGCGGGTACTCCTTGACGAGGTGGTCGACCTCGAGGAGCACCGACCGGTGCTCGAGCTCCTCGGGCGACGCCGCGGCCGTGGTCAGGGCCGACTCGAGCGCCGCCAGCTCGTTGACCGCAGCGACGCGCACGAGGGCGCTCTCGGGCGCTGCGGCGTCGGCGGCAAGCCCTGGCTCCTCGAGCGCTGCTCCGAGCGGCTGCGTGGCGGCGGACCGGGAGACCGGGTGGAAGCAGGCGTAGCGATGGCCGGGAGTGGCAGCGTTGTCGTCGATGGGGGTGCTGGTCTCGCCGGGCACCGACGACCGGCGTTCCGCAACGGCCGCCTCGGGGGCGAGGAGCGGCTCCTCGGCTCGGCAGCGGTCGGTGACGTAGCGGCAGCGGGGCGCGTAACGACAACCCGTGAGGTGCTCCGAGAGGTCCGGCGGAAGCCCGGGTATGGAGTAGAGCGGCACGGTTCGGTCCTGCTCGAGCCGCGGGATGGACTGGAGCAGCGCCTCGGCATACGGATGGCGCATCTCGGCAAAGAGGTCCGACGTCGACGCCGACTCGACGATCTTGCCCGCGTACATGACCATGACGCGGCTCGTGCGGGACGCGATGACGCCCATGTCATGGGTGATCAGGACGACAGCCATGGAGAGCCGCTCACGCAGCTCGTCGATGAGGTCGAGGATCTGTGCCTGGATCGTCACGTCGAGCGCGGTCGTCGGCTCGTCGGCGATGAGGACCTTTGGCTCGCAGGCGAGCGCCATCGCGATCATCACCCGCTGTCGCAGGCCGCCCGACAGCTGGTGCGGGTAGGCCCGGAGCCGCTCCTCCGGCCGGGGCATCCCGACGAGGGTGAGCACCTCGAGCGCCCGCTCGCGGGCCTGCTTGCGGGTCACCTCGCGGTGCAGCTGGACGACCTCGGCGATCTGGCGGCCGATCGTCCAGGTCGGGTTGAGCGAGGTCATCGGGTCCTGGAAGATCATCGCCACGTCGTTGCCGCGGACCTGGCGCATGGCCCGCTCGTCGAGCTGGGTGAGGTCGCGCCCGGCGAGGCGGACGGCGCCGCCGGTCACGTGGCCGACACCGGGGAGCAGCTTCATGATGGACAGCCCGGTCGTCGACTTGCCACAGCCCGACTCGCCGACGAGGCCGACGCACTCGCCCTCGGCGACGCTGAAGCTGACGCCGTCCACGGCGGTGACCGTGGCGCCGCGCAGGTGGAACTCGGTCTGCAGGCCCTCGACCTCGAGGACGGTCGCCCGCGTGGTCGGGACGGTCCCGGCCGGGCCCTGCCCGCGGTGTCGAGGCTCCATGTCGCGTGCTGCTCCTCTCCTGGCACCCTGCCGGGCGTCACCGGCGGTGACGCGCCAGGCCGCCGGGCGGTCGCCGTACGGGGCGAGAAGGTGCCGTGAGCTGCAATGTTACCGTGCCGACCGGCCGGGGGCGGCTCGCCACGACCCTTCGGGCGCGGTGGTGGGGGCGCCCGCCTTCAGCTCGTCGGCAGGTCGGTGGAGGCGAAGTGGCAGGCCACGGTGTGGCCGTCGCCGAAGGGGGCGAGCGGCGGCTCGGCGGCGGCGCAGACCTCCTGGGCCTTCCAGCAGCGGGTGCGGAAGCGGCAGCCGCTCGGCGGGTTGACCGGGCTCGGGACGTCGCCGGGCAGCACGATGCGGCGGCGGGCGCGCTCGGCTCGGGGGTCGGGCACGGGGACGGCCGAGAGGAGCGCCTGGGTGTAGGGGTGCGCCGGGCGGCCGTAGATCTCCTGACGGGTACCGAGCTCGACGACCTTGCCGAGGTACATGACGGCGACGCGGTCGGAGATGTGGCGGACGACCGAGAGGTCGTGGGCGACGAACAGGTAGGCGAGGCCGAGCTGCTCCTGGAGCTCCTCGAGGAGGTTGACCACGCCCGCCTGGACCGAGACGTCGAGGGCGGAGACGGGCTCGTCGAGGACGAGCAGGCGTGGCTCGATGATGAGGGCCCGGGCGATGCCGATCCGCTGGCGCTGGCCGCCGGAGAACTCGTTCGGGTAGCGACCGGCGTGCGAGGGCGACAACCCGACGCGCCGGAGCGCCTCGGCGACGGCGGTCGGCCCGTCGGACTTGTTCCAGCGTCCGTGCACCTTGAGCGGCTCGGCGATCGTCTCGCCGACGGGCACCTTCGGGTCGAGCGAGGCATAGGGGTCCTGGAAGACGACCTGGAGGTGCTGGCGCATCGCGCGCAGCTCGTCGGCCCCGAGCGTGGTCAGCTCCCGGCCCTCGAAGCGGACCGAGCCGGAGGTGGGGCGCACCAGCTGGAGCACGGAGCGCGCGGCCGTCGTCTTGCCACAGCCGGACTCGCCGACGAGCCCGAGGGTCTCGCCGGCGCCGACCCGGAACGAGATACCGCAGACGGCGTGCACCTGCCCGACCGTGTGGCGGAGCACCTTTCCGCCGCGCACCGGATAGTGCTTGACGAGGTCGTCGACGGCGAGCATCGGCGTGCCGGCCAGCTCGGCCCCGGCCGACCCGGCCGCGGCGGCGCCGCCGGCGAGGGTGTCGCCCAGGGCGCTCACGGCCGTCGGTCTCCGTCGCCGTCGCCGTCGCCGTCGGTGTCGGCAGAGGTCGCCGCGAACAGCGGCGCGCCGCTTGCCCGGACCCGCTCGGCGAGGTGGCAGGCGGCGAGGTGGCCGGCG
>JAKBAA010000046.1 GCA_021809425.1 Actinomycetes bacterium | reverse complement strand
AGCTGCGCCGCGGTGACGACGTCGTCCTGCTCGGCCCGCGCGCCGACGGCGCGTCGGCCGCCGCCTGGCGCCACCACGGCGGCAGGCCGGACCTCGTCCGCCCGGCGAGCGTTCCGGCGCTCCACCCGCTCGTCCTCGTGCTCGACGACCGCGTGCAGCCACGCGACGGGCTCGTCGGTGCGCTCGTCGCCCACGCCGCCGACGCCGAGGTCGGTGCCGTCGGGGCGCGCTCGAACGTCGCAGACGGCCCGGAGCTCTACGTCGGGGTCCCCTACCAGCCCGGCGACGTCGGTGCGCGCCGCGCCTTCCTTCGCGCCGGTGCAGGCGGCACGGGCGCCACGGTAGTTGCCCACCTCGGCGGGCCGGCCGTCCTGCTGCGTCGCGACCACCTCGAGGCGGCCGGTGGGCTCGCCGCCCTCGCCGCCGGGACGGGCCTCGCCGCAGCCGTCGCCGACGTCGTCGATCGCGACCGACGCCTGCTCGTCGCCGAGGACGCCTACGTCCACCACCCCGGCGGCCCCCCGATAGCCGAGCGCGGCCCGTGGCCGCTCGTGTCGGCCTGCCTCATCGTGAAGGACGAGGAGGAGCAGCTCGCCGGCAGCCTGGCGGCGGCTGCCGCGCTCGCCGACGAGCTCGTCGTCTACGACACCGGCTCGGCGGACGGCACCGTCGAGCTGGCCCGCCGCGCCGGCGCCACCGTGCTCGAGGGCTACTGGGACGGCGACTTCGGCCGCGCCCGCAACGCCGCGCTGGCGGCCTGCCGGGGGCAGTGGATTCTCTGGGTCGACGCCGACGAGACCCTCACATGCGACGACCCCGACGCCCTGCGCGCCGAGCTCGCGGCGACGCCGTCGGACCTCGAGGCTTACCTCCTGCTCATCGACAACCTCCAGGGGACAGAGGCCTCCACCACGCTCAGTCACCCCGCCGCCCGCCTCTTTCGTCGGGCCGCCTGCCGATGGGAGGGGCGCCTGCACGAGCAGATCGTCCGGAGCTTCGACGGCAAGCCACCGTACCTGCGCCTCAACGACCGGGCCCGGATCCTGCATCGCGGCTACCTCCAGGCCGCCGTCCGTGAGCGGACGAAGGGCGAGCGCAACCTGCGCACGGCCTTCGACGACCTCGCCGGCGGCTCGCAGCTCGGGCGCGCCACGCGTGTCGTCAGCCTGGCGCGCTCCTACCTGCTCGCTGGCCGCACCGACGAGGCGATGGAGCTCGCCGAACGTGCCCTCGATCTCGAGCCCCACCCCTCGGTCCGCCGCCTGGCGCTGCGGGCGCTCGTCGAGTGCGCCCTCGTGAGCGGACGCTTCGAGGACGCGCTGGAGACCGCCGACCGGTACCGCGCCGTCAGCCGCGTCCACGCCTTCGCCGACGTCGCCGAGGGCCGGGCGCACCTCGGCGCCGATCGCCCCGAAGCGGCCCTCGCCGCCCTCGACCGCCTGCGCGGCCCGGTGGTCGACGACGACGGCTTCGAGCTGCGGCCGAGCCTCGTCGCCGTCGACCGCGCCCGGGCGCTCGTCGCCCTCGACCGCCACCACGAGGCGGCCTCGGTCCTGCTCGACACGCTACGCAACGTCGGCGGCCTCGACGCCCATGTGGGGCTCCTGGTCGAGTGCCTCGAGCGGTCCGGGCGCGACCTTGGCGAGCTGTTCCGCGCCCTGCCGGCGGGCCGGCTCGCCGCCTTCTTCCCGCCCCTCCTGCAGCTCCAGCCCGACGTCGGGGACCGGGTGCTCGAAGCGTGGCATCCGCTGGCGCCGATGGCGGCACCGCTCCTCGCGACCGCTGCCCAGCTGGCGAGCCGCCTCGGCATCGACCGACAGCTGGTCTGGTCCGCGCGGCTACGCCAGGCCGGCCTCTCCCACGCCTGCCCCTTGCTCGCCAGCGCGGCACGGGCCGCGGTGGCGCCCGTCGACCGCCTCGTCGCCGCCTGCGTCGCCTGGGGCAGTTTCCGGGACGAGCGGGCCCTCGCCCTCGTTGGACCGGCGGCGCGGTCGGTCCCCGACCAGGTGCGCCCCGCGCTGGCCGGTGCGGTGGCGGGCCTCGCCCCTGACCTCGCCGGCCGCCTCGAGGTGCTCTGGGCCGCGTCGGCCGAGCCTGACGCGGCAGCGGCGCAGGGCGCAGTGGCCCCCGACGGGGCGAGCCGCCACGCCGAGGCCGAAATGGCGACGGTGGTCGTGGCGCGTCGCGCTGCCGCACCCGAGGCGCTCGCGCACGCCCGCCGCCACCGGGCCAGCGGCGCGACGGTCGTCCTCGTCCAGCCGGACCCCGACGCCGACCTGGGCGAGCGCCTGGCGAGCGAGGGCATCATGCTGCGGGGCTGGTACGAGGAGCGCTCGTCGAACTGGGACGACCCGGCTTTCGGGGCGCTCACGGCCTGCGCCATCGAACGCTCCGTCAGCGAGGTGGTCCTGTGCCGGGACACCGACGTCCTCGCCGAGCCGCTCCGCGACCTCCTCCCTGCAGCTGCCATTCACGGAGCACCGAGCCCGATCGCCGCGGCAACCTCGCCCCGGCTCACCGCTCCGGTCCCCGTCGACCAGCGTGCCGGGGTGTGCGTCGCCGCGGCCACCCGGGCCGTTGCTGACCCGGTGATCGACCACCTGCACTCCCTGCTCGTCGAGCTCGCCTCTCGCCGACCCGACCTCGGCCTCGTCCAGATCGGCGACGGCGCCGACGGCCGGCTACGCGCCGCGATCCCCGGGCTCCTCGGCGCCGGTCCGGTCCTCGACCCAGACCCCTTTCTCGCGTGCGCCAAGGTGGTGCTGACCCTCGCCGGCGACCGGGACGGTGACCTCCTCGGCGCTCGGGCACGCCAACTGGCCACCGCCGTCGTCACCGTCGACACGGCGGCGCCCGAAGGGACCGACGAGCTCACCGCGATCCTCGACGCCCTTGCCGCCACCGACCTCCCCGATCCGGCGGCCGCGCCGGCGCGGGCGCGGGCGACGCAGCCGACACGAGCGGCATCCACATCACGCCGGGCGGCCCCGTCCGACAGCCGCCCCCCGTCGACGCTCGTGCCCGCCGACACCATGGACCGCAGCGATGCAACCGTGGCCCTGCGCCTCCCGGCGGGCGCCACCCTCGACGACGGCGACGGCAGCGCCCGAGCGCTCGCCGCACTCCTCGCCGAGGAGGGCGATGCCGTCCTCGTCGACGACGCCTCCACGGCGACCGCTTTGCCGGCGACCCTCGAGGTCTGGCTCACCCTCCCGTCGAGCCCCGGCGAGCTCCTCTCCTCGGGGATCGACGGTCCCCGTCGCGTCGTTGCCCTCCCTTCGCACCTCGCCGGCGGACCCCCGGCCGCCTGGCTGCCCGTTCTGCGCGAGCACGTCCTCGAGTGCTGGGTGAGCTCGAGCACGGCACGTGACGAGGCGATCGCCCGCGGGCTGCGACCCGAGGCAGTGCGGCTGGTGCCGGCCGCCCTCGATCCCTCGGTGTTCACCCCGGACGGGCCCGCCCGTGGCCTTGCCGGCACCACGGCGCCGCGGGTGGTCGCCTGCGCCGCGGCGACGCTCGACGGCGGCCTCGACGCCCTCCTCGAGGTGTGGCTGAGCGAGCCATCCCGCCCTGCGGCGGCGACGCTCGTCGTCCAGCTCCTGGCGGCTCCCTACGGCCTCGCCCCCGAGGGCTGGCTCGAGACGGCCCTTCGCCGCGTCGCCGCCGACTCGGACAGCGGCGTCGTCGTGCTCGATCCGGTCGCCGACCAGGCCGAGGTCGCCGCCATCCTGCGGGCCGGCGACCTGTACCTGAGCCCACGTCGCCTCGACGACGGCGGGCGGCTGGTCGCGGCTGCACAGGCCTGCGGCCTCGCCGTGATCGCCACCGAGGACACGGCAGCCGGCCGAGTGGACGCCTCGACCGGGTGGACCGTAGGGAGCGTTCCCCGGCAGGTCCCGACCGCCTACGCCGGTCGCTGGACCGGGCTCGTCTGGGCAGAGCCGAGCCGGGAGGCGCTCGCCGCGGCGCTCCACGCCGCCCTCGACGACCCGTCGGCCCGCGCGCGCCGGGGCGCCGCCGCGCTGGAGCGGGTTCGCCGCGACGGCGGAGACGACGACGCCCGCAAGGCTGTCCGCGAAGCGCTCGGCGCCGCCGGAGCTCGCCGAAGCGCTGGGATCCTCCCGCTGTAAGGGCGGTCGAGCAGCGCCGTTAGCGCCTGCATGAAGCGCACTCGCGATGGGGCACGTCCTGCCGGCTCTGGGCAGCAGGAGCAACGGTGACGCCGAAGATCTGCGTCCTCGTGCTCGAGTCGACCGCTGGCGCTCTCGTCGAGCCTGACCACCTGTTCGACAGCCCGCTCGCCGGCCGGCTCGACCTCGAGGTTCGCCGCCTTCCTGCGGGGAAGGACAAGGCGACGCACGGCGCCGCAGCGGGGAAGCCGACCGACGAAGATGCGCCGTTGGACGGCGCTACGAGCACCGACCGGCGACTGCGCGACGCCATCGCCGCCACGACCGCCCCCTACCTCGTCATCGTCGAGCACGGCGAGTCGCTCGCCGTCGCCGACGTCGCGACGGCGGTCGCCGGGCTCGAAGATGCTCCGGAGGCCGTGCTCGGGTCCGCCGCGCTGCTCTGGCGGGCGCCGGCGGTGGCGCTCGACGTGTCGACGCGGGACTACCGCCAGGCCAACCCACACGTCCACGTGGGGCGCCGGCTGGCGCGCCTGCTGGCACTGCGCGCCGTCACCTTCCCGGACCTCTCGTCGGTCGTCCTGCGTCGAGCCGCGCTCGGCAGCGACCTTCCGGCCACCACCCCCGTGGACTCCGACCACCCGGGCGACCTTCGCGCCGCCCTCGTGCTCGATCTGCTCGTGCGCGGCTTCGCCTGGAGCCCGACGAACCGCGGCTACGCCCGTCGCCCGGCCGGCGCGACCGCCCGCGACGTCGCGTCCATCGGACCGGCAATCTGCCGAGGCCTCGACCTCGGCTTGCTCAACGAGGCCGATCTCGCACTCGCCCGCGCGAATCTCGCCCGGGAGGCGTCAGCTGCAGGCGTTTCGCCACCCTCGCCGCGGGCGCTGCCGGGCGAACGGCTTCCCGCGCCCGACGAGGGCGACACCTCACCGCTCGACCCGTCGGTGCTCCTGCCGGCACCCACCAAGGCGGCGAGGCCGCTCCCGCTTCGGCGCTTTGTCATCGCCGCCCCGGACTACCAGACCGGTTCGGCGGGCCCGGTTGCGTTGCACATGCTGTGTGACCGGCTCAACCGCCACGGCTACGAGGCGACGATCGCTCCCATCGCGCCCGCGCCAGGCATCCCCGGACGAGGCCTCACGAACCCGGCATGGACCACACCGGTGGCCCGCCAAGGCGACCAGCTCGAGCCGTTCGTCGCCGTCTATCCCGAGAACGTGCCCGGCAATCCCCTCGGCTCCCCCTGGGTTGTCCGCTGGCAGCTCCACCGCCCCGGACACTTCGGCGGCCCCCCGATGCGCGAAGGTCCGGACGACCTCATACTCGCCTGGGCCGACGTGATCGATCCGGGGCGGCCCGTCTTCAGCCTTCCGCTCACCGACCTCTCCATCTACTACCCGAAGTCGACGCCCGGACGGGGCCGCCTCCTGTGGGTCGGGAAGGGAGCGGTCCCACCCGATCTCGACCGGACCGGCATGACCGAGATCACGCGAAGCTGGCCAACCGGGCGGCGGGAGCTGGCGACGCTACTCCGCTCGGCCGAGGTCGTCGTGAGCTGCGACTGGTTGACGGCGCTCGGGGAGGAGGCGGTGCTCTGCGGCACGCCGATCGCCCTCACCGGCCGTCAGGTGTGGGGCTCCGGGGAACCCATGGACGTCACGAGGCACAGCGCACCAGGGATCTTCGCCTGTCCGGACGGCGCACCCACGCCGGAGCAGCTCGCCCGGGCGACGGAGGAGTGCAGCCAGTATCAGCGCGACTACCGTGCCCGGGTCGAACGGATCGGCGCCTCCATCGACGAGCTCGTGCTGCTGGTCAACGAGCACTTCGAGCGACGGGCAGTCCTCCGACAAGGCGGTGGCGCCACCCATCCGGAGCCTGCCGTGCGCGCGGAGCGCGCGCCGGCCAGGGCAGTTCGATGACGACGGGCCTCTCCCTGCTGGCCAGCGCCGCCGACGCAGCCGAGGTCCCCGATGCGACCCACGGCATCCCCGGCCCGCAGCAGGTCGTCGTCGCCGGCCGCCGTGCCGAGTACCTGGACATCCTCGACATCGTCGCCACGGAGGCGCCGCTCCTGCCACCGCGCACCCGCTCGTCGCGTCGGGCCGGCGAGCACCCGATGCACATCGTCTACCTCGTCCCCATCACGGGCCCGGGCGGTGGCGCTCGGGTGCTCTTCGAGCATGCCAACCACCTCGTCGCGCTCGGCGACCAGGTGACCGTGGTCTCGCACTTTGGGCGGCCGGACTGGATGGAGCTGCGAGCCGACTTCACCGAGGTGCCGCTGGGCCGCCGACTGGCCGAGAGCATCCCCGCCGACTGCGACCTCGTCGTCGCCGGCTTCTGGGATCAGGTCCTTGCGGCCCGGCGCGTGGCCGTGGCGCCGGTGGTGCACTTCGAGCAGGGCCCACACCACCTCTTCGAGGAGATCGACGTCCAGCAGCTCGTCGCCGTAGCGCACTCGGTACGCGCTGCCGACGCCACGATTGCGGTCGGGATCGGCGGCGCCGAAGCGCTCGAGGACCGTTACGGCGTGGCGGCCCGACTCGTCCCGAACGCCGTGGACATCACGCGCTTCGCTCCCGACGGCCCCGCCGGTCCCCGACATTCCGTGCTCTTCGTCGGGCCAGACGGGTCCCCCTTCAAGGGCATCGACCTCGCCCGGACGATCGCTGCACGGCTGGCGGAGAGCCATCCCCATGTCGACGTGGTCTGGGTGACGCCCCGGCCACCCGTCGACGGCGACTTCGGGCGGGTCGTCGTCGGCCCGAGCCAGGGGGAGCTTGCAACGCTGTACCGGGAGGCCCTGGTCTACGTGTGCAGCTCCCGCTTCGAGACCTGGGGCCTGCCGGCACTCGAGGCGATGGCGAGCGGCACCCCCGTCGTCTCGACCGCCCACGGCGGCATCATCACGTTCGCCCGGGACGGAGAGAACGCCCTTCTCGCTCCCATCGGCGATGCCGATGCCCTCCTCGCCGCCACGCGCCGCGTCCTCGACAACCCGGTGCTCGCGCAGCGACTCAGCGTCGCCGGCCTCGAGACGGCTCGCGCTACCACCTGGCCCGAGGTGCTCCACGAGGTCCGGTCGTTCTACGTAGAGACACTCGCCTCGCAGGCAGCCGGGGACAGCGGCACCATCACCGGCCCGGAGCCGATCCGGCTGCCCGACGGCGTGGCCCTCGTCGACCCGACTGACCACGTCCGGCTCGCAGCCCGCCTGGAGACGATGCCGACGCGTGAGCTTGCCATCCCCGTCTCCCGGCCGGTCCGGGGTGCATTCCGCCGTGTCAGCTGGGAAGTGGTCGCCCGCCGCGACGACGCGCCGGAGGGGACGACCCGTTGCTACCTGCCGGCGCGCAGCGACGTGCCGCCGGCCGCAGCCGACCTTCCCCGCGGACTCGCCGGGCTCGGCGCGCTGGCGGCCGGCGACCACTTCGGTGCGCTCGGCGCGCTCCTCCCGGCGCTGCAGACCGCGAATGCCGCCTTCCAGCCGACCGTCGTCCGCTGGGTCGCGGTCGCGCTCATCGGGCTCGAGCGCCATCACGACGCCTTCGAGCTCGCGTCGAAGGCCGCCAAGGCCTACGAGCTCCAGCCGGACATGTACGCACTCAGCCTCATCGCGGCCACGTCCGCGGGCATTCCGATCGACCACAAGTCGCTGATGTGGGTCGCCCGCCTCCTCGGCTGCGGCGCCCGCTTCGACGAGTGGTTCGACGATCCCTTCGAGCTGATGCGGGCTCACCTCGAGGGCAGGCTGGGGCTCTGAGCCGATCCCTCGCCTGACGCCTCCCGGGGTGGGCGCTCCCATCCGGTCCGAGGACCAGCACTCCGCCACCTGCCGACCGCGGCGACGGGTGACGTGCCGCCGAGACCGCCTCGTCGGCTCAAGGGCAGCACAGTGGCGGTCGTCAGGTCACCCATGGTGATCCAGAGCGCGCGTGTTGCCGGGTACGACGGGCTCCCGACCGAGGCGGACAGCGGCCCGGCGCGGGCGACTCGTCGCGCCTGTCCGGTCTGCGGGACGTGCGAAGCGATCGAGCTCGCCGCCGTCGACCTCTGCGTACCCGACGGCCATCCCCTTCCGGGGCCGCTCGTCGTCGTCTCCTGCGCCGCCTGCGCGGCCGGATTCAGCGACCACGACGTCCGCCAGGCGGACTTCGACGCGTACTACTTCGAGGACGCGAAATACGCCGACGAAGGCAGCACGACGGCGGGGGGGCGGCTCACGCCCGAGTCGGTCGCCACGCCCTGGGCGCTCGAGAACAAGGCCGTCACGGCGGACCACCTGCTCGAGCTCTTGCCGCTCGACGCGTCGCTCCTGGACCTCGGCTGTGGCGTCGGCACCCTGCTCGTCGAGCTCCAACGACGCGGTATGACCCGCGTGGTGGGGCTCGATCCTGCGCCCCGATCGGCAGAGGTCGCCGCCCTCCTCGGCGCCGACGTCCGCACCGGGACGTTCGACGACCCCCCGCCCGGGCTCGGCGAGTTCGACGCCGTCACCATGATCGGCGTGCTCGAGCACCTCTGGGACGTGCCGGGAGCCCTCCGAGCCATCCGCCGCATCCTCCGCCCGGGCGGCCTGCTCTACCTCGATGCCCCCGACGCCGCCCGCTACTGCCATCCCTTCCTCGTCCCCTTCCAGGACTTCAACACCGAGCACGCGAACCACTTTTCGACCTCCGCCCTGGAGCTCCTGTTCGCGCGACACGGCTTCGAGGTGGTGTGGACGGCGTCGGTACCGACGCGTGCGGACGCATCGCTCCCACCCGTTCCGGCCGCGACGGGAGCGTTCCGGCGCAGCGATGCGCCGCGCACGCCACCCGTCGCCCCAGATCTCTCCCTGCGAGCGGAGCTGCAGTCGTTCGCCGCACGAAGCGCGGCGACGTTGGCGCGCTTTGACGTCTACCTCGAACAGGCGCTCGGCGACGCCCAGGAGGTCGCGCTCTGGGGAATCGGGGAGCTCGCGTACAAGCTGCTCGCCCTCCCCTCGCTCCGCCGGCGTGCGCAGCTCCTGCTTGTGGACGGCAACCCGGCTCGCCAGGGCAAGCGGATCGCCTCGATGACGGTGGGGCATCCCGACCTGCTGCAGGACTCAGCCGCGCCGGTGGTCGTCGCCGCCGGTTATGCAGCGCCGTCGATCATGCTCGCCGCGGGGCGGATGGGCCTGTCGGATCGGCTGGTGACGCTACCGTTCGCTGTCAGGTGACGGCCCGACCCAGCGGGCGCGACTGCACCTCCGGGCAAGCGGGCGCACCCGCTCCGCCGCGACCATCCTGCGCCGGGTCACGCCCCTCGCCTACCGCACGACCCGAGCCGGACAGGTTCAAGACGTGACCGAGGCCACCACCATCGGACGCCCCGCAACCTGGTGGAGCTCCCCGCGTGACGGTGCGAGGTTCTCCTCAACCTCAGCTCGCGGCAAGAACGGCGCCATGTCGTCGAGCGGCGCGGAGACGAGACGTCCGTCGTCGAGCATGCGCGCCGTCGACTTCGGCGCGTACTCCTGCGACGGGTCGACGACCACCTCGACGACCGCCGGACCCCGTTGCCGAGCTGACCAGTCGACAGCGAGCTCGAGCTCCTGCTGGGTCTCCGCCCGGACGAAGGGGATCCGATAGGCATCGGCGATCCGGGACAGCTCGGGGAAGCTCAGACCCGAGGCCGCGTCGTAGCCGACGGACCTTCCGGGGAAGAACCGCGCCTGGGTCTTGCGGATCGAGTCATAGCCACCGTTGTTCAGCACGTAGAGCTTTACGGGCAGCCCGTGGTGCACGACCACCTGCAGCTCCTGGAGGTTGAGCTGCAGGCTGCCGTCCCCGGCGATACAGACGACCGTCCGCCCCGGGCAGGCGACGGCGGCGCCGATCGCGGCAGGAAGGTCGTGACCCATCGCACCGCAGCCGGAGTTGCTGAAGAGCCGCTGGCCGGTGCGGACCGGAGCGCACTGCGCCGCCCCGTTCCCCGCCCAGCTGTTGCCGGCGACGACCACGTCCTCGGGACCCAGGCGGTCGAACAGCGTCGGGAAGAACCCGTACACGTTCACCGGGCCGTGCGAGGTGAAGTGTTCCGGCACGACCACCGGGTATCGGGCCCGGCGCCCCTGGCACCACTCGAGCCAGCCCTGGTGACGACCAGCCGCCCAACCCTCGGTCGCCGACAACAAGGCGTCGATGAACGCAGCGACGTCGGCGTGCACCGGCATCTCGACGTGGATCGTGGGCTTGGCGAGCTCCGCCGGATCGAGGTCCACCATGACGACGTGGGCGCCCGGCGCCCATCCGGCCGGGTCGTAGCCCACCTGGCCGATCTTGAGGCGGGTCCCGAGCACGAGCACGAGGTCGGCATTCTGCACGGCGAGGTTCCCGGCGCGATCGCCGATGATGCCCGGGCGTCCGATCGCGAGGGGGTCGGCGTGATCGAGCAGGTCGTGCGCGTTGAGCGCCGTCACGACCGGGACGTCGAGGCGGCGCGCAAGCCGCTCGAACGACGCGTGGGCGCCGGCGCTGCGCACCGCGGCCCCGGCGTAGACCACCGGGCGCTGCGCCGCCGCCAGCCGGGCCGCCACCTCGCGGGCGCACCCGGACACGTCCGATCGGCCCACAATGGTCGTCTCGTCCTCCGCCGGGTCGTAGCCTTCCAGATCGTCGAGCTCCACAAGCTCGCCCTGGACGTCGACCGGCATGTCGATCCAGACGGGTCCCGGTCGACCACGCCGCGCCAGGTGCACGGCCCGCTCGACGTGGTAGCGGATCCTGGCCGGATCGGTGACGCACGCGGCGTACTTCGTGATGCCGGCGACCATCGATACGATGTCGACCTCCTGGTCGCCCAGCTGGCGCAGGGCAGGGTCGTACCGCCAGGCAAGGTGGTCACGCTTCACCTGGCCGGAGACGACAACGACCGGGAGCGAGTCGTCCCAAGCGCCGAGCACGCCGGTGATGGCATTCGTCGCCCCCGGGCCGCTCGTCACGTTGACCGCCGCCATTCGGCTCGAGGCGCGGAAGTAGCCGTCGGCAGCCATCGCCGCGCTCTGCTCGTGGTGGACGCACGTCACCGTCATCCCCGGCGTCGACGCAAAGGCGTCGTTCAGGTGCATCGCCGAACCGCCGGTGACCATGAACACGTCCCGTACCCCGGCAGCGACGAGCAGCTGCACCACGACGTCCGCCACCCTCATTCGCCCTTGCATCGATCGACTCCTTTCAGCGCGCCGCCTGCCGCGGTGCCGCCGTCAGTCGAGCGGCGCCACGGACGTCTCGAAGCACGGCCTCGAAGAGGACGCGCAGGATGCGCAGCTCGGCCTGTGCCCCTCGACCGAAGCGAGAGGCTCCGGCCCGTGGCCGCACCGCGACGTCGACGGTCTCGAACAGCTCGTGCGCCCGGAGGCACTCGAGCGCAAGGCCGGTGCCGATGCTCTCCCAGACAAGGGCAGGCCGGTGCCGCACGACGGCCGACCGGGAGAACGCCTTCATCCCGCACAAGATGTCCGGGACGCCGTAGCGGGCCCGCACGTAGGCGCCAAAGAGCTGCTCGCTCGGACGTTGGAAGCTCCCCCGAACGCCGAGCACCACGTCGACCCGACCTGCGGCGATCGGCGCCACGAACGAGGCGACGCGATCCGGATCGTGCTGGGCGTCGGCGTCGAGGGTGACCACTACCTCGAAGCCCTGATCCACGGCGTGCTCGAAGCCCGTCCGAAGCGCCGAGTCGTACCCCCGATTCTCCTCGTGGCGAAGCACCCGCGCGCCGGCCGCTTCCGCCTGGTCGGCAGTGGCATCGCGCGACCCATCGTCGACGACGATCACCATGCCGTGGCGACGCGCGCCGCGCACGATCCGGGCGACGCTCGCCTCCTCGTCGTAGGCGGGGATGACGACCGCCACCCGGCTCACTCGAGATCCCCGAAGCGCAGGTGCTCCCCAGCGTCGAGCGGTCGGCGCAGCCTGCGGCCGACCACCTCGTCGATCCGGTGTGGCGCGAGCCCGTCGGCGGGGCACGGCCGAAGCACGACCAGGTCGTCTGCCGCGAGCACCGACCCGGCGGGCAGCGCCCGGCCAGCGCGCAGCGCACGGCGCTGGATCACGACCGTGTCCCGCTCGTTCTCCATCACGCGCTTCTCCGACGGGCCGAGCGCAGACTCGAGCACCCGGACGTCGTCGACCATTGCGCGCCATCCGGCCGGATCGAGCGCGAACGAGTGGTCCGGACCGGGACGCTGCCGGTCGTCGGTGAAGTGCTTCTCGATCACACGCGCGCCGAGCGCCACGGCACCAAGCACGGCCAGGTGGCCCGGCGTGTGGTCCGACAGCCCCAGCACGGCCTCCGGATAGGCGTTCGCGAACGAGCCGAGCACGTTCAGGGCGACATGGGAGAGGTTCTCCGCCGATCCGGTGTAGTTGGTGTTGCACTGCATCAGCACCACCCCCGCCCGCGCACACGAGGCGATACTCATCGCCCGCGTCACGTCGGTGGCGTCAGAGGCGCCCGTGGCAAGGAGCACCGGCTTGTCGCTGCTCGCCAGCCGCTCGATGAGCGCCGTCCAGGTGATGTCACCCGAGCCGACCTTCCACGCGCACACGTGCCGGGCGAGCTCGTCGAGCTGGTCGAGGTCGTAGGGCGTCGTCAGGTAGTCGATCCCTGCACGCTCGCACGCCTCGCGCAGCGTCCCCGTCCACTCGAGCGGGAGCGACGCGTCGGCGTAGACCTCACTGACCGGCTTGGTCCAGGCGGCTTGGTGACCGAGCGCGCCGTCGAGCGCCCGAAACCCACGGTCGGACACGATCGTCTCCGCCCGGAAGTTCTGGAACTTCGCCGCATCCGCACCGGCCGCAGCGGCGAGCGCGATGAGCCGCAGCGCACGCTCGAGGCTGCCGTCGTGGTTGGCGCCGATGTCAGCGATGAAGTAGGTCGGCTGGTCGAGGGCAACTCGACGCCGGCCGATGCGCACGGTACCGCTCATCTCGCCACCTCCTCGGCAAGGGTCGGGAGTTGCCCCTCAAGACGCGCCTCGATGGCCCCGACGTCGAGGCGCAGGTCCGGTGCCCGCCGGGCGCGCCCGCGGCGCGACCCTCCTTCGACTGCCCGCACCAAGGAGCCATCGAGACGGTGCGCACGTGCGAGCGCCAGAATGAACTCGTACTTCGACATGCCGTCCCTGCTCCCGAGATTGAAGGTGCCGGTCGCACCGGCAGCAACCGCGTCGAAGCACCAGCGAGCGACCGTGTCGAGGCGCAGCGGCGAGAACCACGAGCCGGCGAACCCGTCGATCGGCTCCCGGCGGGCAAGCGCACCGAGCGCCCAGTCACTCAGGCTCGCGCGACCCGAGGTACGCGAGGGTCCAAAGAAGTTGGTTCGGACGACCGTGGTCCGAGGGTGGCGGCACGCCTCGATCTCGCCGCCGAGCTTGGAGCGGCCGTAGGCGTTGACCGGACCGGTCACGCCCTCCCGGTGGGGCCCGGGGGCGTCCGGGTACACCTGGTCGGTCGAGACATGGACGAGGTGGGTAGCCCGAGCAAGGCCTCCGACCAGCTCGGCGACGACACCGGCGTTCACCGCACGGGCTCGCTCCGGCTCGCGCTCACAAGCGTCGACATCGGTGAGCGCCACGGCGTTCACTACGACGTCGTAGGACGCCAGGTTGAGCCGTGCCATGGCATCGCTCGACGCCGTGAGGTCGTGGCGCACCGCCCCGCTACGCCGGCCGACCCCGTCGACGAGGGCGCCACGTGCGCGAGCCTCGGCGACGAGGTACGGCCCCAGCAGGCCGGTCGCCCCGAGGACGAGGACACGGCGCCCCTCCATCGACGACCGGGCCACGCCGTGGTGCTCGGCCGGGCCGGCCGCCGGGTCATGCCCCGGAACCGGGCGGCCGCCGTCGCCTACCACCGCCGCCACGGGGCGTCGCCCGACGCCCACTGCTGCTCGAGGGCGGTGCGGTCCCGCAGCGTGTCCATCGGATGCCAGAAGCCGTCGTGGCGGTACGCAGAGAGCTCGCCGTCCTTCGCCAGCCGCTCGAGGGGCTCGCGCTCGAACAGGGTGTCGTCGCCGTCGATGTAGGAGAGCACCTCCCGGCTGCAGACGAAGAACCCGCCGTTGATCCACGCCTCCCCGTCGGCCGGCTTCTCCTGGAACGCCCGGACGGCACTCCCGTCGAGCTCGAGCGCACCGAACCGAGCCGGCGGTCGAACGGCAGTGACCGTCGCGATGCGCCCCTGCGCGCGATGGAAGTCCACGACCCTCGCGACGTCGACGTCGCTGACCGCATCTCCGTAGGTCACGGCGAACGCGCCGTCGTCGAGGTAGTCCGCCACCCGCAGGATGCGCCCGCCGGTCTGGGTGGCGGCGCCGGTCTCGACGAGGGTGACCTTCCACGGCTCGGCGTCGAGGTGGTGGACCAGCACCTCGCCGCTGTCGAGGTGGAACGTCACGTCGGCCTGGTGCATCCGGTAGTTGGCGAAGTACTCCTTGATGACGTAGCCCTTGTACCCGCAGCACACGACGAACTCGTCGAAGCCGGCGGCGGCGTACCCCTTCATGATGTGCCACAGGATCGGACGGCCGCCGATCTCGACCATCGGCTTCGGGCGCACGGTCGTCTCTTCCGAGAGCCGCGTGCCAAGGCCGCCGGCGAGGATCACCACCTTCACGCCACCACCTCCACGTCTCGCGTCGCACCGGAGCGGCGGTGCGTACCTTGCTACGCTGACGGCCCGATGCCGGACGGATTCGAGCCGGGAGGGCGCCCGGTGCAGCGGCCGATTGCCCACCCCACCGGGCTCGGGCCCGACCTCGAGATCAGCCTCGAGCTAGCCCGCGATGCCCTGCGACGCCTCGACCGACAGCTGATCCTCGCGACGGGCGCCACCGGTTTCGTCGGGACGTGGCTCACCGAGCTGCTCACCTGGTCGGCGGATCGTCTCGCCATCGCACCGCGTCTCGTGCTCGTGAGCCGCGACCCGTCCGGCTTCGCCCGCCGCCACCCCCACCTTGCGAGGCACCGCTGCGTGCAGTTGATCACCGGCGACGTACGCCGGCAGACAACGCTGCCAGCGAGCGCCGACCTCGTCGTCGCCGGCGCCTCGGCCAGCGTCGCGAGCGGCGACGCCCCGACCGAGGCAGCGATGCGGGCCGTCGCGGCAGCGAACGCCCGCCTCGCACGCGACTACGCCGCTCGCGGCTGCCGCGTGCTCTACCTGAGCTCGGGTGCCGCAGGTCGGGAGCGCCCGGACGCCTACGGTGAGGAGAAGCTCGCCGCCGAGGCGCTGCTGCACGACCCGCAGCTCGACGCGTCGGCCATCGTCGCCCGGCTGTTCACCTTCGTCGGGCCCCACCTGCCCCTCGGCCTGCACTTCGCCGTCGGCAACTTCCTCGCCGACGCGCTCGCCCGCCGTCCGGTCACCGTTGCCGGCGACGGAACGGCAGTGCGCAGCTACCTCTACGCCGCCGACCTCGCCCGCTACCTGTGGGTGCTCGCCGTCGACGGAGCAGCCGGCGGCTCCTACGACGTCGGCTCGCCCGATGCCGTGACGATCGCACAGCTGGCCGAGGCCGTCGCGGCGCTCGAGGATCCGCCGTTGCCAGTCCGGCGTGCCGGCACCACCATGGCCAGCTCGGCCGGCTCTGTGTACCTCCCTGATGGCGCGTTGGCGTCGGGAATCGGCCTCGTTCCCCGGTGGGACCTCGAGTCCGCCCTCCGACGGACGCTCGCCTGGCACCGCGGGCGGGGCGGCTCAATCCCCGCTGGCCCGGCGACGTAAGGCCACCGTCAGAGCCCCGGCGACGCCGCGTGGGGAGCAACGAGAGGCGGACCGCATGGACTTCGCAGGCAAGACCATCCTCGTGACCGGTGGCACCGGATCGTTCGGGACGGCGTTCATCTCCCGGATCCTCTCCAACTACCCGGACACCGTCGTCCGCCTGTTCAGCCGTGACGAGCTCAAGCAGTCCGAGGCCCGGGCGCGCTTCGGGAGTGAGCGCGTGCGCTACCTCATCGGCGACGTCCGCGACCGGGCACGTCTCACCCGCGCGGCGCAGGGTGCCAGCTACGTCATCCACGCGGCCGCCATGAAGCAGGTCCCGGCCTGCGAGTACAACCCGTTCGAGGCCGTCAGCACCAACGTGATCGGCACCCAGAACGTCGTCGATGCAGCCATCGACGCCGGGGTCGAGCGGGTGGTCGCCCTGTCGACGGACAAGGCGGTGAATCCGGTCAACCTCTACGGCGCCACGAAGCTCTGCGCCGAGAAGATCGTGGTGCAGGGCAACGCCTACGGCTCGTACTCGACCCGGCTGGCCTGCGTCCGCTACGGCAACGTGGTCGGCTCGCGCGGCTCGGTCGTCCCGTTGTTCCGGCGCCAGGCCCAGGAAGGGCGCCTCACGATCACCGACGAGCGCATGACCCGCTTCTGGATCTCGCTCGAGAACGCTGTCGATCTCGTCCTCTTCGCCCTGGAGGAGCTCACCGGCGGCGAGGTGTTCATCCCGAAGATCCCCTCGACGCGTATCGTCGACCTCGCCGACGCCATCGCCCCCGACGTGGCTCGCGAGGTGATCGGTATCCGCCCGGGCGAGAAGCTGCACGAGGTGCTGCTCACCGCCGACGAGTCGCACCGGGCGTACGACATCGGCGACGCCTACGTCCTGCTCCCGACCCAGCAGACCTGGGTCACCGACGACCGGTGGCAGCGACGCGGCACGAAGGTGGCGGAGCAGTTCAGCTACACGAGCGACAACAACCCCGAGTGGCTCGTCGGCGAGGAGCTGGGCAAGCTGATCGACAGCATCGACGTCCACTACCGCCGCCGCAGCGACGTGGTCGGCGCCTTCACCTGAGCCAACCGTCGGACCACCGCGGCCGGATGTCGACCACGCCACTCGTGGGCACCGCGCCGCCTCAAGCTCGGCGACAGGTCCCTTCTTCGCGCCGGCGCCCTGCAACGCCCAACGGACGACGACCGTCGGCGCCCCGTCGGCGATCGCAAAACGGCGACCAGCTGCCGGGCCGCCGCCAGGGCCCGCCGGAAGGAGCCCGGCCCGGCGACAGGGCCGACCTTGACCTCGTTGGCGCCGTGCGTCACGGCACCTCGAACGGGTCGGTCCGGCTCCCCATCTGCCGATCCGTCGAGCCGGGCGATTCGGCTCAAGGTCCCCGGGGGCGGTGCCGTTAAGGCCGAGTGACGGGCAGACAGAAGGTGGGGATCTTCGGCGTCCCCGCCGCGGTCATCACGATCGTCGTGATGCTCGTGGTCCCCCTCCCCTCCTTCCTGATCGACCTGCTCATCTCGCTCAACATCTCGGCGTCGCTCGTCATCTTGCTGACGGTGATGCACGTGAAGAAGGCCAAGGACTTCGCCGTCTTCCCCTCGCTGCTCCTCGTGGCGACGATGTTCCGCCTCGGCCTCAACGTGAGCGTGACCCGCCTGGTGCTCCTCCACGGGTACGCCGGCTCGGTCGTCCAGAGCTTCGGGAACTTCGTGGTCGGCGGCCAGGTCGTGGTCGGGATCATCGTGTTCCTGATCCTCATCATCATCCAGTTCGTCGTGGTGACGAACGGTGCCGGCCGCGTGTCCGAGGTGTCGGCCCGGTTCTCCCTCGACGCCATGGGCCCGAAGCTCGTGGCGATCGACGGCGAGCTCAACTCGGGCCTGATCGACGAGAAGGAGGCCAAGCGCCGCCGCCGGGACATCGACGAGGCGTCCGACTTCTACGGCAACATGGACGGCGCCTCGAAGTTCGTCCGGGGCGACGCCATCGCGGCGCTCGTCATCACCTTCATCAACCTGATCGGCGGTTTCGGCATCGGGGTGCTCCAGCACCACCTGTCGCTGACCCAGGCCATCCACACCTACTCGATCCTGTCGGTCGGTGACGGCCTGGTCTCGCAGATCCCGGCGCTGCTGCTGTCGATCTCCACCGGCATCATCGTCACCCGCGGCGCCTCCGACGACGACTCGGACTTCGGCTCGGACATCGTCCGCCAATTCGGCAACCAGCCGCGCGCCGTGCAGATCGCCGGGGCCGCGATGGTGCTCCTCGCGATCGTCCCCGGGCTGCCCCACATCCCCTTCTTCGTCATCGGCATCGCCCTCGTCGCCCTGTCCGGCCGGCTCCGCCGGGCGCTGGAGCGCCGGGAGGCCGATGCCGTCGAGGAGGCGAAGCCGGTCGAGGACCCGGGCGCGGCCGACACCCCCCAGGCGCTCGCCACCCAGAGCCGCGCCGAGCGCCTCGAGCTCGAGCTGTCGGCCGACCTCACCCCGCTGGCCGACAGCGAGCACGGTGGCGACCTGCTCGACCGCGTGCGCGGGCTGCGCCGGAAGATCGCCCTCGAGCGCGGCTTCGCCATCCCGACGGTGCGCACGCGCGACAACATCAACCTGCCGCCCGCCACCTACACCATCCGGGTCAACGGGGTGGAGGTAGCCCGCGGCGAGGCCTACCCCGGTCGCCTGCTCGCGATCGGTCCGGGAATCGAGCTGCTGCCCGGCATCGCCACCGTCGAGCCGGCCTTCGGGCTCCCGGCGAAGTGGATCCCGGCCGAGGCACGCGAGCACGCCGTGGCCGTCGCCGGCATCACCCCCATCGACCCGTCGTCGGCCATCATCACCCACCTGTCGGAGGTCGCCACGGCCAACGCCTCGGCGCTCCTCTCCACCCAGCAGGTGCAGATCCTCCTCGACGCCACCCGGGCGACCGACCCCGCCCTCATCGAGGAGATGAAGCTCGCCCAGGTCTCCCTCGTCGAGCTCCACCGGGTGCTCGCCACCCTCGTCGAGGAGAGCGTGCCGATCACCGACTTCGTCCGCATCCTCGAGGCCGTCACCGCCCGGTCGCGCCAGCCCAACAAGACCCCCGAGGCCCTCGTCGAGGCAGCCCGGGCCGTGCTCGGCCCCATGATCACCGCTCAGCACGCCCGCGACGGGAAGCTCGCCGTCATCACCCTCGACGCCGGGCTCGAGCAGACCCTGCTCGACCACCTGCGGGTCGGCGATGCCGGCACCGTCGTCATCCCGCCGCCGGGGATCACCGAGCACCTCGTGAGCGAGGTGCGCTCCCTGTACGACCAGGGTGCCCGCAACCTGCAGGCGCCGGTCCTCGTCGTCGCCGCCTCGCTGCGGCCGGCGCTCGCAAAGCTCTTCGCGGCCGCCCTCAACCGCATGGCCGTCATGTCCGTGATCGAGATCGGCAAGCAGGTCCAACTCGAACGAATCGGGGTGGTAGGGAATGTCAGCACCGTCAGCGCCGCAGCTGGTCTTTGAGGGGCCCGACCCCGAGCGTCTCCTGCTCGAGGCCTGGAGCATCCACGGGACCCAGGTCCGGATCACCGAGCCGGTGATCGTGCGCCGCGGCGGGATCGGCGGCTTCTTCGCCAAGGAGCACTATCGCATCGAGGTGCTCCCCGCCGCACCGATGGCCCCGCACGCCCGCATGGTGGCGCCCGACGCGTTCTCGAGCCCGTCACCGGAGACCCCCCATCTCGGGTACCCGGCTGCCGCCGGGCCGGCGCCCGTGCCCGCTTCCACCGCCCCCTTCGAGCAGGCGACCGGGCTTCCCGTCCCGGGCACGCCCGGGCCGGCCACGAGCTGGGCGCTCGCCGAGCTCGTGGCGGCGACCGAGGACGAGGTCAACCTGCACAGCGCTCCCCAGCCCTCCTTCGAGGAGATCCTCGGGAAGGTCGCCGGCGCGCTCGGGGACGACCCGGTCACCTTCGACGGCCGCCTCCCCGCCGACCCGATGGCGGCGCCCGCCGCGCCGTCGGCCCTCCACGAGCTGCTCGCTGGCACCCACCCCGCCACGATCGACGGGACCGACCCGATCACCGCCGTGGCCGAGCACACGGCCGAGCCGCGCATCGCCGACCCGATCACCGCCGTCACCCCCGTCGTCCCGGCCCCGGTCGACGCGGCCGGGGCGCCCGCCGCCGAGCCACAGCCGCCCGCCGGCGAGGCGGGGACGGCAGCCATGGACGCCGGCGTCACGAGCCCGGCCCCCGATCCGAGCCACCTCTCCTCGGCGGCGCTCGACCGGCCCGTCCTCCGCTCCCGACCGTGGACGCTCGCCGATGCCGCCCTCACCGGCGGCGCCGAGCCGGTGACGGCCGGCGCCCCGGTCCAGGCCGAGGCCGGCGAGGCCGGTGTCGCAGCCGAGGCCGCCGCCGAGGCCGGTGTCACAGCCGAGGCCGGTGTCCCGGCCGAGGTGGCACCCGGCGAAGCCGCACCACGCGGGCGCCATGCGCGTCGTGCCGCGCCGCTGGCGCCCGACGACCCGCAGGCTGCGACGGCCCAGGCCGCGCCGCGAGGCCGGCACGCCAGGCGGCACGAGCCGGCCGAGCTGGCGCCGCCCGCCGAGCAGGCGAGCCGACCGCGCCACGCGCGGCGCGACGAGACGACCGTGTCGGCGCCGGGGACCGGCGGGCGGGCACCTGCGTCGGGCAGCGCCGACGAGCTGGCCGTGCAGCTGGCCCGAATTGGGTTTCCGGGTGGGCTTGTCGCCGGCGCGGCGACGGCCCCGAGGACGCTGGAGGCGGCGTTCGGCCTCGCCCCGGCGGCGGTGGCGCTCCCCGACGAGCCAGGCAGCCTCGTCGCCGTCGTCGGTGCACCGGCGCTGGCCCGCGCGGTGGCCGAGCTGGTCGGCCTCGCACCGGACGAGGTGGCCCGGGCCCGGCGGGGCCGGGCGGGCAGCGAGACGGCGTCTCACCTGGTCGCCCAGGACGCGGCGACGGCAGCCGAGCTGGCACCGACGTGGCGGCGGGGACGCGTCGGGGTGGTGGCCGTCGCCGTCGGATCGCCGCTCGAGGACGGCCCGTGGGCCGCGACGATGCTGCAGGCGATGCAGCCGACGGTGACCCTCGCCGCGGCCAGCGCCACGATGAAGCCGGACGACGTCCGCGTCTTCTGCGCCATGCTCGGCGGTGTCGACGCCCTCGCCGTCGAAGACCTCGAGGCGACGCTCAGCCCGGCCTCGGTGCTCGAGACCGGCATCCCGGTGGCCATGCTCGAGGGCCGACCGGCCGACGCCGGGGCGTGGGTCGCCGCCGCCACCTGGGCGCTCGCCCGTCGATCGGCGGCGGGGGCCTGAGCCGTGCGCGGGGTCCGGCGGGTCGAGCTCGTCATCGTCGGCGCCGTCGTGCTGTCGGCGCCGTCGATCGTGCAAGCCCTGTCCGGCGGGATCGCGCCGACGAGCGCGCTCCTGCGCTTCGCCGGCGCCCTGGCCTTGTGCTGGGCCGTCGGGGCCATCATCGAGGGGACCCTCGACGCCTACGCCCGGCAGGCGCGCCAGAAGGAGCTGGCCGAGCACATCGAGCGGCTCCGCGCCGCGCGCGTCGAGGATGCCGCGGCGCTGCGACGCGCCCGGGAGGCGGCCACCCCGCCCTCGCTGCCGGCGAGCCCTGGCGAGGCCACCTCCTTCCCGTAGCACTTCCAGTAGCATCGTGGCCCGACGTCGGCTGACGGCTCGGGGAGGAAGCGATGCTGGTGCTGCGCAGGCGCCCGAACGAGTCGATCCTCTTCGACGGCGGGCTCAAGATGACGCTCGCAGGCCTCGAGGAGCACCGCGCCTGGCTCTCGTTCGCCGCCCCCTGCCTCGCCGAGCCGGTGACCCTCGCAGCCGTGCAGGTGAGCGGGGAAGGCGCCTGCCTCGCCGTGCGCGGCCCGCGCACCGTCGGCGACGGCGGGCCGGCGATCGAGGTCCGAACGGGCGGCGCCGAGGGCGGTGTCCTGCTCGTCAACCGTGCCGTCGGCGAGCTCGTCGTGTTCGACGGCCTGACGGTCACGGTGCAGGGGGTCGAGGCCGAGCGGGCCGTGCTCCGCCTCTCGCTCGCCGTGCTGCCCGGGCCGGTCGACGTGTCGATCTTCTCGGTGACCGGGGCGGAGGCCAAGATCGGGATCGAGGCGCCCCGGGAGGTGCGGGTGTTCCGCGAGGAGGTGTGGCAGGAGCTCGAGGCGGCCAACACCGGTGCCGGTGCCCACTGGAGCGAGTCGGACCTCGCCACCCTCAGCGCCAGCCGTCGGCGAACCTAGGCCGGGCCGCCGCCGCCCGCCACGCGCCGCTCGGGCCGCCCGGTGGCTACGGCTGCCAGCGTGCCGTCGGGGCGTTGACCGGCACCGCTGCGGCGTAGCGGCCGTCCTGCAGCACCACCTGCGAGGCGGTCTCGGCCCGCCGGTTGAGGACGAGCGGGCCCATCAGGTTGACCGTCGGGTCGGCGCCCTTCAAGACCGTGACGAGCACGAGCACCTCGACGTCCTCCTGGCCGCGCAGCCCGAGCAGCTCGACGTCGTCGTCGTCGATCGTGAAGACGTAGTCCGGGAACAGCGCCCCCGGCGCCACGACGATGAACTCGAGCCCGGGCTCGTCGAGCGAGCGGAACCGCTGGAAGGGGGCGTAGGCGTCGCCGAGGCTCGCCAGCGCGAAGGTGCGCGAGGCGGGGAACCCGAGGAGCGGCCGGGCGAGCGCGATGCGGCGCTCGCTCGCGCCCGCCTCGACGGGCTCGGCACCGGCGGTCATGATCTGCGTCATCGCTGCTCCCATCGAGGAGATCGGCTCACAGGTACTTGGCGAGCGAGTCGGTGGACAGCTGCGACGTCGCGTACAGGGCTTCCTGGTAGGCCGTCTGCTGGAGCTGGAGGCTCGTGATGGCCTGGGCGACGTTGGTCGACTGCACGTTGCCGAGCTGCTGGGTGAGGGCGGTCACTGAGTTCTGGGCCTGGGTGCTGAAGCCCTGCATCTGCTGCTGGTAGGCCCCGAGGGTGCCGGCGGCCGACTCGACGTTCGAGATGGCGCTCTGCAGGTTCGTGAGGTCGGTCCCCTCGACCGCCTGCATGTTGTTGCTCTGCAGGTCGTTGACGATCTGCTGGAGCACCCCCGTCGGCGCGCCGCCGGCTCCGTTGCCGAGCACCCCGCTCGTGCCGCTCCCGAACACCTGTGGACCGGTCAGCGACACCGGCACCTGGGTGCCCGGGGCGACCGTGCGTGTCGGCGCGCTGCCGGCGCCGAGGTAGTTGCCGTTCGTGTCGTACGCCTGGGTGGTCGCCCCGGTGCCGCCGAACAGCAGCTGGTTGCCGTTGTAGGTCGTGTTGGCCAGGTTGGTGATGTTGGTCAGGGCGGCGGCCACCTGGTCGGCGGTCGCCTGGCGCGTGGTCGACTGGCCGGTGAGCGAGCTCCCCGAGGCGCCCTGGACGATGCTGAGCACCTGTTGGAGGTTGCTCAGCACCGAGCCGACGGTCGAGTTGGCGAGCGTCAGCCGCCCGGTGCCGTCCTGGGCGTTGGAGGCGTACTGGTTGGCCCGGGTCAGGCTGGACTGCAGCTGCAGCATCGTGGCGGCGCCGGCCGGGTTGTCCGACGGGGAGTTGATGGCGTTGCCGGTCGAGATCTGCTGCTCGAGGGTCGCCAGGTTGGACTGGTCGGTCAGAAGGCCGTTGTCCAGGGTCGAGGCGAGCAGGTTTGGGGTGACCACGACCGGGCTGGTCGAGTTGATCATGCTCATCGCAGGCCTCCTACACCGCCTGGAGCAGGGACTGGACGGTCGCGTCGATCACCGTGACGATCTTCGCCGAGGCCTGGTAGGCCTGCTGGAACTGCATCAGGTTGGTCAGCTCCGTGTTCTGGTTTACCCCGGTCACCGACTGGACGGCCTGCTGGGCCTGGGTGGCAACCGAGCTCTGCGAGGAGACCTGGCTGTTGACCGCCTGGGTCGACGAGCCGATGTTCTCGACGAGCGTCTGGTAGGCGAGATCGGGGCTGTTCGTGGTGGAGCTGGCGAGCTCGGCCATCGCCTGGGCGTTGGAGGCGTCGTTGGCGCCGGCGCCGGCGGCGTTCGCCGTGGCACCCGCGGCAGCGAGCAGCGCCGGATCTCCCGGCTGGGAGGAGTTGCCGGCGATGGCCGCGTTGAGCGAGATGTTGCTCGCCGTCACCGTCGTGCCGCCGCCCTGTGCGACGAAGAGCGGGAGGTCCGCCCCGGAGTAGCCCTGGCCGGTCGGCGGGGCCGGCGGGGCGGTGCCCGAGGGCGACACGTAGCCGGCCGGCAGGGTCACCCCCGGCGCCGTGTAGCCGCTGCCGAGCTGGTTGTTGACGGCGCTCGCCAGGTCGCTCGCCACGGTGTTGAGCTGCGCCTGGTACGTGGCGATGCTCCCCTCCGGCCCGAGGCCGCTCAGGAGGCCGCCCATCGAGCCGCTCGGCACCGAGACCGGGACGTTGCCGCTGCTCTGGCCGGTGTCGTAGCCGGTTCCGGTCCCGTTGCCACCGACGAACAGGTCGCCGGTGACGACGCTGGCGCTCGTGTAGGTCGTCCCGCCCGCCGTCTGGCCGTTCGACTGGTTGAGCTGGAGCAGGGTCGCCTGGTTGCCCTGGACCAGGGTGATCCCGCCGATGCTGATCGTGGCCTCGCCGCTCGCCTGGCTCTGGACGCTCACGCCCGCCATCTGGCCGAGCTTGCCGACCACCTGGTTGAGCTGGTCGATCAGCTGGTTCGGGCTGCCGCCACCGCCCGCGGTGGTGGCGATCTCGCTGTTCAGGTCGGCTGCCTGCTGCAGGAGCTGGTTCACCTGGCCGACCTGCCCCGAGAGCTGCTGGACGGTGTTCGTCGCCAGCTGGTTGAGCTGGGTGGAGGCCTCGTTGAGGCTCACCACGAGCCCCTGGGCCTGGTTGACCACCTGGGTACGCGCCGCCGACCCGGATGGGTTCTGGACGATGGCATCCCAGGACGACCAGAAGTTGGCGAGCTGGCCGGCGATGCTCGTGTTGGAGCTGCCGGTCGACGAGGATGAGGTCGCCGCCG
>JAKBAA010000045.1 GCA_021809425.1 Actinomycetes bacterium | reverse complement strand
CAGCCGGCGGGCCGAGCGCCGCCGCCACGGCGGCGACCGCCGCCGCCTCGGCCGCCGCCTCCACCGCCCTCGAGGCCGACGGCCGCACCCGGACCACCACGAACGACGGCCCGGCGAGACCGGCGGCGATCGCAGCGTCGAGGGCCGGCACGAGCTCGTCGCGCCGCCCGACCACCGCCACCGGCCAACCGAAGCCGGCCGCCACGGCCGCCGGGTCGTGGCGCTGGGGCGTCGTGAACCCGCGGGCGAAGCGCACCGGGTCGACGTCGCCGGCATAGGGCAGCGTGGCGAAGATCTCCCCACCGCCGTTGTCGACGACCACGAGGGTGGCCGCCGGAGGTGCCTCGTGACGGCCCCAGACGAGCGCCGACACGTCGTGCAGGAAGGCGAGGTCGCCGACCAGCCCGACGGTGGGCGCCGCCACCGACGACGCCACCCCGAGCACGGTCGAGACGACGCCGTCGATGCCGTTGGCCCCGCGGTTCGCCACCACCCTGGGCGCGCCCGGACGTGGCCGGCCGTACCGCTCGACGTGGCGGATCGGCATCGACGACGACGCCACCAGCACCGCACCGTCGGGCAGGGCGTCGTGCAGCGCCCGGGCCACCCACGCCTCCGAGCAGCCACCACCGTCCAGCCCGGCCCCGACCACCTCGTCGAGAGCCGCCTGCGCCGCCGCCTCGGCGGCCGCCCAACGCCCGGCCCAGCCCTCCGGCCGGGACAGGCCGGCCCGGCCCGGCCCCTCGAGGCGCTCGGTGGCGGCCGCCGCGAGGGCCCCCGGGTCGGCGACGAGCAGCAGGTCGGCGGCACGCTCGGGGTCGACGAAGCGGCCCGACGGGTCGACGTGCACCCGGGGCACCCCGGCGGCGGCCAGCCCGGCCGACCACGCCGCCACGGCCTTCGAGGTCGGCGGCGCCCCCAGATGGACGACCAGCTCCGGCATCCCGAGGGACGGCGAGCGCACCACCAGATCGCCGGCGGCGACCACCACGGCGGACCCTTCCGGGCAACGCGGCCACGCCCTCGCCTCGGCGACCACCGGCCAGCCCAGCCGGCCAGCCAGGGCGCGCACCGCCGCGCCGCCGCCAGGCTGCTCCCCGGCGGCCCCACCCCCGGCGACGAGGACGCCCCGCACCGGCGTGCCGCCGACGCCGGCCAGCTCGAGCAGCCGGTCCACCACCGCGGGCGGGGCCGACGGTGACCGCTGCACCTCGTGCCACGGGCGACCGCCCGCCCGCCCGGGGGGCAGGCCGGCGGCACGGCCGGCGAGCGGCTCGCGAAAGGCCAGGTCGGCGTGGACCGGCCCGGGCCGGCCGGCGGCGCCCAGGGCCTCGGCCACGAGCCGGCTCGCGTACGAGCGCCACCACGGCCTGCTCCCCTCGTCGAGCACCCCCGGCGCCAGCGAATGACGGACCGCCCGCCCGAACAGGCCGACCTGGTCGACCGTCTGGGCGGCCGCCACCCCCTGCAGCTCGGGCGGCCGGTCGGCCGTGACCACCACGAGCGGCACCCCGGAAAGGTCGGCCTCGAGCACCGCCGGGAGCAGCTCGCCGGCGGCCGTCCCGCTCGTGACCACCACCGCCACGGCACGCCCCGAGCCGGCGGCCGCCCCGAGGGCGAAGAACCCGGCAGACCGCTCGTCGAGGCGGACGTGCACGGTCAGCCGGTCGTCGGCCAGCAGCGCCAGGGCCAGCGGCGCCGACCGTGAGCCAGGGCACAGGACGGCCTCTCGCAGCCCGGCCCGCCACCACTCGTCGACGAACGTCGCCGCCAGCTCCGCCTGCAGGCTCATGCCGGCACCGCCCGGCGCCTAGTTTCGCGACCGTGCCGGCCCCGCCCCGCCGTCTGGACCCGTCGGACCCGTCGAGCACGTCGCACCCGTCGGACCAGCTCGGCGCCCGCTTCTTCGGCGGCGGGGGGGCCGGCGGGGGCGGGGGCGAGGGGGCGGCCCCCCGCGTCGTGCTCGTCCACGGCTTCACCCAGACCGGCCGCAGCTTCGACCGGATCGCCGGTGCCCTGTCGGCGCGGCGCGAGGTGGTCTGCGTGGACCTTCCCGGCCACGGCCAGTCGTCCGGCCACCCGGTCGACGACCTCGCCGACGCCGCCCGGCTGGTCGGGGCGACCGGCGGGCGCGCCGCCTACGTCGGCTACTCGCTCGGCGGACGCACCTGCCTGGTGCTCGCCCTCGAGCACCCGGGGCTGGTCGACCGCCTCGTCCTCGTGGCGGCGACCGCCGGCATCGGCGACGACGACGAGCGGGCGCGACGGCGGGCCGCCGACGAGGTGCTGGCGGGCGAGCTCGACGGGCTCGGGCAGGGCAGCATCGAGGGGTTCCTCGAGCGGTGGCTCGCCGGTCCGCTGTTCGCCCACCTCACCGCCGAGCAGGCCGACGTCCCGGCGCGACGTGCCAACACCGGACCGGGCCTGGCCGCCTCGCTGCGCAGCTGCGGCACCGGGGCGATGCGGCCGGTGTGGGACCGCCTCGGCGAGCTCGCCATGCCCGTCCTCGTCCTCGCCGGCGAGCGCGACGGGCGCTACGTCGCCATCGCCGAGCGGCTGGTCGCCGGGATCGGGGGCAACGCCCGCCTCGGCGTCGTCCCCGACGCCGGCCACGCCGTGCCGTTCGAGGCACCGGGGCCGTTCGTCGACGCCGTCGAGGACTTCCTCGACGGCCCGTTCCCCGCCGGCTGAACCGGGCCGCCGTCCGCTCACCAGGCGACACCCACCGCGAGCAGGGCGCCGAAGGCGAGCTGGAGCGTCCCGGTCATGACGAGCGCCGGCACGAGGTCGCCCCCCTTCGCCGCCCGTCGGACGATCCCGACCGGGCGCAGGGCGAGGGGCAACGCCAGCAGCCCGAGCAGGGCGCCCGGACGGTAGACGGCCACGGCGGCCGACAGGGCGACGCCGCCCACCGTCACCGCCACGTACAGGCCCCGGGTGCGGGCGTCGCCCAGCACGACGGCGAGCGTCCGCTTCCCGGCGCGTTCGTCGCCGGGGATGTCGCGCAGGTTGTTGACCACGAGCAGGGCGACCGCCAGCAGCCCGACCGGCACGGCCGCCACCACGTCGACGGCGTGGAACCGGCCGGAGGCCACGTAGGCGCTGCCGACCACGGCGACGAGGCCGAAGAACACGAACACGAACACCTCGCCGAGCCCCAGGTAGCCGTACGGGCGCGGGCCGCCCGTGTACAGCCAGCCGGCGGCGATCGAGGCGGCCCCGGCGAGCAGCAGCCAGGGCGAGGTGAGCAGGCTGACGGCCAGGCCGGCCGCCGCCGCGACGGCGAAGCTGGCCACGGCCGCCCCCTTCACCGTCCGCGCCGGCAGCAACCCACCCCCCACCAGGCGGGCCGGACCGACCCGGCCGGCGTCGGTGCCGCGCACGCCGTCCGAGTAGTCGTTGGCGTAGTTGGTGCCGATCTGGATGGCCAGCGAGACGACGAGGGCGAGGGCGGCCTCCACCAGGTGGACCCCGCCCGCGCCGGCGGCGAGCCCGGCGCCGACGGCCACCGGGACGACGGCAACCGGCAGGGTACGCGGCCGGGCCCCGGCGGCGAGCAGGCGGGCCGTCGCCGGGAGGGCGGGCGCCGCCCGGCTCACGGCCGGCGGGGGAAGCGGGAGAAGTCGGGTTGCCGGCGCTCCAGGTAGGCGTTGCGGCCCTCCTGGCCCTCCTCGCTCATGTAGAAGAGCATGGTGGCGTCCCCGGCCAGCTGCTGGATGCCCGCCAGGCCGTCCTCGGCCGCGTTGAACCCGGCCTTCAGCATGCGCAGGGCGATGGGCGACAGGGCGAGCATCTCGCGGCACCACCCCACCGTCTCCTCCTCGAGCCGGTCGAGCGGGACCACGGTGTTGACGAGGCCCATCTCGAGCGCCTCCGCCGCGTCGTACTGGCGGCAGAGGAACCAGATCTCCTTGGCCTTCTTCGTCCCGATGGTGCGCGCCAGCAGGCCGGCACCGTAGCCGGCGTCGAAGCTGCCGACCCGCGGCCCGGTCTGGCCGAACCGGGCGTTGTCGGCGGCGATGGTCAGGTCGCACACGAGGTGGAGCACGTGGCCGCCGCCGATGGCGTAGCCGGCCACCATGGCCACCACCGGCTTGGGCAGCCGGCGGATCTGCACCTGCAGGTCGAGGACGTTGAGCCGGCCGATGCCGCGCCGGGCGACGGCGTCGTCACCGAGGTAGCCGTCCTCCCCCCGCACCCGTTGGTCGCCGCCCGAGCAGAACGCCAGCGGCCCCTCGCCGGTGAGCACGATCACGCCCACCTCCGGGTCGTCGCGGGCCGTGTCGAACGCCTCGGCGAGCTCGTAGAGGGTCTGCGGCCGGAAGGCGTTGCGCACCTCCGGCCGGCAGATGGTGATCTTCGCGATCCCCTCGGCCGTCTCGTAGCGGATGTCGGTGTAGTCGCCCGCGGCCTTCCAGGCGGGCAACGGGGGGGTGTCGTCAGCCATGGCCCCGTTAGGCTACCGCCGTGCGCCGCCTGGTCGCCCTCGACATCCCGCCGTCGGAGGCCTTCGTCGACGCGCTCCGGCGCTGCCACGACGCCGGCGACGCCGTGCTGCCGCTCGACGACCGCCTTCCCGAGCGCGCCCGCCGGGACCTCCTTGCCGCCCTCGCCCCGGCCGCCGTCCTCGACGCCACGGGCGACGAGCACCCCCTCGACGGCGGACAGCCGGTGGAGGAGGGCGACGCCCTCGTGCTCCCCACCTCGGGCTCCACCGGCATCCCGAAGGGCGTGGTGCTCACCCACGCCGCCGTCGCCGCCTCGGCCGCTGCCGTCAACGACCGCCTGGCGGTCGACCCGGCGAGCGACCGGTGGTTGTCGTGCCTGCCGCTCGCCCATGTCGGCGGGCTGTCGGTCGTCCTGCGGGCGATCGCCGCCGGGGTCCCCGTCGAGGTGCACCGCCGCTTCGACGCCGCCGCGGCGCTCGCCGCCGCCGCCGACGGCGCCACCCTCGTGTCGCTCGTGCCGACCGCCCTCCGCCGCCTCGGCGCCGGCGCCGCCGCCTTCCGCCGCATCGTCCTCGGCGGCTCCGCCCCCCCGGGCCAGCTGCCGGGCAACACCCACGCCACCTACGGGATGACCGAGACCGGGAGCGGGGTCGTCTACGACGGCACCCCACTCCCCGGCGTCGAGGTGCGCCTGGCCGCCGACGGCGAGATCCACCTGCGCGGTCCCATGCTGCTGCGCGCCTACCGTGACGGGCGCGACCCGAAGGACGCCGCCGGCTGGCTGGCGACGGGCGACCTCGGCGCCCTGGCGACCGACGGGCGCCTGGTCGTGCACGGGCGGCGCGGCGACCTCGTCATCACCGGCGGCGAGAACGTGTGGCCTGCCGCCGTCGAGGCCGTGCTGGGTGAGCTGCCCGGCGTCGCCGAGGTCGCCGTCGGCGGCCTTCCGGACCCGGAGTGGGGCGAGCGGGTGGTCGCCTACGTGGTCCCGGCAGCGAGCGGGGCGCCCCGCCTCGACGACCTCCGGGCCGCCGTGCGCGACCGGCTCGGTCCGTGGGCTGCGCCGAAGCAGCTGGCCCTCGTCGAGGCCCTGCCGCGTACCCCCCTCGGCAAGGTGCGTCGCCACGAGCTTGCCGCCCTCGTGGCAGGGAGCTGAGCAGCACCGGGCGGGGCGACCTGCCCGCGGGCGCGGGGCGACCTGCCCGCGGGGCGCCCGCACCGTGGCCTAGCGTCGCAGCGTGACGAGCGGCAATCGGCTCGCGGCCGAGACCAGCCCCTACCTGCGCCAGCACGCCGGCAACCCGGTCCACTGGCTGCCGTGGGGTGACGAGGCGTTCGCCGAGGCCCGCCGGCGTGACGTCCCCCTGTTCGTCTCGATCGGCTACTCGGCCTGCCACTGGTGCCACGTGATGGCGCACGAGTCCTTCGAGGACGAGGCGACGGCCGCCCTGCTCAACGAGCACTTCGTCCCCGTCAAGGTCGACCGGGAGGAGCGGCCGGACGTCGATGCCGTCTACATGGACGCCGTCCAGGCCCTCACCGGGTCGGGCGGCTGGCCGCTCAGCGCCTTCGCCACCCCGGACGGCCGTCCGTTCTTCGCCGGCACCTACTTCCCACCGACCCGTCGCCACGGCACCCCGGCGTTCACCGAGGTGCTCGGGGCGGTGGCGACCGCCTGGACGACCCGGCGCGACGAGGTGCGGGCCCAGGCCGACGAGCTGACCGCCGCCGTCGCCCGCCGCATCGGGGCCCCCCTCGAGGCCGGGCCGGCCGGGCCGGGCGAGCCGGCCTGGTCGGCGGAGCGGGCGGACCCCCGGGGGGCGCTGCGCCGGCCGTCCCGAGCCCCGACGGCGGCCGCCACCGGTGCCCGGGCGCTCGTCGACGCCGCCGTCGGCCGGTTCGCCGCCATGTACGACGCCGAGCACGGCGGGATCGGCTCGGCGCCCAAGTTCCCGCAGGCCCCCATGCTCGAGCTGCTGCTGCGCGCCGCCGGCGCTGGCCGAGCCGACGCCGGCGAGATGGCGGCGACCACCCTGTCGGCGATGGCCGGCGGCGGCATCTGGGACCACCTCGAGGGCGGCTTCGCCCGCTACAGCGTCGACCGGGCGTGGCTGGTGCCGCACTTCGAGAAGATGCTGTACGACCAGGCGGCGCTCGCCCGCCTCTACCTGCACGCCTACCAGCAGACCGGTGCGCTCCGGTGGCGGGCGGTGGTGGAGGGGATCGTCGACCAGGTCGGGCGCGACCTCGACCTGGGGGAGGGCGGCGTGGCATCGTCGCTCGACGCCGACGCCGGCGGCGTCGAGGGGGCGCACGCCACCTGGACGCCCGACGAGATCGCCGCCGTCCTGGGCAGGGACGACGGGCGGGCGGCGTGCGCCTTCTACGGCGTCACCCCGGCCGGCCAGCTCGACGGCCGCTCGGTCCTCCACCGCAGCGACGGTGCCGCCCCGCTGCTCGACGAGCCCCAGGCCCGCTGGCGCGCCGCCCTGACAGCGGCCCGGCAGGCGCGGGTGCAGCCGGGGCGGGACGACAAGGCGCTGACCGAGTGGAACGCCATGTGGTGCTCCACCCTCGCCGAGGCGGCCGGCGCCCTCGACCGGGACGACTGGCGCGCTCGCGCCGTCGCCCTCGGCGAGCAGCTCTTCACCGTTCCCCGCCGGCCGGACGGCCGATTCCTGCGCTCCCGGCTCGGCGGGCGCGCCGACCACCTTGCCGTCGCCGCCGACTACGCCTGGCTGGTCGACGCCTTCACCCGCCTCGGCGAGGCGACCGGCGAGGCCCGCTGGACGGCAAGGGCCGTCGAGGCGGCCGAGGGGCTCGTCGAGCGCTTCTCGGCCGAGGACGGCGGCTGGTACACGACCGGTGCCGACGCCGAGCGCCTCGTGGTACGGCCTCGGGACACCTACGACGGCGTGGTGCCCGCCGCCGGCTCGGTCGCCGCCGTGGCCCTCGTCCGCCTGGCGGCCCTCACCGGCGACGACCGCTGGCACCACCGGGCCGCCGCCACCCTCGAGGCGGCGGCCCCGGCCCTCGCCGCCGGCCCGCTGGCGGTCGCCCACCTCGTGTGGGCCGCCGAGCTGCTCGAGGCAGGACCGGTCGAGGTGGTCGTCGCCGGACACCGCCCTGACCTGCGCCGGGCCGTCCAGGCCGCCTACCGGCCCCGGGTCGTCCTCGCCTGGGGCGAGCCGGCCGGCGGGCCGCTGTGGCTCGGGCGCGACCGTCCCTACGGTCCCGGCGAGGGCGTCGCCTACGTGTGCACCCGGGGCACCTGCCGGGCACCGTCGGCGGACGTCGCCGCCCTCGAGGCGGCGCTCGGCGCGGCCGGGGCTGGGGCTGGGTTCCCGTGAAGCCGCGCCTTCGGATCCCTCGCCAGATCCGCACCGGCACCCTGGCCGCCTCGTCGCCGGGCGACCGCCTGCGCTGCGCCGTGCTCGCCTCCACCGGGCACGAGTGGGTCGGGGCCGACCTCGCCTCGGGCGCCCTCGTCCGCAACCGGGCCGGCGGCCCGGTGCCCGGCCCGGCGGCGCTCCGGCCGCTGCAGGTGGCCGACGTCGTCATCGGCACCACCGCCGAGGCGCCCGACCCGGCCCGCCCCGAGGCGGTCGAGCTCGCCGAGGCCGGCCCGGCCCTCGGCACCCTCTCCCGGCGGCGCGCCCGCCGGCTGCTCCGCCGGCTGGCCGCCCCCGAGCGAGCCGGCGCCCCGCTGCTCGGCCGCTGGGGGCCGTCGGTCGCCCTCGAGGAGCTCGACGGGGCCGTGCCGTCGGTCGTCCTCGTCGGCCTCGCCCCCGGTGCCGTCGAGCTTGCCGTCGGGCCGGACGGCGAGCCGGTGTGCTGGCTGCGCTGGTCCGGGGTGCGCCAGTCGCTGCCCCTCGCCGACCCGGCCGCCGAGACGGCGCTCGGCGAGACCGGGGGGCGGCTCCGCCCGCGGGCGGTCGAGGAGGCCCTAGGGCTCACCCCCGGCTACGCCGTCGTGGCCCTCGCCGAGGTCCGTGCCGGCTACGTCCCGAAGGTGGTCCTCGCCCTGCTCCCGGGCTGAGCCGCGCTGCCGCTCCCGGGCTGAGCCGCGCTAGCGGGGGAGGGCGCCCTCGGCGAGGTCCTCGGCCATCGCCCAGCCGAACACCACGAGGCTGTCACCACGCTCACGCTCGACGGCGGCGAACAGCTCGACGTGCTCGCCCTCGGCCACCTCGTCCGGCAGGTAGTCGAGCAGCCCGCACGGGCTGCCGTCGCCGGTGAGGTGGAACGACCGGTCGTCCAGGCTGCCGTCGACGCCGAAGCGCTTGGCGAGCCGCCGCCCCCAGGCGCGCTCCTCCCCGGTCGGCTTGTGGCCCGGCCGCGGCACCACGTCGGACAGGCCGGCGTAGGCGACGAGCGCCGCAGGGTGCTCGATCCGGGTGCCGACCAGGACGTCCTCGTCGGGGAAGGCGAGCACGGCACGGCGGTACAGGTCGGCCATCACCGAGCGCAGCGCGGCGCCGGCCGACGGGTGGCGGGTGAACGAGGCCACGCCGATGAGCAGGCTCGGCGTGCCCCCGATGCGCTCGAGGGTGCTGTAGGCGAAGCCGCGCAGCTGGCCGTCCTCGTGGGCGTGCGTGACGAGCACCCACTGCTCACGGTGCTTGGAGAGGAACCCGACCCCGTAGCTGGAACGCGCCGTCGCGCAAAGGTCCGCCATGTCGGCGATCTCCGCGTCGCTCAGCGCTGTGCAATCCTTCGTCGCGACGTCGACCACGTGCCGATGACCCCTTGTTGCTCGCTTGCTCTGTCGCGCCGCCCGGGGGCGCCCGCCCCGCTCGCGGCACCGCCCGTCACGGGGGGAGGCACGGCCGAGACCCGCCGACGGTGCATGCGGGGCGACAACGCAGTTTACGGGACGCGCCGATGGCCCTGCCAGGCGCGGCGCGCGCCCGGCCAGGGCGGTGCCCTGGCGGCGGCCGGATCAGCCGGCGAGGGCGCTCGGGCCGAGCAGCTCCTTCAGGGCGCCGACGAAGCCTCCGGCGGGGTCGACGTTGAACTGGGGCGGCAGCCGGAGGATCTTCGAGCCCACCCGCAGGTGGATCGGCACCGGTCCGGGGTGCTCGACGACGAGGGCCCGCAGGCGGTCCACCAGCGACTCGGTGAGCGAGTGCACCGGGACGGCCACCTCGAGCGGCGCCGCCTCGGCGTCCGGCACCAGGTTGAGCCGGGTGATCTCCGAGGCGACCAGCTTGACCTGGTCGTCGCGCTGGTCGACCCTGCCGCGGACGGCCACCACGGCGTCGTCCTCGAGGCGGATCCCGTACTCCTGCATCGTCTTCGGGAACACCATCACCTCGACGGCCGCCTCCAGGTCCTCGAGGACGAACTGCGCCATCAGCTCGCCCCGGCGCGTGTAGCGACGGGTCAGGCCGGTCACGACACCGCCCACCACCCGGAACCCGCCACCGCCGGCGCCGGCGCCCCCGGGACCGGGGAGCGGGTCGGCGCCGCCGCCGTCGAGCAGCTCCCGGATCGACGTGTCGCTGTGGCGCCGAAGGGCACCCTCGAGCCCCATGAGCGGGTGGTCGCTCACGTACAGCCCGAGCATCTCCTTCTCGTGGGCGAGCCGCTCCGGCTTGTCGAACTCGACCGCCGGGATCTCCCGCCGGGTCTCGGCGAAGCTCGGCGCCCCGCCCGGGGCCGGGTCCTCTTCGAGCATCGAGAACAGCGTCGAGATCCCCAGCTCCTCCTCACGACGGCGGACGAGCACGGCGTCGATGATCTCCTCGAACACCAGGCACAGGCCCTTGCGGGGGTGGCCGAGGGCGTCGAAGGCGCCGGCCTTCACGAGCGACTCGATCGACCGCTTGTTGAGCACGGCCGGATCGACCCGGCAGCAGAAGTCGTGGAAGTCGACGAACGGCCCGCCGCGGTCGCGCTCGGCCACGATCAGGCCGACGAGCCCCTCGCCCACATTGCGCACGGCCGACAGCCCGAACACGATCGTCGCCGCCCCCGAGGCGTCCTCGCGGGCCGTGAAGTGCGCCGACGACCGGTTGACGTCGGGGACCTGGACGGCGATCCCGAGGCTGCGGCACTCGGCCAGGTAGACGGCCGTCTTGTCCTTGTCGTCCTTCACCGACGACAGGAGCGCCGCCAGGTACTCGACCGGGTGGTTGGCCTTCAACCAGGCCGTCTGGTAGGCGACGAAGCCGTAGCCGAACGAGTGGGACTTGTTGAAGGCGTAGTCGGCGAACGGCTCGATCACGTCGAACAGGGACGTGCCCAGCTCCTCCCCGTAGCCCTGGTCGACGCAGCCCTGGACGAACTTCTGGCGCTCCGCCTGGACGATGGCGCGGACCTTCTTGCCCATCGCCTTTCGCAGGTTGTCGGCCTCGGCGAGCGAGTAGCCGGCGAAGCGCTGGGAGACGCGCATCACCGACTCCTGGTAGATCATCAGCCCGTAGGTGCTCTCGAGGATCGGCGCCAGGTCCGGGTGGGCGTAGGTGATCGGCTTGCGACCGTTCTTCCGGTCGGCGTAGTCGTAGTGCATGTTCGCCGCCATCGGCCCCGGCCGGTACAGGGCGACCAGGGCGGCCACGTCGTCGAAGGTGGTCGGCGCCAGGCTGCGCATGAGGGCGCGCATGGCGCTCCCCTCGAGCTGGAACACCCCGATCGACTCGCCGCGGCGCAGCAGCTCGAGCGTCGGCTCGTCGTCGAGCGGCACGTTGTCGATGTCCGGTCGCTTCCCGGTCCGCTCCGCGATCAGGTCGAGGGCCATCTCGATCACCGACAGGTTGCGCAGCCCGAGGAAGTCCATCTTCAACAGACCCAGCTCCTCGACCCCGTGCATCTCGTACTGCGTCACGATCGGGGCGTCCGCCGGGTTGCCGCCCGGCTCGGGCTTGCGCTGGATCGGCAGGTACTCGGTGAGCGGCTCGTGGGTGATGACGACGGCCGCCGCATGGATCCCGTCCTGGCGGCGCAGCCCCTCGAGGCCACGGGCCACGTCGATCACCTTGCGGGCCTCCGGGTCGGCCTCGTACATCGCCCGCAGGTCGGCGGCGGCCACGTAGCCGTCGTCGTAGCCCTCCGTCCGCTCCAGGCAGGCCCGGAGCGGCGTGTCCCGGCCCATCACGAGGGGCGGCATGGCCTTCGCCACCCGGTCCCCGAGGGCGTACGGGTAGCCGAGCACCCGGGCGGCGTCGCGCACGGCCGCCCGGGCCTTGATGGTCGAGAACGTCACGATCTGGGCGACCCGGTCCCAGCCGTAGCGCTCGGCGGCGTACCGGATCATCTCGGCCCGGTAGCGCTCGTCGAAGTCCATGTCGATGTCGGGCATCTGCTTGCGGCCCGGGTTGAGGAACCGCTCGAACAGCAGGTCGTAGCGGATCGGGTCCAGGTCGACGATCCGCAGGCAGTACGCCACGCAGCACCCCGCCGCCGACCCACGGCCCGGGCCGACCCGGATCCCCGAGCGCCGGGCGTGGTCGATCAGGTCCCACACCACCAGGAAGTACGCCGAGAACCCCATCGACTCGATCACGCCCAGCTCGTAGTCGAGCCGCTGGTGCACCTCGGCAGGCAGCGGCAGGCCGTACCGCTCGGCGGCGCCCTCGAGCGTGAGGTGCCGCAGGTAGGCCGTCGCCGACGCCTCGTAGGTCGCCGAGCGGAACTCGTCGGGCACCGGGAACTGCGGCAGCGTCGGCTTGCCGAGCTCGAGCTCGACGTTGGTCCGCTCGGCGATCCACAGCGTGTTGTCGCACGCCTCCGGCAGCTCGCCGAACAGGTGGCGCATCTCCCGCGCGCTCTTCAGGTAGTGCTCCTGCCCCTCGAACTTGAACCGCTTCGGGTCGTCGATCGTCGCCCCGGTCTGCACGCACAGCAGGGCGTCGTGGGCGACGTGGTCCTCCCGCCGGCAGTAGTGGCTGTCGTTGGTCGCCACGATCGGCGCCCCGATCGCCCGGGCGATCTCCACCAGCTGCGGGTTCGTCTGGCGCTGCTCGGCCAGGCCGTGGTCCTGCAGCTCCACGAACAGGTGGTCCCGACCGAAGATGTCCTGCAGCCGCCCGGCCAGCCGCTTCGCCTCGTCGAGCTGTCCGGCGAGCAGCGCCTGCAGCACCACCCCGCCGAGGCAGCCGGTGGTGGCGATCAGCCCCTCGTGGTGCTGCTCGAGCAGCTCCCAGTCGAGCCGCGGCTTGTAGTAGTACCCCTCGAGGTAGGCCGACGACGACAGCTTGATGAGGTTGCGGTACCCCGTGACCGTCTCGGAAAGCAGCGTCAGGTGGTAGTAGAGCTTCTCGCCCCGGTCCCCCTCGCCGCCGGTGTCGTCCATCCGCCCGCGCCGCACCGGCCGCTCGTGGCGCGAGCTGCCCGCCATGTACGCCTCGGTCCCGATGATCGGGGTGATCCCGTGTGCCCGGCACTCCTTGTAGAAGTCGAGCACCCCGTACATGTTGCCGTGGTCGGTGATGGCCAGCGCCGGCTGGCCGTCGGCGGCGGCGGCGGCCACGACGTCCTTCACCCGCGCCGCCCCGTCGAGCATGGAGTACTCGGTGTGCTGGTGCAGGTGGACGAACGACCGCCCCGCCCCGCCCGCCGACGATGCCGACCCGGATCCCGCCATCGGCGCTGCCGCCCTCCACAAGCCGTCCACAGCCGCCGTCCACCGACTGTGGACGAGTTACAGGCATGTGGTTCCGACCGGAGCGTAGCGCGCCACCGCGGCGGCGCTCCCGGCCGGTCGGCGCCTACAGGTAGGGGCCGCTGCCCTTCCCGGGGGGCTCCGGCGAAGGCCCCGCTGGCAGCCCCCGGCCGCGCATCTCCTCGAGCTGCGACCGGGCGGCCATCTGCTGGGCGAACAGCGTGGCCTGGATCCCGTGGAACAGGCCCTCGAGCCATCCGACCAGCTGCGCCTGGGCCACCCGCAGCTCCGCGTCGCTCGGCTCCTCCGAGTCGAACGGCGACACCAGCCGGTCCAGCTCCTCGCGCAGGTCCGGCGACAGACCGTTCGCCAGCTCCCGCACCGACGCCTCGTACACGTCCTTCAGCCGCTGCCGGCTGGCCGGGTCGAGCGGTGCCTGGCGGATCTCGTCGAGCAGCTGCTTGATCATCGAGCCGATCCGCATGACCTTGGCGGGCTGGTCCACGTAGTCGCCGGTCAGCCCGCCACCCTCGGCGGCACCGTCCTGGCCGGCTCCGGTGTCCTGGTCACCGGTCACGATGACGAGCGGCGGCCGTTGCTGGGAGTTGTCGGTCATGACGTGATTCTTACCCCGCCGCGCCACCGCCTCTCGGCGGGGCGGCCGGGTCAGCCGCCGGCGACCCGGCGCAGGTCGGCCAGGGACAGCTCGGCGGTCACGTTGCCGCCGCACTGCTCGCAGCGCGCCGTGTGCCGCCACGACCGGAGCACCCGGGTGCCCGACGCGTCGAGGAACACGACGAAGGCGTCCGAGTCCGGCTGCAGCACCAGCCGGTCGTACTCCCGCCAGCCGGTCGCCACCGACGAGGCGATGTGCGGCCCCTTCAACACGCGGCAGAACCGGCGCTCCTTCGTGTCGAACAGCCAGGTGCTGTGGCACGACTCAAGGACCAGGAAGTCCTCCGGCGGCTCGCCGCCGACCGTGCCGAACAGGTCGAGCACCGGTGCCGAAGAGGCGTCGACCGCCTTCACCGACCTCGTCGCCCGAGCAAGGAGATCACGTGCATCCACACGTCTGATCCTGCCCCCGCCGGCTGTCATCCCAACCGCGGGAGCATTACAACTCCATAACAGTTTGCTCGCCTGTGCGCGATCTCGTGGCGTGCCCGCCCGGGACGGGCGCGCTCTCGGTGCCGCCGCCCGCTACGAGCCCGCCGGGGGCTCCAGCTCGAGGCTCGTCGAGTTGATGCACCACCGCTCGCCCGTCGGCCCCGGTCCGTCGGGGAACACGTGCCCGAGGTGGCCACCACAGCGCCGGCAGACCACCTCGACGCGGTGCATCCCGTGGCTCGCGTCGTCCCGCAGCTCGACCGCCTCGGAGGCGATCGGCGAGGTGAAGCTCGGCCAGCCCGAGCCCGAGTCGAACTGGGTGCCGGCCTCGAACAGCTGGGCGCCGCACCCGGCGCAGCGGTAGACGCCGTCCGGCCCCGGGTGCACGTAGCGGCCGCGGAACGGCGGGTCGGTGTCCTGCTGGCGCAGCACCCGGAACTGCTCGGGAGTCAGCCGCCGCCGCCACTCGGCGTCGTCCAGCTCCCAGGTCGTCGTCGGCTCGCCCCCGTCCATCGCCCCTCCCCGGTCCGCTCCGCCAAGGCTAGCGGGCAGGCCCGCCGTCGGCGGCCGCCGGGCCGCCCACCCGCCGCCGCCCGGGTCGCGGTCGCCGTCGAGGAGCGCGCCCAGCAGGCGGGCGGCCGCTCCCTCCATGGCCAGCGCCTCCAGTACGAGGCCGCGTCCGGCCACCCCTGCTGACGCCTCGGCGAGGTCGGCCAGCAGGTCCAGCCAGTGCCCCCGCCCGACCGGTCGGTCGAGGCCGGGCGTCGGCTCGACCACGGCGGCTGCCCGCGCCTGCCAACCGAGCAGGCTCGCCATGCCGGCCCTCGCCAGGCGGTCGTCCAGCTCGGCCAGCCCCGCCAGCAGCTCCCGGCGCTCCGCAGCGGCCACCTGGCGGGCCGAGGCGAAGAACCCGCCGGCATCCCTGCGCCCGATCCCCTCGGCCATCGCCCCACCCCCGGTCACCCCCCGCCAGCGGGCCGCCGGCCGGGTCGATGTCTGTGGGCACCGACGCTGCACCCTCCGCCTACCGCGACGCCTCACGCCGAAGCGCCACGGCACCGGGTCGCTCAGACGAGCGGCCAGGGGTACGAGCGCTCCTCACGATCGGGGCACGGGAACACCGGGCGGTCGAGCAGGCGGGTGGCGCGCCGGCGCAGGGCCGACCGCTCGCCGGGCGACAGCAGCGCGGCGAGCGGCGCCGGCAGCCGCCGGGCGGCCCGGGCGGCCGCCTCCAGCACCTCGTCCGGGAGCGGCTCGCCGGCGAAGTCCCACATCACCGTCCGCAGCTTCCACGACTCGTGGAAGCACAGCCCGTGGTCGATCCCCCAGATCGCCGAGTCGGCGTCGACGAGCAGGTGGCCGCCCTTCCGGTCGGCATTGTTGGCCAGCAGGTCGAACCCGGCCAGCCGCCGCAGCGCCGGCCCGTGCGCCTCCTCCTCGAGCAGCGTGAAGTAGTGCTGGGCGAAGTCGGCCTCGACGAAGCGCTGCAGCGAGCCCACCCCGAACGGGGCGTCCTCACGCAGGATCGTCTCGGGCACCACGTCGAGCCCGGTCGCTCGGGCCAGCTCGAAGGCGGCCGCCTCCCGCCGGTACAGGCCGTCGGGGAAGTCCCACAGTGGCCGCTCGCCGGCACCCGGCTTGTAGATGGCCCGCAGCGAGCGCTGCCCGAGCGCCACGTGCACGAGGAACGTGGCGTTCGAGCTCCACGGCATCCGCCCCTCGACCTCGATGCCCCCCCGGGCGAGCACCGCCAGCCGCTCGTCCGCGCTCAGGTCAGCGGGGGCCGGTGGCCGTTCGTCCTCGGGCACGCGTGGCCTCTCGGGTCGATCGGGTAGCCGCACAGCGGGCACGGCGGCCGGCCGGCCTCGACGAGGCGCGTGCCGCGGATCGCCAGGCTCGCCGCCTGCTCCCGGGTCAGCGCCAGGCGGGCCTCGTCCCCTTCCTCGTCCTCTCCGACCAGCTCCTCGGCGAGCACCACCACGCGGTCGATCGCCGGGTCGTACGCCACGGCCAGCGCGCCGCCGACGAAGCTCGGCTCGTCGAACGCCTCGAGCTCCAGCTCCTCGTCCTCGGGCAGGTGGCCAGGGCGGGCCAGGTCCTGCAGCAGCCGCCCGAGCGACTCGGCCAGGGCGCCCACCTGCTGCTTCTCGAGCTTCACCGTCACGACCTCGTCGCCCTCTCGGGCCTGGAGGAAGAAGGCCCGCCGGCCCACCTCCCCGACGGTCCCGACGGTGACGCGTCCGGGGTCGGACAGCTCGAACGCCCGGCTCACGCCCGGCCCCGCCCGCCGCGAGCCGACGGGCCCGGTGCCCGCCCGTTCGCCGACGCCGGACCGGCCGGCCGTGGTTGCAGCCCGACCGCCGCCAGGTCGGCCGTCGAGTTGACGGCGAGCACCGTCGGCCCGAGCGCGCCGTAGGCGACGGCGCTCACCGAGCACGGCGACACGTGCAGCCGCTGGACCAGGTCGAGCGACTGGCCAAGGGCCTCGCCCAGCACCACCTTGATCGGATCGGCGTGGCTCACCGCCACGATCACCTCGCCCGGGTGGGCCGCCACGAGGCGCTCGACGGTGGCCGCCATGCGCGCCCGGACCTCGGCGAACGACTCCCCCCCGGGGAACCGGAACCCGCTCGGGTGCTGCTGCACCGTCCGCCACTCGGGCAGCTTGCTCAGCTCGGCCAGCTTCCGGCCGGTCCACTCGCCGAAGTCGCACTCGACCAGCCCCCGCTCGACCCTGACCGCCAGCCCGAGCTGCGCAGCGACCGCCTTCGCCGTCTCCCGGGTGCGCTCGAGGGGTGAGGCGTACACCGCCCGCACCGTGCCGAGGGCCGCCAGCCGCTCCCCGGCTCGCTCGGCCTCCGCCCGGCCCTTCTCCGACAGGTGCAGGCCGCGGGCGCGTCCGGGAAGGACGGACCCCGTCGTCGGGGTCGTCCCGTGGCGGACGAAGCAGACGACGGTCGGCGGTGCGGCCGTGGGCCGCCGGCGGGAGTCGGGCACCGCCCCAACCTAGCGTGGCCCTCCGTGAGCACCTCCCTGCCGGCCCGGCTCGCCGCGCTCGAGGCCGAGGTCGTGGCCTGCACCGCCTGCCCGCGCCTCGTCGCCTGGCGGACCGCCGTCGCCGCCCGTCCACGACCGGCGCACGACGGCGACACCTACTGGGCGCGCCCGCTCCCCGGCTTTGGCGACCCCGACGCCTGGCTCGTCCTCGTCGGCCTGGCTCCGGCCGCCCACGGCGGCAACCGCACCGGGCGGATGTTCACCGGCGACCGCTCCGGCGACTTCCTCTTCGCCGCCCTCCACCGCGCCGGGCTCGCCAGCCAGCCCGAGAGCCGGGAGCGCGGCGACGGCCTCACCCTGTCCGGGGCCTTCGTCACCGCCGCCGTCCGCTGCGCCCCACCGGACAACCGGCCGCTGCCCGAGGAGCGACGGGCGTGCGCCCCCTTCCTCGCCGGCGAGCTGGCCCTGCTCGGGCGGGCGACCGTCGTGCTCGCCCTCGGCTCGATCGCCTACGACGAGCTCCGCCGCCTCGGGGCGGCGCCGACGGTCGGCCGAGCTCCCCGGTTCGCCCACGGCCTCGAGCTCGAGCTCGGCGCCGCCCGGCCGTTCCGGTCCGGCCAGCACCTCCTCTGCTCGTACCACCCGAGCCAGCGCAACGTGTTCACCGGGCTCCTCACCGCCGCCATGCTCGACGGCGTCCTCGCCCGGGCGGCCGACCTCAGGAGGCCGTGACGGGGATCCGGCGCGGCGCCGGATCGGCCCCGGCAGGCCACCGGCGGCGGCTGGCCCGCGACAGCCGTCCGAGCAGCGCCAGCACCCCCGGGTCGTCGGCCACCGGGCGCGCCTCCAGGGCGCCCGCCTCCCGCATCGCCCCGACCAGCTCGGCCCCCCGCTCGGTCCGCACGAGCGTCAGCGTCCAGTCCGGGAACGCCCCGATGCCGCCCGCCGACACGTCGGCGTGCTCGGCGGCGAAGTCCGGGCAGGTCGTGCACCCCTCCCGGGTCCAGGCGTGCGCCTCCTTGAGCGGCACCTCGTGGTACCCCCCGTCCGACGTCCACAGCTGGATGACGCCCTTGATGTTCATCTTCACGATCGACGCCCGCTCCAGCCCGTACCGGGCGGCGAACAGCTCGTCGAAGATCCGGTCGTCGAACGTCTTCGAGCACAGCAGCCCGATGGTCAGGGCGAACCGGCGTGCCACCTTCCCCGCCCTGCGCGCCGCCATCGTCGCCGGCACCGACGCCATGCAGCTCATCCCCACGAGGGCCAGCCGCTCCGCACCCGCCGCCACCGCCTCGGCGGCGGCCAGGGTGTTCGCCGAGTAGGTGTACCGCGACCCGCTCGTCGCCAGCACCCCGTCGCGGTCCCGCACCACCACCGGTACCGCCTGCCAGCCGGCGCCGGGGCCGGAGCCGGCCGATGCGCCGGGGCCGGAGCCGGCGGTGCCCGAGACGAGCGCAGCGTCGGCGATGCCGTGCTCGAGCGCCCACACCAGCATGGCCGAGACCGCCCCGCCGTCCTGACCGTTGGCCCGCAGCTGCGGATCGGTGGCCCGCAGCAGGACCACCTCACGGGCGATCCCGGACAGCTCCGACTCGTCGCGGGGCCGCCCGAACAGGAACGTGTCGACCTCGGGCTCCCACGAGCGAAAGCGCGGGCACGACCGGGCACACAGCGTGCAGCCGCGCTCGCCGTGGGTGCAGCCCGCCGCTCCGCCGTCCGCCTCGACGTGGAACGGCCGGTAGCGGCCGCCGCTCGAGTCGTAGCCGAGGACGTCGTAGGGGCAGGCCACGATGCAGCCGGCGCACCCGGTGCACAGGCCGGTCGTCACCACCTCGTCGTAGAGGTGGGCCCAGTGCAGCCGCTCCGGCGGCACGGCTGGGCTCAGCCCTCGCCGAGGGCGGCGAGGACCTTGTCGGCGTGCCCGTCGGCCCGCACCCCGTACCACGACCGCACCACCCGGCCGTCCGGCCCGACGAGGAACGTCGAGCGGATCACCCCGAGGCTGGTACGGCCGTACATGGTCTTCTCCCCCCATGCCCCGTAGGCAGCCATCGTCTCGTGGCCCGGGTCGCTGAGCAGCCGGATGGTCAGCCCGTAGCGCTCGCGGAAGCGGCGGTGCGAGGCGGCGGCGTCGGGCGAGATGCCGAGCACGGTCGTGCCCGCCTCGGCGAACGCCGCCTCGAGGGCGCTGAACTGCGTCGCCTCCTTGGTGCAGCCCGGCGTGTCGTCCTTCGGGTAGAAGTACACGACCACCCGCTGGCCGGCGTAGTCGGCGAGCGAGCACGCCGCGTCGTCCTGGTCGGGAAGCGTGAACGCCGGTGCCTCGTCGCCCGCCGCAAGCCTCGCCATCGCGCTCGAACTCCCCTCCGCCCGCCGACCCGGCGGCCTCGCCGCCGGCATCCGAGGTGCTGGCGCGAGGCTACAAGGTGGCGGCCGACCGGATCTGCGGCGCCAGGTGGCACACTAGAGGGGTGAAGCTGCCGCGATGACCGCACCTCCCACCTTCGCCGAGCTCGGGGTCGACCCGTCCCTCGTCGCCGCACTCGCCGCCGCCGGCATCGAGCGGCCGTTCCCGATCCAGGCGCTGACCGTCGCCGATGCCCTGGCCGGCCGTGACGTCTGCGGCAAGGCGAAGACGGGTTCGGGCAAGACGCTCGCGTTCGGCCTCCCCCTGCTGATGCGGGCGCCGGCCGGCGAGTCGAAGCGCCCCGGCGGCCTCGTCCTCGTGCCGACCCGCGAGCTCGCCATCCAGGTGACCGAGGTCCTCGGACCGCTTGCCGGGGCGATCGGGCGCAACGTGGCCGCCGTGTACGGCGGCGCCGACCTCGAGCAGCAGACCAAGGTCGCGCGAAAGGGCGTCGACGTCGTCGTCGCCACCCCTGGCCGGCTGATCGACCTCGTCGACCGCAACGCCATCTCGCTCGAGGCCGTCGGCACGCTCGTCCTCGACGAGGCCGACCGGATGGCCGACATGGGCTTCCTGCCCCAGGTCGAGTGGCTGCTCCGCCACATGTCACCCAGCCAGACCCTCCTGTTCTCGGCGACCCTCGACGCCGCCGTCAACCAGCTCGTCACCCGCTACCTGCGCGACCCGGTCCTCCACGAGGTGGCCTCGGCGCAGCCCACCGTCGACGAGATGGAGCACCGGTTCCTCAAGGTCCACCACATGGACAAGGCCCGCGTCGTGGCGGCCATCGTGCGGGGCGGCCAGAAGACCATCGTGTTCGTCCGCACCAAGCGCGGCGTCGACCGCCTCGTCGACGACCTCCGGGCCGACGGGGTCCGCGCTGCGCCGATCCACGGCGACCTGCGCCAGGGCCAGCGCGAGAAGGCGCTCGCCGACTTCGCCGCCGGCCGGCTACCCGCCCTCGTGGCCACCGACGTGGCCGCCCGCGGCCTCGACATCGAAGGGGTCGACCTCGTCGTCCACTACGACCCGCCCGAGGACCACAAGGCCTACCTCCACCGCTCCGGACGGACCGCCCGGGCGGGCGAGCGCGGCATCGTCGTCACGCTCGTCCTCTGGGACGAAGAGCTCGCCGTCGAACGGCTCCAGCGCCGCGTCGGGCTGCGCCTCCCCATGGTCGAGGTGTTCTCGAACGACCCGCGCCTTGCCGACCTCGCCGGCTGGCGCCCCGAGGAGGCGGCGGAGGCCTCCGCCGGGTGACCTGTACCCGGTGAGGGCGGCCCGGTGAGGGCGGCCCGGTGAGGGCGGCCCGGTGAGGGCGGCCCGGTGAGGGCGGCCCGGTGAGGGCGGCCCGGTGAGGGCGGCCCAGTGAGCACCCCTGTGCCTTCGGTCCGCCAGCTGCGCGCCGGGCGCGACTTCGGTGCAGGCAACCGGGTGGCGGCCCAGATGGCCAACTTCGCCTACGCCGTCGTCGACGAGCCCACCCGCACCGCCCTGCTCGTCGACCCGGCCCACGCCCCGCTCGAGCTGTGGTCGGCGCTCGAGCGCGACGGCATCGAGCTCGCCGGCGTGGTGCTCACCCACTACCACGCCGACCACGCCGGCGGCCGCCTCGGCGGCCTGCCGGTCGCCGGCATCGCCGAGCTGCTCGAGCACTGCGCCGTCCCGGTCCACGTCCAGCGCGACGAGCTGCCGTGGGTACGCCAGGGCACCGGCCTCGACGACGCTGCCCTCGTCGCACACGAGGCCGGCGACACGCTCACCCTGGGCGCCCACCGGGTGACCCTGCTCCACACGCCGGGCCACACCCCCGGCAGCCAGTGCCTCCTCGTCGACGGGGCGGTCCTCACCGGCGACACGTTGTTCCTCGACGGTTGCGGTCGGACCGACCTGCCCGGGGGCGACCCCGCCGCGCTGTACGACAGCCTGTTCCTCCGCCTCGCCGCCCTGCCCGGCGACACGCTCGTGCTCGCCGGCCACGACTACTCGGCCGTCCCGGCGGCCACCCTCGCCGAGGTGCGCGCCGTCAACCCGTTCCTCGCCCCCGTCGACCAGGCCACCTGGGTGGCCCGCCAGGGCGGCTGACCCGCCACCGCCCGCTGCCGCGCCGGAGGGTCGGCCAACCGGCCGGTGCCTCCCCGGCCGGTGCCTCCCCGGCCGGTGCGGCGCCGTCTCGCCGGCGCGGGGGCCCGCCGGCCGGCCCCTAGGCTCCGAGCCGCCGTGCTCAGCTCGCTCCGCCCCCTGCGCCACCGCAACTTCGCCCTCGTCTGGACGGCGGCGCTCGTCTCCAACGTCGGCTCGTGGATGCAGACGGTCGCCGTCGGCGTCCTCGTGACAGCGCGAACCGGCAAGCCCGGCTGGACAGGGCTCGTGGCGGCAGCGGCCTTCCTACCGAACGGCCTGCTGTCGCCGATCGGCGGCGTGATGACCGACCGGATGGACCGCCGCCTGTGGCTGTTCGTCACCACCGCCGGCGAGACCGCCTTCGCCGTCGTCCTCACGGTGCTCGCCGCCACCGGCCACGCCTCGCCGGGCGCCGTCACCCTGCTCGTGCTCGGCGGCGGGGCCATGTCGGCGATCGGCTTCCCGGCCTACCAGGCGATGCTCCCGGACCTCGTGCCGGCCGACCAGCTCGGACCCGCCATCTCCTTGTCGTCGGCCCAGTACAACATGGGCCGGGTCGTCGGGCCGGCGCTCGCCGGCCTCGCCATCGTCGCCGGCGGCTACGCCGTCGCCTTCGGGATCAACGCCGCCTCGTTCCTCGCCGTGCTCGTGGCGCTCGCCCTCGTCCGGCTCCCCCGGCGTCCACCGGTCGGCGAGGCGGCGAGCCTCCGCCGCCGGCTCGCCGAGGGCGCCCAAGCCGTACGGGCCAGCCGGCCGACCAGCGTCGCCGTGCTGCTCGTCGGCGCCGTCGCCCTGACGGCCTCGCCGTTCATCGCCCTCGTCCCGGCAGTCGCCCTCAAGGCCTTCCATTCGAAGGCCGGCGGCACCGCCGTCCTCGTCACCGCCCAAGGCATCGGTGCCGTCGCCGGAGCCCTCACGCTCACCCCGCTCGTCCGCCGTTTCGGTCGCCGCCGGCTCCTCGTCGCCGACCTCGTGGCGGTGTGCGCCCTCCTCGTCGCCTACGGGGCCGCACCCAGCCTGTGGGTGGGTGCCGCCGCGCTCTGCCTCGTCGGTGCCACCTACCTCGGGGTGCTGGCGGGCTGTAACACGGTCGTCCAGCTCCACGCCCCTCCGGCGCTACGCGGCCGGGTGCTCGGCATCTACATGATGGCCCTCGGCACCCTCTACCCGGTCGGCGCCCTCCTCCAGGGCAACCTCGCCAACCTGGTCGGCATCCGCGCCGTCACCATCGGCGGCGCCCTCCTCCTGCTGGTGCTCCTCCTCGCCGTGCTCATCCGGCGCATCCCCCACGAGCTCGACCTCCCCGCCACGGTGCACGCCGCGCCGGCGCAGGCCACGTCCCTCCGAAGCGATGCCGGCGAGCCCTCGACGGCATCGGGGTAGGGAACCGGACATGCCCCATTACCGCCTCAACACGGCCGCCGTCCGCCAGGCCCGCCAGCTCGTCGGCGACGGCAAGGTCGACTCCGAGACCAGCTGGTCCGACGGCGCCCCGTCCACCGACGAGGCCAACGAGGTCATCGAGCGCCGCGGCTACGACGGCTACGGCGCCTGGCACCTCGGCATCGACGAGGACGCCTCCGACGACACGAAGGGCCGCTACGCCTTTCCGTACGGCGACTTCACCAAGGTCAGCCGGGCTGCCGTCATCCACGCCAAGCAACGAGCTGCCCAGAACGACCACCGCCCGATCTCCGACGCCGCCGACGACCTGCTGCAGCGCATCGACCAGCGGCACGACTAGCGCCGCCGGGCGCCGGCACCCCCCCCCAGCGGCGGGGCGTGGCGAGGCGCCAGCTACTGCCAGCTACTGGTACACCTGGATGCTCCGCACCACGAGGTCGCTGCTCGATCCGGTCGTGCCGTCGACCTGGGTGTGCCAGCCGCTCGTCTGGGCGTTCGCCATCCCGTTGTTGATGATGAGCTCCATCGGCTCGTTCGGGATCGGGAACTGGGCACTCGTCACCTGGGCGACCTGCTGACCGTCGAAGTACCACGTGATCGACTGCCCGGGCACCCAGTCGAGGCCGTAGGTGTGGAAGCCCGACGACAGGTCGACGCCCGTGTTGAAGTTCCCGCCCCACTGCGACGGCTGCTCGTGCAGGTGGTACGACAGATTCTGGCCCGCCGGGAACCCGGCGGTCATCCCCGCCTCGACGAGGTCGACCTCGAAGTTGTCCGTCGTCGTGCTCGCCCCCGGCCCCGGCAGCATCCAGATCGCCGGCCAGTCCCCGTTGGCCGTCGGCAGCTTCGCCACCGCCTGCACGTAGCCACCGTCGAACTGGAAGTGGCCGTAGGTCGTCACCACGCCCGACGTCCAGCTGAAGCCGCTCGTGCTGCTGCCCGGCGTCGCCGTCAGGTTGAGGCCGCCGTTCACCGACACCGCCGACGGCTCGTCATAGTCGAGGTACGTGCTCCCGAGTGCCGACCCGCCGCCCGGTCCGGACATCCACGGCCAGCCATTCGCCGCACGCGACGTCATGTAGGTGTTCCACTTCGTCGGGTCGAGCGACGTACCCGAGAAGTTGTCCGAGAAGATCAGCTGGCTTGCGCTGAAGCCCGACGGTGACGTCGCCCCCGATGTGGTGGTGGTGCCGGTCGTGCCGGTCGTCGTGGTGGTGGTGCCGGACGTGCCGGTGGTAGTCGAGCCCGTGCCGGTGGTGGTGCCCGGCGGACTCGTGCCGGCAGAGGAGCCGGCGAAAAGTACCGGTCCGCCACCGCCACCGCCGCCCGTGGCGACGGCGCTGGCGCTGGCGCCGGGGGAGGGGCTCTCGGCGGTTGTCGCCGACGGCGCGGGGGGCGAGCCCGAGGTGGCACCGGGCGAAGCGGCACCGGGCGAAGCGGCACCGGGCGAAGCGGCACCGGGCGAAGCGGCACCGGGTGGCGACGGGGCGGGGAGGGGGCTGGCAGGCGCCTCGGGAGTGGCCTCTTGGACGGCGAGGGTGGAGGCCTTGCGCACCTGGACGCTGACCTGGTCGGCGATCCCCCGATAGAGGGAGAGGACCGCCACGAGGGCCCCGTCGAGGGCAGGCGGGGCGGACAGGGCGCCGCGGGTGGTCTCCCCTGCGGCGGCAAGTGCCCGTGGCGCAAGGTGGAGCAGTCGAGACGGATCACCGCCGGCGAAGGTGCCACCTGCACCGAGGGCGCTGACGGCGAGCAGCGAGGCGAGCGCGAGTGGAGGACGCGAGATCATGCGCTCCCTACGGCGGCGCCGTTCCCCGGCTGGAGGCGGCCGAAACTGGCCTGGCCGCGAATCCCCTGGTCGGCCGGAACGACGTCCCGATCGGGCACTGAACCTGCCGGTGGCCGCCGGGTGGTGGCCTGCGTAGGATCCCCGGCGTCCGCCCGCCCCGAGCACGGCGCGGGTGGGCGGCAGACCGTGCCCAGGCGGTCCCCTGGCCGATGGCCGTGAGGAGGCGAGCATGAAGACGCAAGCGGCGGTGCTCCGTGAGGCCGGCAAGGCGTGGGAGCTGACCGAGCTCGAGCTGGACGACCCGAAGGCGTTCGAGGTCCAGGTGCAGCTGATGGCGTCGGGGCTGTGCCACTCGGACGAGCACATCCGGGAGCGGGCGGAGCTCGGCCCGTCGCCGGTTCGGCTGCCGATCATCGGCGGTCACGAGGGCGCCGGCATCGTGTTGAAGGTCG
>JAKBAA010000044.1 GCA_021809425.1 Actinomycetes bacterium | reverse complement strand
CAGTTCTGGGACGCCCAGGCCGACGGCGGCCGGATCGCCCAGGCCCTGGCGCCCGCCAGCCGCCCCAACCCCTGCGGCTAGCCCGCCCCCCGGCCGTCGCCGGGCCCGTCGCCGGCGGCGTCGCCGGCGGTGTCGCCAGACCGGGCGCCGGACCCGTCGCCGGACCGGGCGCCGGCCGGGGCGCCGGTCCAGGCGGCCTCGAGGGCGTAGCAGGCGACGGCAGCGGCCGTCGCCACGTTGAGCGAGTCGACCCCGGGCGCCATCGGCACGGCCACCGCCACGTCGGCGGCGGCGCGCGCCGCCTCGCTCAGCCCCGGCCCCTCGGCGCCGACCACCACGGCCACCGCCGGCGCCGCCGCCGCCGTGGCGGCGAAGCGCCCGAGCGGCACCACCGGGGCGCCCTCCCGGCCGGGCGTCAGGGCCACCAGGGTGAAGCCGGCCGCCCGCACCGCCTCGAGGCCACCCGGCCACGGCGCCAGCCGGGCGAACGGCACCCCGAGCACGTGGCCGACCGACACCCGGACGCACCGGCGGTACAGCGGGTCGGCCGACGACGGGTCGAGCAGCACCCCACCGACCCCGAAGGCGGCGGCGTTGCGGAACAGGCCGCCCAGGTTCTCGTGGTCGTTCAGCCCCTCCGCCACGAGCACCACCGCCCGGCGCCGCCCGGCGGCGGCCGCCGCCGTGACGGCCCGCAGCAGCCCGTCCGGTTCGATCCCGGGCGGGCGGCGCCCGACGGCGACGATGCCGCGGTGCAGGTCGAACCCGACCGTCGCCGCCACCACCTCCGGGGCGGCCACGTACACCGGGGCGCCCGCCGCCTCGGCGTCCGCCACCAGGGTGGCCGCCGCGGCGACCCGCCGCTCGTCGACCAGCAGCGACGCCACCTCGTACGTCGACCGCAGCAGGGCGGCCACCGCCAGGCGGCCCTCGGCCACGAACACCCCCTCGGCCGCCTCCCGCCCGGCCCGGGCCGGGTCCTTGAGCGACCGGTACGGGGCGAGCCGGGGGTCGCCGGCGCTGGCCAGGCGGTCAGGCAGGCAGCACCGCCTCGATCGCCTCGACGACCGTGGCCGACTCCGGCTCGACCCGCGGCCGGAACCGGCCGACCACCTCGCCACCTGGGGCGACCAGGAACTTCTCGAAGTTCCACTGCACGTCGCCCGCCTCGCCGCCGCCGTCGGCCACCGCCGTCAGCTCCTCGTACAGCCGGTGGCGCCCCGGCCCGTTCACCTCGACCTTCTCGGTCATCGGGAACGTCACCCCGTAGGTGGTCGAGCAGAACGCCTGGATCTCCTCGGCGCTCCCCGGCTCCTGGCCGGCGAACTGGTTGCACGGCACCCCGACCACGGTGAGCCCCCGCTCCCCGTAGCGCGCCTGGAGCCGCTCCAGCCCCTCGTACTGCGGGGTCAGCCCGCACCGGGAGGCCACGTTGACGATGAGCACCGCCCGGTCCTTGAGGCCGGCAAGGTCGAGCGGTGAGCCGTCGAGGCCGCCGATGGTCGTGTCGTAGATCGCCATGGCCCGAGGCTACGGACCGCCGAGCGCCTGCCGCTCGCCCACCTCGCCAACCCCGCCCGCCAGGGCCTGCTCGATCAGCGCCTGCTCCTCGGCCCGGTCGAACCGCTCGAACAGCGGCACGCAGAACCCGAACCCGGCGACGGCCACCCCGAGCAGCATCAGGCCGACCCCGGCCAGGCGCAGGGCGTGGGCGTAGGTGAGCAGCCCGCCCAGGCTCGCCAGGGCCACCCCGACGGCGCCCACCGCCCCGCTCATCCGGGCCAGCCGCGAGCTGCCCCGGGTGAGCACCACGAACCCGACCGTCCCGAACGCCAGCGCCCCGCCCAGCACGGCGTGCACCACGTACACCGCCCCCGCACCCCCCGGCCCCGGCGACCAGCCGTTCGGGCGGCTGAACGGGATCAGGGCGAGCGCCGCGATGCCGGTGCCGAACACCGCCACCGTGCCGAGCGCCAGCGCCGTGGCGAAGGTGGCCGCCGTCTGCGACACCGTCAGCCGTGCCGGCGCCAGCACCGACGACACCGCCGCCATCGGCGCCCGCCGCTCCGGCTGGCGCAGCCGGCGCGCTGCGTAGGCGGCCGGGTCCTCGTGCACGAGGAACCACCACCCCCATGCGGCGATCAGGGCGAACACCGGCCACTCGACCGAGTAGAACCACGACAGGCTGTTCCCGGCCAGCGCACGCGTCGCCTGCCACCAGCCGGCCGCCACGCACCCCGGTGCCACGAGCAGCAGCTCCAGGTGCAGCACCAGCGCCCGCCGGCTCAGCCACCGCCGCCGCCCCCTCGCCGCCCGGGCGGCAAGCGACCGGTCGAGCGGCGCCGCCGGGGCGGCCGGCTCCGCCGCCCCGTGCAGCGAGGCGAACCGCCGGGTCATCTTCCGCTCGGCCACGAACCCGCACAGCGGGATCGTCCCGGCCAGCAGCACCAGGAACATCTGCCAGCGCGGCACCCCGAGCCGCCGGGTGAGCTGGAACGCCGTCACCAGGTACACCACGTACAGCACCCCGTGGATCGTCCCGACCACGTTCGCCAGCTCCGGCCGGTGGGCGACCAGCTGCAGCGGCAGGCCGACCAGCACGATCACGCACAGCAGCACCGCCGTCGTCAGGGCGAGCACCCGGTAGCGCAGCAGGTACCCGACCGATCCCCGCCACTGGCCTGCTGTCGCCGGCGCGCCGGGCCGCTCGTCCCCCGCCATCTGTCGGCATGCTAGGCCCGCTCGCTACCATCCGGGCCTCGCCGGCGCGCGCCGGGCTCGGGCCCGGGCGGTAGCCGGCGGGAGGGGAGGCAGGACCATGGCGGAGCGTGCGCTGCGCAGCAACCTCGCCCGGGGGACCTCCCCGTGGGCGACCCGGCGGGCCCAGTGGCGCGCCCTCGGCCTCACCGACGAGGAGATGGAGCGCCCCAAGGTCGCCATCGTCAACTCGTCCTCCGACCTCGCCATCTGCTTCTCCCACCTCGACGGGATCGTGCCGCGCCTCAAGGCGGCCATCCGCCAGGCCGGCGGGCTCCCCTTCGAGGTGCGCACGGCCGCCCCCAGCGACTTCATCACGAGCGCCGGCCACGGCGGCCGCTACATCCTGCCCACCCGAGACCTCATCGTGAACGACATCGAGGTGGCCGTCGAAGGGGCCCTGCTCGACGGGATGGTCTGCCTCGCCTCCTGCGACAAGACCACCCCCGGCCAGCTGATGGCGGCCGCCCGCCTCGACCTGCCCACCGTCGTCGTCCCCTGCGGCTACCAGACCGGCGGCCGCTGGTGCGACGCCCACATCGACATCGAGGACGTCTTCGCCAACGCCGGCCGGGTCCCCACCGGCGAGCTGTCCGTCGAGGACCTGGCCGGGATGGCCGACAACGCCATCACCAGCCCCGGCGTCTGTGCCGGCCTCGGCACGGCCAACTCCATGCACATGGCCGCCGAGGCCCTCGGCATGGCCCCGCCCGGATCGAGCCCCTGCCGGGCCAACTCCGACAAGATGTGGGCCGCCGTCGACTGGGCCGGCCGGCGCATCGTCGAGCTCGTCGCCGACGACGTCCGCCCGCGGGCCGTCATGACCCCCGGCGCCTTCGCCAACGCCGTCGCCGTCATGCTCGCCTCGAGCGCCTCGGTCAACTCGGTCAAGCACCTCCAGGCGATCGCCGACGAGGCCGAGTGCGACGTCGACGTCTGGGGCCTGTTCGCCTCCCTGGCCGACGACGTCCCCCTCCTCACCGACATCCGCCCGAACGGCGACCGCCACGTCGACGAGCTCGACGCCGCCGGCGGCTGCGCCGCCCTCCTCTCCCGGCTCTCCCCGCTGCTCGACCTCGACGCCACCACCGTCGCCGGGCGCCTCGGCGACGTCCTCGCCACGGTCCAGGTCGCCGACGGCGAGGTCGTCCGGCCCTTCGACGACCCGCTCGGGCGGGACGCCACCATCCTCGTCGTCCGCGGCTCCCTCGCCCCCGGTGGCGCCCTCACCAAGCGCGCCGTCGTCGACACCCGCCCGATGCGCTTCAGCGGCCCGGCCGTCCTGTTCCACTCCCGGGAGGAGGCCATCGACGGCCTCCACGCCGGCCGCATCCGCCCCGGCGACGTCGTCGTGCTGCGGGGCCTCGGTCCCCACGGCGGCCCGGGCATGGCCTTCGCCTCCGGCTTCATCTTCGCCCTGGAGGCCTCCCCGCTCGCCGGCACCGTCGCCGTCGTCACCGACTCCCAGCTGTCCGGGCTCGTCAACAAGGGCCTCGTCGTCGGCGAGGTGGCCCCCGAGGCCGCCATCGGCGGGCCGCTCGCCCTGGTCGAGGCCGGTGACACCGTCACGATCGACCTCGACCGCCGCGCCGTCGACCTCGACGTCCCCCCCGACGTGCTCGCCGGGCGCCGCACCACCCTCCCGCCGCCCCCGGTGCGCACCCGGGGCTGGCTCTCCATCTACGACCGCGTCGTCGGCGACCCCGCCCGCGGCCTCTCCCTCGCCGGCGACCCCACCCCGGCCGGTGACCAGGGCCGAGCCGGCGACCCCACCCCGGCCGGCGACCAGGGCCGACCGGCCACCCGCTGACCGGTGTCGCCACGCGCCGTGAGGCCTCAGGCTAGGAAGGGGCGATGACGCACCCCTTCGCCTGCCCGAGCCGCCCCCGCCGGCCGCTCCGGGCCCTGTCCGGCGCCGCCGGCCTCGCCGCCGGGTCGCTCCTCCTCGCCGCCTGCGGCTCCTCCCCCCACGCCGCCGGGCCGGGCCGGGCCCACCGCCGCACCGGCACCACCTCGACCACCACCTCCGCCCCCGCCACCTCGGGCTCGTCGGGCTCGCCGGGCTCGTCGGGTGTCTCGGGCGCCACCACCACGACCACCTCGTCGCCGCCCGGCAGCTCGGGCACCACCGGCAGCTCGGGGACCACCGGCGCCTCGGGCACCACCGGCGCCTCGTCGTCGACCACGACGAGCTCCACCCTGGTCCCGGTCAACGGCAACGTCGCCCAGTGCGCCACGAGCCACCTCGGGTTCGCCCTTGGCAGCTCGTCCGGCTCGGCCGGATCGGTGGACGTGGCCGTGGTGCTCACCAACACCGGCACGCTGCCCTGCTACCTGTACGGCTACCCGGGCGTCTCGGCGGTCGCCGGCCCGAACGGCCCCCAGCTCGGCCTGGCCGCCGAGCGCGCCACCCAGCTGGGCCCGCCGGCCGTCGTCACCCTCCAACCGGGGGGCAAGGCCAACGCCGACCTCCACGTGGTGGACGCCCTCAACTTCCCGACCGCCACCTGCCACCCGACGGCGGCGGCCGGCTTCAAGGTGTTCCCCCCGGGCGACACCGCCGCCGGGTTCGCCTCCTCCTCGTCGCTCCAGGTGTGCGCCGCGTCCGTCCCGCACGCCCTCGCCGTCGGCCCGGTGACCGCCGGCGCCTCGAGCAGCGTCAACGGGGGCTGAGCTCGCCCGCAAGCCCGGGTTCGGGTGGGGAGGTCACGCGCCGCCTCCCGTGCCGCGCCGACCGGGTCCAACCCGCTTGCGGGCTACCCGAGCTTCGGTCACTTCGCACGAGCGTGTGAGGGCTGCCGGCCGCACCTTCGGGTCGGTGCCCGAAGAGCCACTGGCGGACGTCGCCGCGTCGAATTGGTCGGCCGCTTCCCTGCGGGACATCGCTCGCCCAGCACGTGAAGGTGGCAACAAGCGGGGTCGTACGTGCGCGACACTGGCCGCACGGGAGCTCGGATGGACCGGGCTGAGAGGACGCCCGTCAGGCGTCGACCGTTGAACCTGATCCGGGTAATGCCGGCGAAGGGAGGATGTGATGCGTGCCCGTCTTCCGCATGCAGGCGCCGCCAGGCGACGTCGCAAGGAGTACATGACCGACCCCGAGCGGCCGGCGATCCGCGTGCCCTTCACCGAGGTGACGCTCGGCGACTCCCCCAGTGCCGGCGGCCCGGTCGCCAACCCCCCGCTCCGCCTCTACGACACCTCGGGCCCCGGGAGTGACCCGGAGAAGGGCCTTGCGGCGCTGCGCCGGGCCTGGATCACCGCCCGAGGCGACGTCGAGGAGTACGAGGGCCGCCCCGTGGTCGCCCGCGACGACGGCCGCGTCGCCGAGCGGCGCGCCGGTGCGTGGGGCACTCCGCCGGTGGCCGGCGGGCCTGACCCGCAGGCGACGAGGTGGCCGGCGTCGGGTCGCCGGCCGCTCCGCGCTCGCACGTCGGGCCCCGGCCCACGACGCCCCGTCACCCAACTCCACTACGCACGCTCCGGGGAGATCACCGAGGAGATGCGGTTCGCCGCGCTGCGCGAAGGGGTCGCCCCTGAGGTCGTGCGCGAGGAGCTGGCCGCAGGGCGGGCCATCTTGCCGGCGAATGTGAACCATCCCGAGTCGGAGCCGATGGTCATCGGGAGGCGCTTTCTCGTAAAGGTGAACGCGAACATCGGCAACTCCTCGGTCACCTCATCGATCTCCGACGAGGTCGACAAGCTCACCTGGGCGACGAGGTGGGGAGCGGACACGGTGATGGACCTGTCGACGGGCGCCGACATCCACACCACCCGGGAGTGGATCCTCCGCAACTCCCCGGTGCCGATCGGCACGGTTCCCGTCTACCAGGCACTCGAGAAGGTGGGTGGTCGGCCTGAGGATCTCTCCTGGCGGCTCTACCGCGACACGCTCGTAGAGCAGGCCGAGCAAGGCGTCGACTACTTCACGGTGCACGCCGGCGTGCTCCTCCGCTACGTGCCGCTCACTGCCGAACGGGTGACGGGCATCGTCAGCCGGGGCGGGTCGATCATGGCCGCCTGGTGCCTGGCGCACGACGAGGAGAACTTCCTCTACACCCACTTCGAGGAGATGTGCGAGATCATGGCCGCCTACGACGTCGCCTTCTCGCTTGGCGACGGGCTGCGGCCGGGCTCGGTCGCAGACGCCAACGACGAGGCACAGTTCGCCGAGCTGCGGACGCTGGGCGAGCTCACCGAGGTGGCCTGGCGCCACGACGTCCAAGTGATGATCGAAGGGCCGGGCCACGTGCCGCTGCACAAGATCGCCGACAACGTCACGCTCCAGCAGTCGGTCTGCCACGAGGCGCCCTTCTACACGCTCGGCCCGCTCACCGTCGACGTCGCCCCCGGCTACGACCACCTCACCTCTGCCATCGGGGCAGCCGTCATCGGTATGCACGGCACGGCGATGCTCTGCTACGTCACCCCCAAGGAGCACCTCGGGCTCCCTGACCGCGACGACGTCAAACAGGGAATGATCGCCTACAAGATCGCCGCCCACGCAGCCGACCTGGCCAAGGGGCATCCGGGAGCCCAGGCGTGGGACGACGCGCTTTCCAAGGCCCGGTTCGAGTTCCGGTGGGAGGACCAGTTCAACTTGGCCATGGACCCGGATACGGCCCGGAGCTACCACGACGAGACGCTGCCAGCAGCCCCGGCCAAGACGGCGCACTTCTGCTCGATGTGCGGGCCCAAATTCTGCTCCATGCGGATCAGCCAGGACGTGCGGGACTACGCGGCGTCCCGGAAGATCCCGGTGACGGCCGTGTTGTCCGAGGAGGTGAAGCAGAAGGCGAGCGAGCTTCCCCAGTCCGGTGCCAGCATGTACGTCGAGGCGGGGGGCACCGGACAGGAACAAGACGTGTCCGGGGTGGCTGCCGATACGACACAGGGGACCTAACGACGACGTGGCATCGACGCAGCACCCGGCGCTCCGACGGACGATCTCGTTTCGACCTTGCGTCCCGGCGTTGCTGCCGATCTCGGCATCCTCTCGCACCGGCCCGACGAGTGCGTGGCCGAGCTTCTCGCCGACGTGCTCGGCATCGGGTGCGGGGCGCGGCCCGGCCGGTCAATCGGGCAGGTCGGGCCGGCCGCGCAGCCGGTCGATCTGGCGCCGGTCGCGCTTGGTGGGCCGGCCGGCCGACCGGTCGCGCACGGCGAGCGGCCCGACCGCCCCGGGGGGCGGTGCCGGGGTGCGGTCGACGAAGCAGGTGGCGGCCACCGGCGCCCCGACCCGCTTGTCGATGCAGCGGACCACCTCCAGCACCCGTCGCCGCCCGCCCAGCTGGGCCACCACCTCGTCGCCCGGCCGCACCGGGGTGGCCGGCTTGGCGGTCGTCCCGTTCACCTTGACATGGCCGCCCCCGCACGCCTCGGTGGCGGCCGACCGGCTCTTGGTGACGCGCACCGACCACAGCCAACGGTCGACCCGCACCGCAGCCCCGCCTGCCGGCCCGCCGGGCCCGCCGACCGGCCCGGCCCCGCCTGCCACGGCGGCCCCCGGCCCGCTCACGCCACGCCGGCCCGCTCGGCCATCCCGCGGAGGTAGGCGGCCTGGCCGAGGTGCTGGAGGTCGTCGGCCAGGATCGACACGAGGCGCACCCCGAGCGTGACGGGCGGGTCGAACCGGTGGTCGACGATCCGGGCGAGGTCGGCGTCCTGGCAGGCCGTGATGGCGGCCACCGTGGCGGCGTGGGCGGCGTCGAGGTAGCCGGTGAGCAGCGTCGGGTCGACCGCCGGGAACCGGCCGACCTCGGCGGCGTCCTGGCCGTAGCCGGAGGCGTCGGCCTCGTAGGGAAGGGCGAGCCGGTCGGCCCAGCCGCCGGACCGCCACACCTGCTCGGTGGCGGCGATCGCCGCAACCTGGACGTCCTGGACCCGGGCGATGTGCCAGACGAGCCACCCGATCGAGTTGGCCGCCGGGTCGGGCCGCCAGGTGACGGCCGCCGGCGCCAGGCCGTCCAGCACGCGGCCCACCCCCTGGCGGACCCGGTCGAAGGCGTCGATCAGCAGCTCGTCGTTGGTCATGGTTCCTCCCGGCGCTCGCCACCCACCTGCACGCTCCAGCTTGCCGCAGGCTGTCGCCCGATCGTTCGCCGTCCTATGCTCCGCTGCCGTGGTGGAAGGCGGGTGGTGAGCCGGGGCGAGGCGGGCCAGGGCCCTCGCAGCTCGCTTCGGGACCGGGCCCGCACCGGCCATGCCCGGACCCGTGCCGGCAACGGCGCCGCCCCGCCCGACGCGCCGCCGGCACCGCCCGGCCTGTACGGGGCCCCGCTCGGCCAGGCGGAGGCCGCCGAGCTGGCCGCCCTGCTGGCGGCGCTGGCCGACCCGGTGCGGCTGCGGATCGTGTCGTTCCTGCTGGCGAAGGGCGAGACCTGCTCGTGCGACCTCGCCGTGCCGCTCGCCAAGAGCCAGCCGACCATCTCCCACCACACCGGCATCCTGGCCGCCGCCGGCCTCATCGCCGGCGAGCGGCGCGGCCGGTGGATGTGGTGGCGGGTCGACGAGCAGCGGCTCGCCGCCGTGCGCGGCGCGCTCGGTGGGTAGGCGCCTCCGGGACCTCCTCCTCCCCGCCTTCGTCGGGCGCGACCTCGGCATCGTCCTCGGGGCCCGCCTGGCCATGAGCGCCGCCCGGGCGATCGCCGGGGTGGTCACCGCCCTCTACCTGGCCCGCCTCGGCTTCTCCGCCCTCGAGCTCGGCCTGCTGTTCGTCGGCGTCAGCCTGGCGAGCGCCGTCCTGTCCAGCCTGATCGGCCTCACCTCCGACCGGCTCGGCCGCAAGCCGTTCCTCGTCGCCATCCCGCTCGCCGCCGCCCTCGCCGCTGCCGGCTTCGCCGAGTGGCGGGCCCCGGCCGCCCTGTTCGTGCTGGCCGCCGCCGGCACCTTCGGCCGTGGCGCCGGCGCCGGCGGCGGCAGCGTCGGCCCCTACCAGCCGGCCGAGTCGGCCCTGGTCGCCGAGCTGGTCGACGGCCGCCACCGCTCGGCCGCCTTCGGCCGCCTGTCGGTCACCGGCTCCCTCGGCGCCCTCGCCGGCGGCCTCCTCGCCGCCCTCGCCCGACCCGCCCCCGGCCACCTGGCCCCGGCGGCGGTCACCGCCGCCTTCCGCCCGGCCTTCCTCGCCGCCGCCGCCCTGGCGGCCGTCGCCGGCCTGCTGGCCTTGGCCCTCGCCGAGCCCGCCCGACCGGCCGGGGCGCCGCCCGCCGGGTCGGGGAGGGGCCGGCTCGCCTGGCCGCGCCGCTCGTGGCCGGCGCTGTGGCGGCTGTGGATCACCAATGCCACGAACGGCCTGGCCATCGGGGCGTTCGGGCCGTTCCTGTCGTACTGGCTGGCCCGCCGGTACGGGGCGACGCCGGCGAGCGTGGGGGTGCTGTTCGCCGTGGTCAACCTGGGCACGCTCGTGTCGGGGTTCCTGTCGGCCGCCGTGGCCGCCCGGCTGGGGACGGTCCGGGCCATCGTGGCGGTCCGGGTGGTGAGCGGGGCGCTGCTGGTCCCGATGGTGCTGTCGCCCACGTTCTGGGTGGCCGGTGGGGTGTACCTGGTGCGGATGGTGGTCCAGCGGATCGGGCTGCCGCTGCGCCAGTCGTACACCCAGGACCTGGCCCACCCCGAGGAGCGGGCCAGCCTGGCCGCCCTGTCCCAGCTGCCGGCCCAGCTGACCATGTCGGGCGGTCAGGTGCTGGCCGGGTACCTGTTCGACGAGGTCAGCCTGGCCGCCCCGTTCGAGCTGGCGGCGGGCGTCCAGCTGGTGAACGCCGCCGCCTACTGGGCCCTGTTCGGCCGTCCCGGCGCCGGAGCGGCCCGGGAGGGGCCGCCGGCAGGCGACGTGGCCGCCGGCCTCGTATCCTCGGCGGCTGATGACCCTGCCCGCCCGTGACCGCCCCAGGGGGGTGGCCTCCCGGCTCGCCCCGTTCGGCACGACCATCTTCGCCGAGATGTCCGCCCTGGCCGTGGCCACCGGGTCGGTCAACCTCGGCCAGGGGTTCCCCGAGGATCCCGGCCCGGCGCTGCTGCGGTCGGCGGCGTCGGCGGCGATCGAGGAGGGGGACAACCAGTACCCGCCCGGCATCGGGGTGGCGGCCCTGCTCGAGGCGGTCGCCGCCCACCAGCTGGCCGAGCACGGCCTCGCCTACGACCCGGCCCGGGAGATCCTGGTGACGGCCGGCGCCACCGAGGCGATCGCCTCGGCCGTCCTCGGGCTGTGCGAGCCGGGCGACGAGGTGGTGATGCTGGAGCCCTCCTACGACTCGTACGCCGCCGTGGTTGCCATGGCCGGTGCCGTCCGGGTGCCGGTCCGGCTGGCCTACGACGGGGCGGCCGGCCGCTGGGTGCTGCCCCCGGGCGCCCTCGAGGCGGCCGTCACCGAGCGCACCCGGCTGGTCCTCGTCAACTCGCCGCACAACCCGACCGGCAAGGTCCTCGACGGCGACGAGCGGGCCGAGGTGGCCGGGGTGTGCTGCCGGCACGACCTCGTGTGCGTGACCGACGAGGTGTACGAGCACCTGGTGTTCGACGGTCGCCGCCACGTCCCGCTGGCCACCCTCCCCGGCATGCGCGACCGGACCGTCACCATCTCGTCGGCCGGCAAGTCGTTCTCGGTGACCGGCTGGAAGGTCGGCTGGGCGTGCGCCCCGGCCGACCTGCTGGCCGGGGTGCGCTCGGCCAAGCAGTTCCTCACCTACGTCACCCCGGCCCCCCTCCAGCGGGCCGTGGCGGTGGGGCTGGCGGTCACCCACGACCTGGTCGACCCGCTGCGCGACGAGCTGCGGGCCAACCGCGACCTGCTCGCCAAGGGGCTCGCCGGGGTGGGCCTCGCCGTGCGCGACGCCGAGGGCACCTACTTCCTCACCGTCGACCTCTCCCCGGTCACCGGCGAGGACGGGGCCACCTTCTGCCGGGCCCTGCCGGCCCGCTGCGGGGTGGTGGCGGTGCCGTGCTCCGTCTTCTACGGCGACCCGGACGGCGGCCGGAGCCTGGTCCGGTTCGCCTTCTGCAAGCGCCGTGCCACCATCGAGGAGGCCGTCGACCGGCTCGGGAGGTGGCGGCCGTGAGGGTGGCCCTCGTCCAGCACGACGTCTGCTTCGAGGACGCCCCGGCCACCCTCGAGCGGCTCACCCCGAAGGTCCAGGCGGCCGCCGCCGAGGGGGCCGGGCTGATCCTGCTCACCGAGATGTTCGCCACCGGCTTCTCCATGGCCACCGACCGGGTCGCCGAGCCGGCCGGCAGCGGGCCGGGCAGCCGCTTCCTCGCCGAGCGGGCCGCCGCCACCGGGGCCGTGGTCGCCGGGTCGCTCCCCGTGCTCGACCCGGGGGCCGACCGGCCGGTCAACCGGTTCGTGTTCGCCTTCCCTGACGGCACCACCGCTTCCTACGACAAGCTCCACCCGTTCTCTTTCGGCGGCGAGGACCGCCACTACGCCGCCGGCAACCAGCTGGTCCAGCTCCGCCTCGGCGACCTCGCCGTCACCCCGTTCGTCTGCTACGACCTGCGCTTCGCCGACGCCTTCTGGTCGGTCGCCGACCGCACCGACGCCTACGTCCTCGTCGCCAACTGGCCGGCCCCCCGCCAGCGCCACTTCCGCGCCCTCGCCATCGCCCGGGCCATCGAGAACCAGGCCTACCTGCTCGCCACCAACCGGGTCGGGCGGGGCGGCGGCATCGACTACGCCGGCGGCAGCCTCGTGGTCGACCCGTTCGGCGAGGTCCTCGCCGAGGCCGGCGGCAACGAGGAGATCCTCCTCGTCGACGTCGACCCGGGCCGCGTCGCCGACGTCCGCCATCGCTACCGCTTCCTCGCCGACCGCCGCTGACCCGTCCCCGGGCGCCCGCCTCCCCCTCGCCCGGCGGGACGGGGGGGAGGGGACGACCGGAGGTGCCCGCCGGCCCCGCCACGCCGGCCCCGCCAGGCCGGCCCCGCCAGGCCGGCCCCGCCAGGCCGGCCCGACCCCGCCAGGCCAGGCCAGGCCGGCCCGACGAGCTAGTGGGCGTCGTGCGAGAAGCTGGTCACCACGTACTTGGACGACGGGATCGGCTTGGTGTAGTCGAGGTTGTGGTTGTTGAGGTAGATGCGCTGCATCTGTGCCAGCACGGCCACCGGCGGGGCGAGGTCGGGGCTGAACCGGTTGGGCGGCTCGGCCTCGAGGGCGGTCAGGCTCTCCCCGGTGGCCTTGGCGACGATCGCCAGGTTGGCCTTGGAGGAGGCCTTGTTGCCCTGCAGCTGGTGGGACGCCTCGACGAGGGCGTCGAAGAAGGGCTGGGCAAGGCTCGACCGGGCGAACGACCCGCCGTAGATGACCCCGGTGGCCGGCACGCCGACCGGGGCCCCGGCGACCAGCCGGCCGGCCTTGCTCGACAGGGCCTGGCCGAGGAACGGGGACGACATGTAGGCCGCCACCACCCCGCCCGACTGCAGGGCGCTCGTCATCTCCGGGAAGGCCAGGTTCTCGAGCTGCACCTGGGCGAGGGTCAGGTGGTACTTGGCGAGCGCCAGCGCCAGCAGGTAGGCGCCGGTCGAGCCCGCCCCGCCGTCGACGGCGATCTTCTGGCCCTTCAGCGCCTTGGCGATCGCCGTCGGGCTGGACGCCTTGGCCGAGCTCGACAGGACCAGCCCGTTGGCCGCCCTGCCGGGTGCCTCCTCGGCCATCGAGCCGACCACCCGGAAGTTGAGCCCCTGGTTGATGGCGCTGAACATCCCGGCAGAGAACCCGCCGAGGACCACCTGGACCCGGTTGGTGGCCGCCAGGGTGGTGGCGCTCTGGCCCGAGCCGACCACCGTCAGCTTGACGTCGATGCCGTTGCGGGCGAAGTAGCCGTCGTGCATCGCCACGAACAGCGGCTCGAACAACGGCAGCGGCACGTACGCCACCGTCACCGGCGTCAGCTTCCTCGCCCGGGGCGCCGTGGCGGCGCCGGCCGTGGCGGCCGTCATGGCGACCACGAGCGACGACCCGGCGGTGACCGCCGCTGCTGCCTTCTTCCAAGATCGTAGGGGCATGGGGTTCCTGCTCTCCTTTGGTTCGGGTGGGGGGGACATCGTCGGGCGGCCCGCTGGCATCAGCGGTGGCGGTGGTGCAGCCACGGCAGCGCCAGCCGCTCGACCAGGGTGATGACCGCCGTCAGCAGCACGCCGACCACGGCGATGGTCACCAGCCCGACGTACATCTGGTCCGGCTGGAACAGCTGCCACGAGTTCCACACGAGGAACCCCAGGCCGTTGTTCGAGGCCACGAACTCGGTCGCCGTGATCACCACCAGCCCGAGGGCGATCGACACGCGCAGCCCGGTGAAGATCTGGGGGAGCGCCCCCGGCAGCAGCACGTGGCGGAACAGCTTGCGGCCGTTCGCCCCGTACGCCCGCCCCGCCTCGAGGAGGCGCGGGTCGAAGTTGCGCACGGCTGCCAGCGCGTTGATCTCGAGCACGAAGAACGTCACCGCCACCACCGTCAGCACCTTCGGCGTCTCGCCGATCCCGAAGATCACCAGCAGCAGCGGCAGCAGGGCGATCTGGGGCACGGCGTACAGGGCGGTGAACAGCGGCGACAACGCCGCCCGCAGCGGCCGCACCAGGCCGAGCAGCAGCCCGACCACCACGCCGGCGGCCGCCCCGATGGCGTACCCGACGAGCAGCCGGGCCAGCGTGTACCCGAGGTCCGACGGCAGCGTCCCCGCCGAGATCAGCTGGCCGGCCGCCACGGCGATCTGGCTCGGCGGCGTGAAGATCCGCGGGTCCACCCAGTGCTGGTCGGCCGCCAGCTGCCACAGCCCGACCAGGGCGACCGGCGTGGCGATGCTCAGCGCCAGGTCCGTCCGCCGCCGCCGCCGCTGGCGCCGCCGCAGCCGGCCGAGCGCCGCCCCCAGCTCACCGCCGGCCACGCCGGCCACGCCGGCCTCGCCGGTCCCCGCCGCCCCCGCCGCCAGCGTCCCCGCCGGCCCGCTCACGAAAGGTCCCCGCTCACGAAAGGTCCCCGCTCACGAAAGGTCCCCGCTCACGAAAGGTCCCCGCTCACGAAAGGTCCCCGCTCACGAAAGGTCCATCGAGCGCTCGACCTCGTCGCGGAGGGCGTCCCACAGGAGGGAGCGCAGCTCGGAGAAGGCGGGTGTGGCGCTCGTGGCCAGGGTCCGCGGCCGGTCGAGCTCGACGGGCAGGTCCAGCTTGACCCGCCCCGGGCGGGCCGTCATGACGACGACCCGGTCGCCGAGCAGGATGGCCTCCTCGATCGAGTGGGTGACGAGGAGCACCGTCTTGCGGGTCTCCTCCCAGATCCGGATGAGGTCCTCCTGGAGGAGCAGCCGGGTCTGGGGGTCGACGGCGCCCATCGGCTCGTCCATGAACAGCACGTCCGGCTCGGTGACGAAGGCGCGGGCGAGGGACAGCCGCTGGCGCATCCCGCCGGAGAGCTGCTCGGGGTAGGCCGACTCGAACCCGGCGAGGCCCACCCGGGCCAGCCAGGCGCGCGCCCGGTCGGTCCGCTCCTGGCGGCCGACGCCGTCCATGCGGAGGCCGAAGGCCACGTTGTCGAGGACGTTGAGCCACGGGAAAAGGCTGTAGTCCTGGAACACGAACGCCCGCCGCCCGCCGGTGGCGCCGGTGGCGCCGGTGCCGGCCACCGTCCCGGTGCTCGCCTGCTCGAGGCCGCCCAGGATGCGCAGCAGGGTCGACTTGCCGCACCCGGACGGGCCGAGGAGCGACACGAAGGTGCCCGAGCGCACCTCCAGGTCGATGCCGGCGAGCGCCACCAGGTGGCCGCCCCCCTTGGTCACGAACGCCTTCGACACGCCGGCCGCCGCCAGCTCCACCCCGCCGGCCGCCGCTCCCGGCACCGACCGGTCGTCGTCAGGGACCGTCGCCGGTGCCGCCGATCGCCGGGCCAGCTTGATGTCGACCCCCTCCGTCCGCTCCCCGCCGGGCCGTCGCCCGGCGCTCGGTGTGCTGCGGCGGGCACACTACCCCTGGTCACCGCCTGCCAGCACCTCGCCGGCCGGCCGCGCCCGGCGGTACCTCCCCGGTACCTCCCTAGGTGTGCGGCGGGACCGGCCGGGGCGGGGGCGGTCGGCCGTCCCACTCGGCGAGCGGGGCCGCCCGCCAGCGCCATCCCTGCTGGTCGGGCCGTCCGGGGAGGGCCAGCCGGCCGTTGGCCCAGCGCAGGGTCGCCCAGGGGTCGTCGCCCGGGTCGTGCCAGGGGAACAGCCGGGCCAGCACCGCCCCGGCCAGCACCGGGGGCACGTCGAGGACCATCCCGAAGGCCCGGAGGGCGTCGTCGCCGTGGACGAGCAGCTCGTCGCAGGCCATGGCGGCGAACCCGGACGGGTCGGGCGAGCCGGACGGGTGGAAGCCCCGGGTGGTGTCGGGGGCCGCCGCCACGCTCGCGGCGCACACCTGGGCGGCCGCCCCGAGGGTGGTGAGGAGGGCCCCGTTGGCCGGGTCGGCGGCCACCTGGACGGCCAGCACGCTGTCGTCGTCCGGTCCCACCCACAGGTCGGTGGCGTACCAGACCAGGCAGCGGGCCAGGTGGGTGACCACGGTGGTCACGGTGAAGTCGAGGCCGGGCACCGGGGTCGACCAGTCGCCTCCGGCGAGGGGCCCCAGGGCACCCTGGACGATCCCGGCAGCGGCGAGGACGTCGGCGGAGCGCACCGCCCGAACGCTACCGGCCGGCCGGCCGGGACTGCCCGGGGGACCCGGCCGGGCCAGCGGCGTGGAGGGCGGGCACCCGGAGCACGGTGGCGCCCTCCCCGCAGCGCACCGTCACGGTGCCCGCCGGGGCGACCGGCTCGAGGGCCGGGACGTCGCCGCTCGACAGCGACAGCCGCAGCCGGTGCCCCGCCCGGAGGCGCCAGTGGACCGGGTGGAGGGTCAGCTCGTAGGCGGCCACCTCCCCCGGGAGGACCTCGACCACGTGGTCGTGGCCGTCCCGGTGGCTGGCCAGCAGGTAGCCGACGCTCACCTCGAGGGCCGTGCCGTCCGGGGCGTAGTCCATCAGGCGGGCCACCAGCACGGCGTCGCCGGCCGACGTCTCGGCGAGCAGGCGCAGGCGGGGGATGCCGCACAGGACGAGGTCGGCCTCGAGCACCTCGGTGGCGAACCCGACCCGGGCCCCGTCCGGCCCGCTCCGGTCGGCCGCCGGCTCGTCGGCCAGCCCGGCGCCGGGCGGGAAGCGCAGGGTGGCCGGCCCGTCGTGGGGGTCGACCGTGAACGACGCCGTGGCGGCCGGCCCGGCCTCCGCCCCGAGCCGGCCGGCGGCACCGGCGTGGAGCACCAGCTCCCCGGCCGTCGACGGCGGGAAGGCGTCGAGCTCGGCCCACCCGGCGCTGCCGGCACGGGGCAGCTCGTAGCTGGCCACCGCCGTCGCCGGGAGCGCCCCGCCGCCGCCCTCGTGCCAGCCGTCGCCGGCCAGGTGGTGGTCGAAGAAGGCGAGCAGCGCCCCGAGCGGCAGCGGCTCGTCGGCCATCTGGTCGAGCGCCCCGTGGTCCCACGGCCCCATCACCAGGCGGGACCGCTCGCCGAGGCCGAGGTGGTTCTCGACCATCCCCTCCCGGAAGTTGTCGAACCACCCGCCGCAGCACAGCACCGGCAGGTCGATGTCGCCGTACTTCGTGTCGATGTCCACCTGGCGCCACAGCTCGTCGAGCAGCGGGTGGACCGCCCACAGCTCCCTCTGGAACCCCGCCGACACCCGCCCGCCGGTGATCTGCGGGACGAGGTCCGCCCAGTTGCGCCCCGACCCGGCCGCCACCCCGCCCGGCCAGGCCGTCTGGCGGTAGTAGCTCGAGTAGGCCTCCTGGGGGGCGATGGCGGCCAGGTGGGGCGGCCGCAGCGCCGCCACCCGCAGCGCCGCCATCCCGCCGTAGCTCTGCCCGTGCTGGCCCACCCGCCCGGTGCACCACGGCTGGCCGGCCAGCCACTCGACGGCGTCGTAGTTGTCCTCGGTCTCTCCCGCCGACAGGCACCCCGGGAACATCCCCGGCGAGTCGCCCGACCCGCGCAGGTCGCACACCAGCACGGCGTAGCCCCGCCCGGCCCACCACGCCGCCTCCTCCCGCCGCCGCTCCCGCCCGTACGGGGTGTAGTGGGCGACCAGCCCCGGGAACGGCCCGTCCCCGACCGGCCGGGTCAGGTCGGCCACAAGGTACAGGCCGTTGCGCAGCGGCACCTCGACCACCGCCACGGCCACCTCGTGGGTCGCCCCCCGCTGGTAGTCGAAAAAGCCCGGACGCCCCATCGCTCCCCCTCGTCCCGTCCCGGCGGCGTGCCTACCACACCGCCTCGTCCCCCGGCTGGTTCGCTCCGGCGGCGCTCGGGTGCCTCGGTAGGATCGGGGCGAGCGCGAAGGAGGGGGCAGATGACGACCGGTGCCCAGCAGGGGTCGGCAGGGATCGACGTGGTCGCCGAGGCCGACCGGCTGGAGGCCCAGGCCGTTGCCGCCCTCGACCAGGCCCTGGTGGTCCCCTCCGTCCTGTACGTCTCCGGCGACCGCGACCCCCGTGCGGGCGTCCCCATGCCGCGCGGCCGCCGCCTCCTCATCGGCGACGACCCCCGCCTCCCGTCCATGCCGGAGGCCCCCCGCCTCCAGGACTTCTTCGCCCTCCGCTTCGGCCCCTCCTCCCACCTGCTCCAGAGCGCCCGCCGGGCCGAGCGGGCGGGGTGCGACGACAAGGCGGTGCTGGCCTGCCTCCTCCACGACATCGCCGTCATCGGCTTCATCCGGGCCGACCACGGCTACTGGGCCGGCCAGCTCGTCGCCCCGTACGTCGACGACGAGGTCGCCTGGGCCATCCAGATGCACCAGGTCCTCCGCTTCTTCCCCGACCCGGACTTCGACTACGAGTACCCCCAGATGTACGTCGACTTCTTCGGCCCCGACTTCGTCCCGCCCGCCTGGCTGAAGGCCGAGCACGACCGGGCACGCAAGCACCGCTGGTACGGCACCGCCCGCCAGATCACCTGCAACGACGAGTACTCCTTCGACCCCAACGCCACCATCTCGCTCGACGAGTTCGACGACCTCCTCGGCCGCCACTTCCGCCAGCCCCCCGAGGGCCTCGGCTTCGACGGGTCGCCCACCGCCCACATGTGGCGGACCCTCGCCGCCCCCACCCGCGCCCTGTAGGCCACCGGCCACCGGCCACCGGCCACCGGCCACCGGCCAGCCGGCCAGCCGGCCAAGAGGCCAGCGGGTCAGCCGGTCAAGGGGCCACCGGCCACCGGCCACCGGACAGCCGGCCAAGGGGCCACCGGGTCAGCGGGCGCGGGTCACACGGTGCCCTGCTCGTCCGTCCCGGCGGGGTGGGGGGCGAGCACCATCACCTGCAGGTCGCCCTCGATCTTCCCCTCGAGCGCCGCGTGCAGCTCCTGGAAGGCCGCTCCGTGCAGGTGGCCCTGGATCGCCTCGTCGTCGGCCCACCGCTCGATCATCACCAGCTTGTCGGCCGACTCGTGCAGGGCGTACCGCTCGCACCCACGCTCGGCGTGCACCAGCGGGATCGCCTTCTCGAAGGCCGCCACCAGCGCCTCGCGCTGGCCGGGGAGCGGGACGACGGTGGCGACGACGACAGTGCTCACCGGAATGGGGTGTGGGGCGCGAAACCCCCGGCTTCAGCCGTGGGGAGGCAGAGCCCCGCTCGCCCCGAAGGGGCGAAGCAGCCGAACGTTCAGGCGTTGCGCTGGTTGGCGACGTACTGCTTGACGACCTCGAGCGGCGCACCACCGACGGTCGCGACGAAGTAGCTGTTGGTCCACAGGCTCGGCAGCCGAGAGCGGAGCGAGGGGAGCTCCTGGCGCAAGAGCCGGGACGAGCGTCCCTTGATCGTCTTGACGAGGCGGTGGATGCCGAGCTGCGGGTCGACGCCGACGAGGAGGTGGACCTCTCGGGCATGGTCTCGAGCTCGACGAGCTCGGCGCCGGTCTCCTTGCAGACCTCGGCGACGATCTCCTTCAGGCGGGAGTCGACGCTTCCGCGCTCGTCGTCGACGATGACCGGCCGGCGGTACTTCGGGCACCACACGACGTGGTAGGCACATCGGAAGACGACGTTGCGGTTGGAGCGGGTTCGCACGAGTCGAGGATAGATACACCCTGTTCGTACGCTGCACCCGTGGTCTCCGCCAAGGCCGTCCGCTTCAACTACCGGCTCCGGGTCTCGCCCGCCCAGGAGCGGGCGCTCCTTGTCGAGTGGGACGGTGTCCGCTTCGTCTGGAACCGCTGCGTCGAGGCATCGAAGAAGGCGCAGGTCGCCTCGAGCCCCGAGCACAAGGTGACCTGTGGCCCGGCAGCGCTCGACAAGATGCTGACGGCCTGGCGGAAGGAGCTGGACTGGCTGAGGGCGGGCTCGTCGGTCCCCCAGCAGCAGGTGATCCGTGACTTCGGCCGGGCGCGAGCGAAGACGTTGCAGGACGTGAAGGACCGCCTCCCGGTTCGTCAGCGGCGGGGGATGCCCGGCTTCAAGTCCCGCCACCGCTCGGCTCCGAGCCTCAACTACTCGAGGCGTGGCTTCTCCCTGCACGAGGACCCGGCGACCGGCCGCCTCCGGCTCCACCTCGCCGGTGGCATCGTCGTCCGCCCCGTGTGGTCGAGGCCGCTTCCAAGCCCTGCTTCCTCGGTCCGGGTCTATCGCGACGCCGTCGGGGGCTGGTTCTGCTCCTTCGTCGTCGTGGCCGCACAAGAGCCGCTCCCGGCGGTCGATCGGGCCATCGGCATCGACTGGGGAGTGGCGGTCATCGCGACGACGACCGACGACGACCACGACCTCGCCCACCCGCAACGTCGCAGGTCCGCCCAGGCGAAGCTCGCCCACTACCAGCGCATGATGGCGAGGCGGAAGCCGAAGAAAGGCAAGCCCGTCTCCACGGGCTACAAGGTTGCGAAGCGCCAGGTGGCGAAGCTGCATCGCCAGGTGGCCCGCCAGCGGAGCGACGATGCCCGCAAGTGGGCGAAGGGCGTCGTCGTCGACTTCGACCAGATCGCCGCCGAGGACTTCCGACCGAGGTTCCTCGCGCGCTCGACGATGGCGAAGAAGGCGGCCGACGCGGCGATCGGGGCGACGAAGGCTGCCCTTGTCCACATGGCCGACAAGCACGGTCGCGATCTTCGCCTCGTCGATCCCGCCTACACGACGATGGATTGCTCGATCTGCGGTGCGAGAGCCAAGCACCGCCTGGACCTCTCGGAACGAACCTATGCCTGCGAAGCCTGCGGCATGGTGCTTCCGAGAGACAAGAACGCAGCGGCCGTCATGGTCGTCAGGGCCGGTTTCGTCCCTCTGGTGCTGAGGGCGCAAGACCAGGGCCGGAGCCTCCGGTCCTGGCTGCCTGAGCCAGGAATCCCCCGGCTTCAGCCGTGGGGAGGATTCAAAGGGGCTTCTCCTTCGCTGCGCGCCGGTGGCCGGCGCGGCCGTCCACGACGGCGGTCGAGGTCGGAAGCGTACGGCGCCAGCTGCGTTGGCGCCGGCTGCGTTGGTGCCGGCTGCGACGCCGTGCTCCTCGCCGCCGGCTGCGCCGCCGCCGGCTACCTCGGCGCCGGCGCCTCCCCGTTTGCCTCCAGCCACGCCCGGTAGGCCGCCCGCTGCTCCGGACCGAGCGGGTACAGCCCGACGATCGACGCCCCACCTTCCAGCTGGTCGGCCACGAAGCGCTCCTGACGCTCCTGCTCGGCGGCGTCACGGGCCACCTCGACCGCCAGCCGCTCCGGCACCACCACCACCCCGTCGCCGTCGCCCACCAGCAGGTCGCCCGGCTCCACCAGCACGCCGGCGCACGCCACCGCCACGTCCGCCTCGTACGGAACGTGCCGCCGCCCCAGCTGTCCCGGGCTCGTCCCCCGGTGGAACACCGGCACCGACCTTGCCCGGATGGCCGCCGCGTCCCGAACCGGCCCGTCCGTCACGATCCCGGCCGCCCCCAGCCGCTCGGCCCGCAGCACCAGCAGGTCGCCGATCGTCCCCGCCCCCTCGTCCCCACGGGCCTCGATCACCAGCACCTCTCCCGGTCCCAGCGACTCCACCGCCTTCCGCTGGGCGTTCCCCACCCCTCCCCGCGCCGCGAACACGTCCTCCCGGCCCGGCAGGTACCGCACGGTCCGCGCCCGCCCCACCATCCGCCCCGACCCTTGCGTCGCCGTCAGCCCGCTCATCACCACCCCGTTCAGCCCGCGCCGCCGCAGCTGCTGGGCCAGCGTCGCCGTCGCCACCTCCCCGAGCGCCCTTGCCAGCTCCGGGTCGATCGGCCCGCCGCCGCCCCGCTCGCCGCCGCGGTCCCCGGCTGCTGCCGCTGCCGCTGCTGCTGGGGGGGCGGGGGCCGGTGCGGGTGCCGCCGCCGGTGGTGCCGGGGGCAGCACGGCCGGTGCCGCCGCCGCTGGTGCCGCCGAGCCGTCCTTCCCGACGGTGGCCGGCGCCGGGCGGACCGGGGACGCCGGGTCGGCGGCCCTCCGAGCCGGCCGGTGCTCGCCGGCGACCCGCCCGCCAGGGTGGGGGAGCGCCCCGTAGTGGGCCAACGTCCCCGACGGCGCCGCCACCACCCGGGTCGTCAGCCGCCCCGTCGTGGCGAACCCGGCGGTCACCTCCACCTCCACCACGTCACCCGGCTCGGCCGCCCCTGCCCCGGCCGGCGTCCCGGTCAGCAGCACGTCGCCCCGCTCCAGCGTGATCGTCCGCGACACGTCGGCCACGAGCAGCCCGAACGAGAACAGCAGCTCCTCGGCCGTCACCGCCTCCTGGACCAGCACCCCGTTGTGCCACGTCCGCAGCACCAGCGTCGTCAGCTCCAGCCGGCCGGCGTCCAGCAGGCGCGGGCCGATCGGCGTGTACCCGTCCCCGCCCGTCGCCCGCAGCTCGCCCGCCCCGTCCGCCTCGGCCAGGTCGGGCACCGAGCACAGGTTGGCCGCCGTCACCGCCACCACGTGGCCCATCCCGTCCTCCGGCCGCACCGACCGCGCCGGCTCCCCGATCACCAGGGCGATCGCCCCGGCGAACGCCACCTGGCGGGCCCCCTCCGGGCACAGCAGCTCGCCCCCCCGCTCCGCCAGCGACGACGGCGGTCGCAGCACGTACGACGGGTGCTCCGGCGACCGCCCCGTCTCGGTCGCCCGGCTGGCGTAGGCCACCTCGACCCCGATCACCTTCGACGGCCACGGCGTCAGCACTGCCACCTCCCCGAGGCCGATCACCATCCGCCCGACGATAGACCCGACCCCGCCGCCCCCCTGCCGCCCCCCGCCGCCCGCCTGCCGACCCCGCCGCCGCCCTGCCGCCCTGGGCCGGTCCCGCAGGGCGGCCGGGTGGGGGAGGCGTGGTGGGCCGCCGCCGCGCCGGTCCGGCCGGTCGCTAGGTTGGGCTGATGATCGAGGCACGCGGCCTCACCAAGCGCTACGGCGACAAGCTGGCCGTCGACGGCCTCACCTTCGACGTCCGCCCCGGCGTCGTCACCGGCTTCCTCGGCCCCAACGGCTCGGGCAAGTCGACGACCATGCGCTGCATCATGGGCCTCGACGCCCCTTCGGCCGGGTCGGTCCACGTCAACGGCCGCCCCTACGCCGACCTGCCCTGGCCGCTGCGCGAGGTGGGCGCACTGCTCGAAGCCCGGGCCATCCACCCGGGCCGCAGCGCCTGGGCCCACCTGTGGATGCTCGCCCAGGCCAACGACCTGCCCCGCAAGCGCGTCGACGAGGTGCTCTCCCTGGTCGGCCTCGACGGCGTCGCCCGCCGCCGGGTCGGCAAGTTCTCGCTCGGCATGGGCCAGCGCCTCGGCATCGCCGCCGCCCTCCTCGGCGACCCGGCCGTGCTGCTGTTCGACGAGCCCGTCAACGGCCTCGACCCGGACGGCATCCGCTGGGTGCGCAACCTGCTCAAAGGGCTCGCCGCCGAGGGCCGCACCGTGTTCGTCTCGAGCCACCTCATGAGCGAGATGGCCCTCACCGCCGACCACGTCGTGGTGATCGGCCGCGGCCGGCTCATCGCCGAGATGCCCGTCGCCCAGCTCACCGGGTCCAGCCCCCGCCGCTACGTCCGGGTCCGCTCTCCCCGGCTCGCCGAGCTGCGCGCCGCCCTCGAGGCCGACGGCGCCACCGTCGCCCCCGACTCGGACGGGGCGCTCGCCGTGCGCGGCCTCGACGCCCCCCGCATCGGCGACCTCGCCGCCTCCCTCGGCCTGCCCCTCCACGAGCTGGCCCTCCAGCAGGCCTCCCTCGAGGAGGCCTTCATGGCCCTCACCGAGCACGACGTCGAGTACCACGGCGAGGCCGTCGTCGGCCTCCCCCCGCCTTCCCCCGCCGACCGCGTCGAGCTCGACACCAACGGCACCCGGCCATGACCCTCGCCGCCCCCACCCAGCTCGGCTCGCCCGGCACCGGCCGGCTCGCCCCCCTCCCGCCCGGCCGCTACGGCCTGCTCGGTGCCCTCCGCAGCGAGTGGACCAAGCTGCGCACCGTCCGCTCCACCCTCTGGACCCTCGGCATCACCGTCGTCCTCGGCATCGGCCTCGGTGCCGTCGCCGCCGCCACCACCGCCGCCCGCTGGACCACCGCCTCGCTCGCCGAGCAGCTCACCTTCGACCCCGTCCGGGTCAGCCTGACCGGCATCCTGCTCGCCCAGCTCGCCGTCGGCATCCTCGGCGTCCTCGTCATGACCGCCGAGTACGGCACCGGCACCATCCGGGCCACCCTCGCCGCCATCCCCCACCGCCGCCTCGTCCTCGTCGCCAAGGGCATCGTCTTCGGCCTCGTCGCCCTCGTCGTCGGCGAGGTCGTCTCCTTCGCCGCCTTCTTCCTCGGCCAGTCCCTCCTCACCGCCCCCGCCCCCCACACCACCCTCGGGGCGCCCGACGTCGTCCGCGCCGTCGTCGGCGGCGGCCTCTACCTGACCGTCCTCGGCCTGCTCGCCCTCGGCCTCGCCGCCATCATCCGCCACACCGCCGGCGCCATCTCGGCCTTCGTCGGCATCCTGCTCATCCTGCCCCTCATCGTCGCCGCCCTCCCCTCGTCCATCGGCGGCCCCATCGGTCGCTACCTCCCCGCCAACATCGGCGTCACCCTCGTCTCCGTCCGGTCCGACCCGGCCTCCTTCGCCCCCTGGGTCGGCCTGGGCGTCCTCGCCGGCTACGCCGCCGCCCTCCTCGTCCTCGGCGGCGTCCTCCTCCGCCGGCGCGACGCCTGACCGTCCGCCGTCACCGCACCCCTCCTGACGTCAGGCGTCACGGGGCCAGCCGTCAGGGGCCAGCCGTCAGGGGCCAGCCGTCAGGGGCCGGCCGTCAGGGGCCGGCCGGGCGCCGGCCGTCGCGGCCCTGCCCGCGCCCGCCGCCCGTCAACTTCCACACCTGGCTCGCCAGCCACCCGGCCACCACCACCGCCAGGATGGGCATCACCACGTGCTGGACGATCCCGATCGCCAGGTAGGCCGTCAGGTAGATCGCAACGGCTGCCACCACGAAGGTCGCCACGCTCGGCACCACCCGCTTGCGCACCCCCCCTCCGTGCTCGGTCGGGGTGAGCTGCGTTCCGGCATCCGTCACGGCCGCCTCCGCTGATCGGGGCCGGGCCGGCCGATCGGCTGGCCTGCGGCAATGCCCACGCTACCGGCCCGGTCACCCCCGTCCTCGTCACCCTCGCCTCGCCCCGCTCCCGCCGAGGATTGCAAGTGCGACTTGCGATAGCGCAAGCTATGGTTGCTCCATGCGCTGCCGCCGGACCCCGACCGCCCGCCTCGCCTCGCTCGCCCTGGCCGCCACCGCCGCCCTTGCCGGCCTCGGGCTGGCCCTACCGTCGACCGCCTCGGCGGCCCGCCCACCCCGGCGCGCCCTGCCCGCCGCCCTGGCAGCCGGCTCGGCCGACGTCGCCTACGCCGGCTCCCTCCTCAAGCTCAACGAGGACATCATCGGCCCCGCCTTCACCTCGGCCACCGGCATCCCCTACCAGGGCCACGGCGCCGGCGCCCTCGGGCTGGCCCAGCAGATCAAGGCGGGCGAGCTCACCCCCAACGTGTTCGAGAGCGTCGGCGCCGGCCCGGTCGTCCTCGTCGAGCCCACCTTCACCCGCTGGTACCTCTCGCTCGCCGCCAGCCCGATCGTGGTGGCCTACAAC
>JAKBAA010000145.1 GCA_021809425.1 Actinomycetes bacterium | reverse complement strand
GGAGAACCTTTCCGCCGCGCACCGGATAGTGCTTGACGAGGTCGTCGACGGCGAGCATCGGCGTGCCGGCCAGCTCGTCCCCGGCCGACCCGGCCGCGGCGGCGCCGCCGGCGAGGGTGTCGCCCCGGGCGCTCACGGCCGTCGGTCTCCGCCGTCGCCGTCGCCGTCGCCGTCGGTGTCGGCAGAGGTCGCCGCGAACAGCGGCGTGCCGCTTGCCCGGACCCGCTCGGCGAGGTGGCAGGCGGCGAGGTGGCCGGCGTGCTCCCCCGCCACTGCGGCGAGCTCCGGCTCGACCGCCCGGCAGCGGTCCTCGGCGATCGGGCAGCGTGGGGCGAACGGGCAGCCACGAAGGTCACCGAGCATGCTCGGCGGGGCACCCGGGATCGGCCGGAGGCGCTCGGAGCCGTCGGTGTCGACCCGAGGGAGGGAGCCGAGCAGCCCCAGGGTGTACGGCATCGCCGGGGCGTAGAAGATGTCGTCGACCGTGCCGACCTCGACGGGTCGCCCGGCGTACATGACCACCACCCGGTCGGCCAGGCCGGCGATGACGCCGAGGTCGTGGGTGATGAGCAGCAGGGCGGCGTGGGTCGTGTGGAGCGCGGCGCCCAGGGCCTCCAGCACCTGGGCCTGGACGGTCACGTCGAGCGCCGTCGTCGGCTCGTCGGCGAGGATGACGTCGGGGTCGTTGGCGATGGCGATGGCGATGACCACCCGCTGGCGCATGCCACCGGAGAACTCGTGCGGGTAGCTGGCGACGCGTTCCTCGGGGTTGGGGATGCCCACCTTGCGGAGCAGCTCGACTGCCCGCCGCGTCGCCTCCTCCTTCGAGACGTCCTGGTGGGCGCGGATCGCCTCGGCGATCTGCCAGCCGACCGAGTAGACCGGGTTGAGCGAGGTCATCGGGTCCTGGAAGATCATCGCGATGGACTTGCCGCGATAGCCCATGAGCTGCTTCTCGCTCCGGCGGAGCAGCTCGTGGCCGCGGTAGCGGACCGATCCGCGGATCCTGGCCGACCGGGGCAGCAGCCCCATGGTCGCCATGGCGGTGACCGACTTGCCCGAGCCGGACTCCCCGACGATCCCGAGGACCTCGCCGGACCGCAGCTCGAGGTCGACCCCCCGCACGGCGTGGACGACACCGTCCGCCGTCGGGAAGTCGACCTCGAGGCGCTCGACGGCGAGCAGCGGCGTCCCGTCGCCCCCGCCGTCGCCGGTGAGGTCGGTGCTGCGTCGCCGGAGCACTAGGCGCGCACCCGGGTCTTGCGGGGGTCGAACGCCTCGCGCAGCCCGTCGCCGATGAAGTTGATCGACAGGACGAGGACCACGATGAAGGCTGCGGGGAAGACGAAGAGCCACCAGAAGGTGGTGGCGTCACCCTGGCCGGAGGCCACGAGCGTTCCGAGGGAGACGTCGGGGGGCTGGATGCCGAGGCCGAGGTAGGAAAGGGTGGACTCGAGGATGATGGCGTTCGCCACCGTGAGCGTGGCGTTGACGATGATCGGGCCGATGGCGTTCGGGAGGAGGTGGCGGACGATGATCCGCCGGTTGGAGGCCCCGATGGCCCGGGCGGCCTCGACGAAGTCGCGCTCGCGCAGCGACAGGAAGTCGGCCCGGACGAGGCGGGCGACGTAGGTCCAGGCGAGCACGCCGATGATGATCGCCACCCACAGCCAGCTGCCGGACTGCTTGGAGGCGACGTTGCCGAGGACGATCAGGATGGCGAGGAGCGGCACGGCGAGCACGAAGTCGGTGAACCGCATGAGGACCGGGTCGACCCACCCGCGGAAGAAGCCGGCGAGCGCCCCGATCGTCGTGCCGATGAAGGCGGAGATGACGGCGACGAGGAGCGCCGTCTGGACGTCCTCCTTCGTTCCCTGCATCACCTGCGCCAGCAGGTCGTGCCCGATGGGATCGACGCCGAAGGGGTGGGCCAGCGAGGGCCCGCCCTGGCCGACGGTGGCGATCGTGTTGGTGAGGGTGGTGTAGCTGTAGCGCCACGTCGCGGTCATCACGGTCGACCCGATGCCGAGCAGGGCGAAGACGAGCAGGGCCAGCACGGCCCGTGGCTGGCGGACGAAGCGGCGGAGGACCAGCTGCCACTGCTTGCGGGCCGTCCCGCCGAGGCCGTGCTCGTCGCCGAGGTGGCGGGCCTCGCCACCGGCAGCCGGGATCGGGCTGCGCCCGGGCCGGCGCGGCCAGCGCCGCCCCGCCCCGCCCGGTTGCCCGCCGCGGCCGGCCGGCGCCAGGTGGCGCAGGTCGGTGCGCTCAGCCATAGCGGATCCTCGGGTCGAGGATGCCGTAGAGGACGTCGGCCACGAAGTTGAGGGCGATCACGAAGAAGGCCGTGACGAGCAGGTAGGCCTGGACGGTGTTGAAGTCGAGGTTGGTGACCCCCTGGTAGAACCAGGTGCCCATCCCCTGCCAGGAGTAGACGTTCTCGGTGACGATGGCACCGCCGAGGACGGCGGCGAAGTCGAGGGCGATGACGGTGGTCACCGGGATGAGCGCGTTGCGCAGCGTGTGCCGGATGAGGACCCGCCGAGGGTGCAGCCCCTTCGCCCGTGCGAGCCGCACGTAGTCGCTGTCCAGCGCCTCCAGCATGGACGAGCGCTGGTAGATCGACCAGGCCGGATAGGTCACGAGCACGAGGGTGAGGACCGGCAGGACGGCGTGCCCGGCGTAGTCGGGGAGGCGCTGCCAGAAGCCGCCGCTGAGGTTGGGCGACTCCTGGCCGAGGGTGTACAGGACGGTGTGCCCGACGGCGTTGTTGATCGGGATGGCCACGAACTCCTTCAGGACGAGGCCGGTGACGAACACCGGCGTCGAGATGAAGAGGTAGCTCGTGAAGGCCGCCCCGACGTCGAAGGGCTTGCCCTGGCGGACGGCGGCGAGGACGCCGATGCCGATGCCGACGACGATCGCCACGGCGGTGGCGATGAGGACCATCTCGAGCGTGACGAGCAGATGCGACCACAGCTGGGGCGCAACCGGCTGGTTCCCGATGGTCAGGCCGAAGTTGCCGTGCAGCGCCCCGGTGAACCAGATCCAGTAGCGCTGCCAGAGCGGGTCGTTCAGGTGGAGCGCCGCCCGCCGTGCCGCGTAGACGGCCTCGGGCGTGTGCGGGTTGAGGCGGAGCAGCGCGAGCGGGTCGCCCGAGTTGGCGACGAGCACGAAGACGAGCATGCTCGCCAGCACGAGGATGACGATGCTGGCGGCGAGACGCCTCAGAAGGTAGGCGAGCACGGAGAGATCGTAGAGGTCCGGCGCCCGGCAGGCGTGCCTGGTCGACGGCGAAGGGGGCGGGGCCGTCCGGCCCGCCCCCTTCGTGGCGTCGGTGTGGGCCACCCGTGACGCGGGTGGCTCCGGTCAGCCCTTCAAGGACCAGTCCGGCAGGTTCCAGGTGATGCCGGAGTTGGAGGCGTTCGGCTGGATGCCCTGGATGTTCTTCGACCAGGCGTAGTACTGCGGCTTCTGGTACAGCGGCAGCGTCGCCATCTGGTCCCAGAGGACGGCGTCGGCCCGGTTGTAGTCGTTGATCTCCGCCTGGGGGCTCGTGGCCGACGAGCCGGCCGCCATGAGGGCGTCCACCGTCTTGTTGGCGAAGTGGATCCAGTTGGACCCGCAGGCGTTGCCGAGGGTGTAGCTGCAGTAGATCGACTGGTTGCCCGACGGGAACGGGGTCGCCACCCAGGCGAACTCGCCGATGTCGTACTGCCCACCCGGCAGGTTCTTGCCGAACAGGGTGGCGGCGTCGTAGTTCTGGATGTTGATCTTGATGCCGACCTGGGCCATCTGGGCCTGGAAGAGCTGCTCGGTCTCCGAGCGGATGGCGTTGCCCGTGGTGCTCTGGATGGTGAAGGTCAGCGGCTGGCCAGCCTCGGGACCGTAGTTCGGCTCGAAGTAGCTGCCGACCAGCTTGAACCCGAGGCTCTCGAGGAGGGACCGGGCCTTCTGGACGTTCTGCTTGTCGTAGGCCTTGCCGTTGTTCACGTAGCCGGGCTGGTTGGGCAGGAAGATCCGGTTGCCGAGCGGCTTCGTGCTGCGCAGGATCGGCCCGACGGTGTCGGCGATGATCTGCGGCCGGTTGGTGCCGTAGGCGATCGCCTGTCGGACCTTGAGCTTGGCGAGGTACGGGTTGGCGCCGTTGAAGTCGAAGTGCTCGAACTCGAGGCCCGGGATGGTCTGGTGGACCGTGTTCGGCACCCGGTTGGCCTGCAGGATGAGCGACTCGGACACCGACGCCGGGGCGATCACGTTGAGCTCGCCGTTCTGGAGGCCCGTCGGCTCGGAGTCGTCCGAGGAGACCCACTGGAAGTTGACCGTCTTGATCTTCGCCGGGGTCGACCAGTACTTGGGGTTGGCCTTGAGCGTCAGGAACTGGTTCTGCTTGTAGCCCGAGATGGTGTACCAGCTGCCGGAGACGACGTTTTTGATGTTGTTGAACCCGGTGTTCCAGCTGGCCTTCTCGGCGATGTGCGCCGGGGCGATCGGGGCGAACAGGCTCTTCCAGTCGGCGAAGGGCGTCTTGAAGACGACGGTGACGGTCCGGCCGCCGTTCGAGCCGGTGACCGACTTGATCTGGTTGTAGCCGGCCGTCGAGGCGACGTCGAAGGGCTTGCCGCCCTTGTCCTTGTACTTGGCGAGGCCGCTCTGGGCGTGCCAGTTGTAGATGAAGTCGGCCGCCGTGATCGGCACGCCGTCGGACCAGGTGGCCTTCGGGTTGATGTCGTAGACGATCGTCTGGGGGCTCTTGCTCGTCTGGGTGACGCTCGTGAGCAGCTGCGTGTTCGGCACGAGGGTCAGCTTGGGCGTCGTGATGAAGGTCATCGGCCAGACGTTCTCGATGAGCTGCTGGAGGTCGTAGTTGTTGTCGGCCGAGGTCAGGACGTTGAAGCCGGGGAAGGTCTCGTCGAGGGCCACCGTGATCGACCCCGAGCCCGCGCTCTTCGCATGGTGTGCCTTCGGCGTGCGATGGGCGGCCGAGGCGCCCGAGCTGGCCGCTCCGGTGGCGACCATGGCGAGGGCGGTCGCCCCCGTCGCGGCGAGCACGGCGCCGCGACGGAAGCCGCCGGCTGTGCGGTTGCGTCGCATCTTCCCCTCCTGTCCCTCGGCCGGGGCCTGCCCCGGCGCGTCACCCGGGCACGGGAACCCGGACATGCGTACCGTAGCGCTTTCGTAACGTAATTCGACGGGGATGGCTGAAGGCGATGTGAAAAGAGGCGGGGCTGCCCGTTGGGGCGTCCCGGCCCGGTCGGCCCGCCCCGGCCCTACCTGCAGGCCTTGCGCCGCAGGTCGTGGACCCCCTTCGGCCGGTCGCGCTAACGTACCGGCTCATGCCTCAGCCTCCCAGCCTCACCCCAGAACAGCGGACGGCCGCGCTCGAGAAGGCAGCCCAGGCCCGGAAGGCTCGCGCGGAGCTCAAGGACCACCTGAAGTCCGGGCGCACCAACT
>JAKBAA010000043.1 GCA_021809425.1 Actinomycetes bacterium | reverse complement strand
GCCGCGACCGAAGCCGCCGCGGCCGACGGCCCCGCGACCGACGGCCCCGCGACCGACGGCCCCGCGACCGACCGGGGCGAGGTCGGAGGGTCCAACGGGACGGCCGCCGCCGAGGCGCCCGAGGCCACGGGTGCCCCTGCCGGTCCCGGCGAGTCGGCGGCGCCCGAGGCGCCCGAGACCAGCCGGCCGACCGGTCGACCGACCGACCGACCGGCCGACCGGCCGGGGCGCGCCGGGCGCGGCCGTGCGGCGGCGGCCGAGGCCGTGGTGGCGGCCCGGGCCGAAGGGGCCGGAGCGGAGGCGAACGGGACGGCGGCCACCGAGGCACCGGCCGAGGTGCGCCGTGACGAGGGCGGCGAGCGTCCGCAGGGGGAGCGCTTCGAGCGGTCGTCCCCGGGCGGTGGCCACGGCGCCCACGCCAGCAACAGCGAGCCGGGCAACCGGCGTGGACGCCGTCGGCGTGGCCGCGACCGGGAGCGCGCCGAGGGCCAGGGCGGCCAGGAGGCCCCGTGGCAGGGCGAGCTGGTGCCGGTGAAGGGACTGCTCGACCTGCGCGACGAGGGGTACGGGTTCCTGCGGACGAGTGGCTACCTGGCGAGCCCGCGCGACGTGTACGTGTCGGTGAGCCAGGCCCGGCGGTTCGCCCTGCGCCGCGGGGACGCCATCGAGGGCGCCTGCCGGCCGGCAGGGGCGAGCGAGAAGTACCCGGCGCTCATCCGGATCGACACGGTGAGCGGCATGACGCCCGACGAGGCGCGCAGCCGGCCGAAGTTCGAGGACCTGACGCCGCTGTTCCCGGACGAGCCGCTCCGCCTGGAGCTTCCGGGCGACCCGGCCAACCTGACGGCGCGCATCGTCGACCTCATCTCGCCGGTGGGCAAGGGCCAGCGCGGCATGATCGTGTCGCCGCCGAAGGCCGGCAAGACGACGGTGATGAAGCAGATCGCCCACTCGATCGAGGCCAACAACCCGGACGTCCACCTGATCGTGCTGCTCGTCGACGAGCGGCCCGAGGAGGTCACCGACATGCGCCGGTCGGTGAAGGGCGAGGTGATCGCCTCGACCTTCGACCGCCCTTCCGACGAGCACACGGCGGTGGCCGAGCTGACGATCGAGCGGGCCAAGCGGCTGGTGGAGCTCGGCCGGGACGTGGTCATCATCCTCGACGGCATCACCCGGCTCGCCCGTGCCTACAACCTCGCCCAGCCGGCGACCGGGCGGATCATGTCGGGTGGGGTGGACTCGGGTGCCCTGTACCCGCCCAAGCGGTTCTTCGGGGCCGCCCGCAACATCGAGGAGGGCGGGTCGCTGACGATCCTCGCCACCGCCCTCGTCGAGACGGGCTCGAAGATGGACGAGGTGATCTTCGAGGAGTTCAAGGGCACCGGCAACATGGAGCTGCGCCTCGACCGGCGCCTCGCCGAGCGCCGGCTGTACCCGGCGATCGACGTCAACGCCAGCTCGACCCGCCACGAGGAGCTGCTGTTCGACCGCTCCCAGCTGCAGCAGGTGTGGAAGCTCCGCCGGGTGCTCAACGCGCTTGCCAACGAGGGCTCGGCGGCCGCCGGGCTCGAGCTGCTGATCGACAAGATCCGCACGACCCGCTCCAACGACGAGTTCCTGGCCGAGATCGCCAAGGCGCCCGTCCCGAACAACTGACCGGGTGGCCCCGGTGCGGCCCCCTCCGGGGTGGCCGGCGGGCGCCGGTAGGATGGAGGACGAGATGAAGACCGACCTGCACCCCACGTACGTCGAAGCCCAGGTGACCTGCTCGTGCGGCAACACCTTCACGACGCGCTCGACCAAGCCGCAGCTGCACGTCGAGCTGTGCAACGAGTGCCACCCGTTCTACACGGGCAAGCAGAAGCTGGTGGACACCGGTGGCCGCGTCGAGCGGTTCGAGCGCCGCTACGGCAAGCGGACCGCCGGCAAGCACTAGACGGCGGGCCGGCGCCGCTCAGGCGCCGGCCGCCTCGTGCGCCAGCCGGTCGAGCGGGTCGCCGGCGACCCGGTTGATGCGCCACGCCTCGAGCGTGGTGGCGCCGAGCGCGGCGTAGAACTGCCGGGCCGGCTCGTTCCCGTCGAGGACGGCCCAGTCGAGGCGCGCCGCCCCTTCGGCGCGGGCCTGGGCGGCGAGCGCCGCCACGAGCGCCCGGCCGAGGCCGCGACGGCGGTGGTCGGGCTGCACGTACAGGTCCTCGAGCCAGATCCCGTGGCGGCCCGTCCAGGTGGAGAAGGTGCGGAACCAGATCGCCATGCCGACGACGGCGCCGCCCACCTCGGCCACGTGGGCCGCCGCGTGGGCCGGGGTGGCGAACAGGGCGCCCTCGAGGGCTGGCTCGTCGAGGCGGACCTCGCCGGCGGCCTGCTCGTAGGTGGCGAGCGCCCGGACGAGCTCGACGAGCGTCGGGACGTCGGCGGGGCGGGCCGGTCGGATCACCCCTGCACGGTAGCGTCGACGCCCGGCGTCGCCCCGGGGGGTCGGCAGTACCCTGGAGCCGTGGAACCCACCGATCGCTACGTCGAGCTGGAGCTGGAGTACGAGCAGGTGCTCGCCCGGCTGGCCGACCCGTCGGTGGTGGGGGACCGGGTGGCCTTCCTGAAGGCCTCGCGCCGCCACAAGGAGCTGGAGCCGGTGGTGCGGGTGGTGCGGGAGCTGCGCGGCGCCCGAGAGGACGAGGCGATCGCCCGCGACCTTCTGGCAGAGGCGCCGGCCGACGAGCGGGACCTCGCCCGCGCCGAGCTGGCCGGGGCCGAGAAGCACGTGGCCACCCTCGAGGACGAGCTGCGGACGTTGCTCCTGCCGAAGGACCCGAACGACGGGCGCAACGTGATCGTGTCGATCCGCGGCGCCGAGGGTGGCGAGGAGGCGAACCTGTTCGCCCGCGACCTGCTCGGCATGTACCAGCGCTACGCCGACCAGCGGCGCTGGAAGGTCGAGGTGATGGAGCTGCAGCCGTCGGACCTCGGGGGGGTGAGCGAGGTGACCTTCATGGTGAAGGGGGCCGACGCCTGGCAGCGGCTGAAGCACGAGGCCGGTCCGCACCGGGTGCAGCGGGTGCCGGTGACCGAGTCGCAGGGGCGCGTCCACACGTCGTCGGCGGCCGTGACGGTGCTGCCGGAGGCCGACGAGGTCGAGGTGGACCTGGCCGAGAGCGACCTGCGGATCGACGTGTACCGCTCGACCGGTCCGGGTGGGCAGTCGGTCAACACGACCGACTCGGCGGTCCGCATCACCCACCTGCCGACCGGTGTGGTGGTGGCGATGCAGGACGAGAAGAGCCAGATCCAGAACCGGGCCAAGGCGCTCGTGGTGCTGCGGGCACGGCTGCTCAAGCTCGAGCAGGACCGCCAGTCGGCCGAGCAGTCGAAGGCGCGGCGCGAGCAGGTGGGCAGCGGCGGCCGGTCGGAGAAGATCCGGACGTACAACTTCAAGGAGAACCGGGTGACCGACCACCGGATCGGGCTCACCGTCTACAAGCTCGACCGGGTGCTGGCGGGCGACCTCGACGAGGTCGTGGACGCCCTCGTCGCCGACGAGCGGCGCCGCCAGCTCGAGGAGGGGGACTGAGCCGGACCGGCTGGCCGGAGCTCCTGGCGGAGGCCTCGGCTCGCCTCGGCGCCACCGCCGAGGCGCGCTGGCTCGTCGAGGACGTGGCCGGCCAGCCGCTCGCCCGGCTGCTCGCCGGGGCGGTCCCGGGCCCGTCGGACGTCGCCACCGCCGAGCTGCGCCGTCGTGTCGGCCGCCGGCTGGGCGGCGAGCCGCTCCAGCACGTGCTCGGCCGGTGGTCGTTCCGCCGGCTCGAGCTGCGGGTCGACGGCCGGGCGCTCGTGCCGCGACCGGAGACCGAGGTGGTGGCCGGGGAGGCGCTGGCCGCGCTGGCGGCCCGCGACGTCGCCGGCGGGGGGCGGCGCGACGGGCCGCCGGTCGCGGTCGACCTCGGGACGGGTTCGGGTGCGATCGCCTGCGCGCTCGTCGACGAGCACCCGACGGTGCGGGTCGTCGCCGTCGAGGTTGCCGAGGAGGCCCGGACGCTGGCCGAGGAGAACCGGGCCACCCTCCCGCCGCCTGCCGCCACCCGGCTCGAGGTGCGGGCGGGATCGTGGTTCGAGCCGCTGGCGGACCTGGCGGGGGCCGTCGACGTGGTGGTGTCCAACCCGCCGTACCTTGCGGCGGCCGAGTGGCCGGCGCTGGACGCCGTCGTGCGCGAGTTCGACCCCTACGGCGCCCTCGTCGCCGGCCCGACGGGCCTGGAGGGGATCGAGGCGGTGCTGGCCGGCGCGCCCGGGGTGCTGGCACCGGGCGGGGCGGTCGTGGTGGAGCTGGCGCCCGACCAGGCCGGGGCGGCGGTCGAGCTGGCCCGCTGCCAGGGGGCGCGCGCTGCGGAGGTGCGCCGTGACCTCGCCGGTCGGCTGCGCTGCCTCGTGGCGAGGTGGTGAGCGCCGTGCCGGCGCCGGGCGGCACCCCGAGCGGTGCCGGCACGGCGGCGCTCGAGGCGGCCGCCGAGGCGTTGCGTGCCGGCGGGATCGTGGCCGTGCCGACCGACACCGTGTACGGGGTGGCCGCCCTGGCCGATTCCCCGGAGGGCTGCGGGGCCCTGTTCCGGTTGAAGGGGCGCCCGCCGACGGTGGCGCTGCCGGTCCTCGTCGCCGACCTGGAGGGGGCGCTGGCGCTGGCGGCGGCGGGGGCACGGGACCGGCTGGCTGCGGTGGGGCGGGCCTGGTGGCCGGGACCGCTCACGCTCGTGGTCGAGGCGGCGCGGCGGATGCCGCACCTCGGCGGGGACGGCACGACGGTCGGGCTGCGCTGCCCGGACGACCCGCTGGTGGCGGCGCTGTGCCGCCGGGTGGGGCCGCTCGCGGTGACGAGCGCCAACGCCCACGGAGCGCCGCCGTGCACGACGGTGGGGGAGGTGCGGGCAGCGTTCGCAGCCGGGCTTTCGGGGGTGCTCGACGGCGGCCGGCGGGCCGGGGAGCCGTCGAGCGTGGTGTCGCTCGTCGGTGGCGAGGTGGCCGTGGTGCGGTCCGGGCCGGTCGGCGAGGAGGCCGTCCGGGCGGCCCTCGCGCCCCTCCGGAAGGGGGAGGGCGGCCAGTAGGATGGCGCCGTGCGCGTCGCCATCGGTTCCGACCACGCCGGCTTCGAGCTGAAGGAGGTGCTGGTCAAGCGCCTTGTCGAGCTCGGGCACGAGCCGGAGGACCTCGGGACGAACGGACCCGGGTCGGTCGACTATCCGGCCTTCGGCGCGGCCGTGGGCCGGGCCGTGGCGAGCGGTGCGGCGGCGCTCGGGGTGTGCTGCTGCGCCTCGGGCAACGGCATCGCCATGGCGGCCAACAAGGTTCCCGGCGTGCGGGCGGCGGTCGTCCACGACGTCACCTCCGCCCGGCTTGCCCGGGAGCACAACGACGCCAACGTGTGCTGCCTCGGTGCGCGGCTGACGGGCGGGGCGGCGGCGGTCGACGCCGTCGAGGCGTTCCTGTCGGCCACCTTCGCCGGAGGGCGCCATGCAGCCCGGGTCGGCCAGCTGGCGGCGCTCGAGGCGGTCGGCCGATGAGCCGGGCCGGCGGGTTCCTCGACGGCGACCCGGAGGTGGCGTCGCTGCTCGCCAGCGAGCTCGAGCGGCAGCGGACGACGATCCAGCTGATCGCCTCGGAGAACTTCACGTCGCCGGCCGTGCTGGCGGCGAGCGCCTCGGTGCTCACCAACAAGTACGCCGAGGGCTATCCCGGGCGGCGGTACTACGGCGGCAACGAGGTCGCCGACGAGGTCGAGGACCTGGCCCGCCGGCGCGCCTGCGCCCTGTTCGGCGCCGACCACGCCAACGTGCAGCCGCACGCCGGCGCCTCGGCCAACCTGGCGGCCTACCAGGCGCTGCTCCAGCCGGGGGACACGATCCTCGCCATGCGCCTCGACCAGGGCGGCCACCTCACCCACGGGTCGCCGGTGAGCGTGACCGGGGCGACGTACCGGTTCGTGGCCTACGGGGTGACGCCGGCGGCGCCGGACGGGTCGGGCGAGCGGATCGACCTCGACCAGCTGCGCGAGCTGGCCCGGCGCGAGCGGCCGCAGCTGATCGTGGCGGGCGCCACGGCCTACACCCGCCAGATCGACCCGCGCCCGTTCCGGGAGATCGCCGACGAGGTCGGGGCGCGGCTCATGTTCGACGTGGCCCACCCGGCAGGGCTGATCGCCGCCGGCGTGCACCCGAGCCCGGTGGGCATCGCCGACGTGGTGACGTTCACGACCCACAAGACGCTGCGCGGCCCGCGCGGCGGGGCGATCCTGTGCGGGGAGGAGCTGGCGAAGAAGATCGACGCGGCGGTGTTCCCCGGCCTGCAGGGCGGCCCGCTCGAGCACACGATCGCCGCCAAGGCCGTCGCCTTCGGCGAGGCGGCCCGACCGGAGTTCAAGGCGTACGGTGCGCGGATCCTCGAGAACGCCGCGGCGCTCGCCGAGCGGCTGGCCGAGGAGGGGTTCCGGCTCGTGGCGGGCGGCACCGAGAACCACACGGTGCTGGTCGACCTGCGTGACTTCGACCCGGACCTGCCGGGCAAGGCTGCCCAGGAGGTGCTCGACCGGGCCGGGATCACGTGCAACCGCAACCAGATCCCGTACGACCCGCGCAGCCCGTTCGTGACGAGCGGCCTGCGGCTCGGGACGCCGGCGGAGACGACGGCCGGGATGGGCCAGGCGGAGATGGCCCAGGTGGCGTCGCTGCTGGCTCGGGCGCTGCGCGAGCGGGCCGACGAGGAGGCGCTCGCCAAGGTGCGCGCCGAGGTGCGGGAGCTGTGCGCAGCCTTCGACCCCTACCCGGGGGCGCTGCCGGGGGTGACCCCGGGCGGCGCCGACGTCGGCTTGGCCGAAGGCCGGGGCGAGCGCGCCTAGGTGGGCATCTACGGCGACTACGGGCTGGTCTTCGGCGTCGCTGCAGCGGTCACCTTCCTCCTCGCCTTCCCGGTCCGCCGCCTGGCCGAGCGCCACGGGGCGCTGGCCCCGCCGGGGGCCCACCACGTCCACAGCCGCCCGACCCCGTCGATCGGCGGGGCGGCGATGTTGGGCGGGGTGCTCGTGGCCCTGCTCGTCGCCTGGCGGCTGCACGACCTCGGGGCGATCTTCCACGGCTCGTCGGAGCCGCTCGGGGTGGCGCTCGGGGCGCTCGTGATCTACGGCGTCGGGCTGCTCGACGACCTGCGGGACATCTCGGCACCGGCCAAGGTGGCCGGCGAGGTGCTGGCGGCCATGGTGCTCGTGTTCCTCGGGGTCACCATGTACTACTTCAAGATCCCGTTCGTGCCGGGCCCGATCGCCCTGTCGCCGTCGGTGCTGCCGCTCGTGACGGCGCTGTGGGTGGTCGGGATGACCAACGCCGTCAACCTGATCGACGGCCTGGACGGGCTGGCGGCCGGCATCGTCGGGATCGGGTCGGCGGCCCTGTGCATCTATGCCCTGCAGATCCAGCACACCTTCGGGGCGCTGCCTGCCGGCAGCCTCGGCCCGCTCGTGGCGGCGATCACCTGTGGCGTGTGCGTCGGGTTCCTTCCGCACAACTTCTATCCGGCGCGCACCTTCATGGGGGACGGGGGCGCGCTGCTGCTCGGCCTGCTGATGGCGGCCTCGACGATGCTCGTCGGCGGGCGCACGGTCACCTCGACCGGCGCCGCACGGGACGTCACCGGTCTCACGTTCTTCGGGTTCGCCCCGCTGTTCATCCCGTTCTTCATCCTCGGCGTGCCGATCCTCGACACCCTGTTCGCCATCGTCCGGCGCACGGTGCGCCGGACGAGCTTCGCCGAGCGCGACCTCGGGCACCTCCACCACCGGCTCGTGCGCCTCGGCCACGGGCACCGGCGGGCCGTGCTCATCCTGTGGGCGTGGACGGCGGTCCTGTCGGCGTTCGTGCTGCTGCCGGCGTTCGACAAGCGGGCGAACGCCCTGGTGCCCTTCGGGGCGGCCTTCCTCGGGGCGGCCCTGTACACGGTGTTCCGGCCTGCCGGCCGGGCGGCACCGGCCGGTGACGGCGCCGGAGCGGCCAGCGGGGGTGGCGCCGGGGCGGCCAGCGGGCAGGGCGGTGGTCCCGCCGGCCCGGTGACGGCGCCGGCGGGGTCGGCGCCGATGAAGGTCGTGATGAGCGGCGCCGTCGGGGTGGCGGTGGCCGGCGAGCCGGACCTCGCCTCGCCCGGCCGGCCCCGCCGGCGTGGCCGGCGGCGCCTGGTCGGGCCCGGGCGACCGGGCGGGCGGGGCAAGGGGGCGCACGCGCGCCCGGGCGGCGGCGAAGTTGCCGGCGCCGAGGACGGGATGCGAGGATAGCGGCGCCTGTGGGCGACCGGTCCGGCCCGACGATGCTCGATCTCCTGGGGATCGGCGGCACGGCCGGTGCGTGCATCGGCATCGGCGTGGGCGTCGGTTACTGGATAGGATCTGCCGTCCATGCGGAGACGGCCGCCGTCTTCGGCGGGCTTGCCGTGGGGGTCGTGGCAGCAGTGGTCGCGACCTTCTCCAAGATCAAGAGGTACCTCTAACAGCCTGCAACGGCGCCGGCTCGGGTGGTTCCCGTATCGGCGCGAGCCACGACGAGACGAGAGATGGACCGACTCGCAGAACTCTTCGAGCAGCTCCCGCTGCCTGCCGTTGGGCGCATCCTGCGCCGCACGGCGATCTCGGCGCTGGTGGTGGGCGTCGCCGCCCTCGCCATCGCCATCGGCGTGAGCCACCCCTTCGTCGGTCTCGGCGCCTGCATCGGGCTCGGGCTCGGGCTCGGCAACATCCGCCTCATCACCGGCTCGGTGGCGAAGGTGAGCGCCTCGGGCACGGAGCACCCGCGCCGGGTGCTGGCCGTGAAGACCCTCTACCGGCTCAGCTTGACGACGCTCGTTGTGATCGGCCTACTGTTCGCCTCCGTGCAGCTCGGGTTCGGCACCGCCGGGGGGATCGCCGTGTTCTACCTCCTGCTCCTCGTGAACCTGGTGCGCGTCCTGCTGCAGCACGGGGCGGCGGGGGTGGGCGCATGACGACGGGCGTGCTCGCCGTCACCAACATCCCGGTCGGCGACCACATCACGACGAAGGTCCTCGGTCTCACGATCAACCTGGACGACGTCATCGCCACGATCGTCGCCGGGGCGATCGTGATCGGTCTCGGCCTGGTCGTCCGGGCGCGCCTCACCTCGGGCGTGCCGGGGCGGCTGCAGCTGGCGCTCGAGACGATCGTGAACGGGGTGTCGAACCAGGTCGAGTCGTCGATGGGCGAGGCCGGGCGGAGCATCGTGCCGCTGGCGCTCACCCTGTTCCTGTTCATCCTGGTGGCCAACTGGCTCGAGCTCATCCCGTCGGGCCACAGCCCGCAGTACCTGCCGGCGCCGACCGGCGACATCAACTTCGTGGCGGCGATGGCGGTCTTCGTGATCGTGCTGGTGCACGTCACCTGGATCCGCCGCCAGGGGCTGCGCGGCTACCTCCGCCACTACACCCAGCCGTTCAAGGCGCTGGTGCCGATCAACATCATCGAGGAGCTGGTCAAGCCGGTCACGCTGGCGCTGCGACTCTTCGGCAACATCTTCGCCGGCGGCCTGATGCTCGTGCTCATCGCCGACCTGCTGCCGGTCAAGCTCATCGCACCGATCCCGATCCTCGACGTGGTCTGGAAGCTGTTCGACGGCTTCTTCGTCGGCCCGGTGCAGGCGTTCATCTTCTCGCTGCTCACGATCCTCTACTTCGAGTCGGCCATCGCCGGCGGCCACTGAGCCGCTCGCCGACGGGCCGCCGATCCCGGACCCCGAACACCCCACGACAGGAGCGAAGGAACGATGGCAGATACCACCCAGCAGGCGATCCAGCTCGCCGGCGCGATGGTCGGGGGCGGCCTCGCCCTCGGTGGCGGCGCGATCGGCGCTGCGATCGGCGACGGACTGGCCGGGAGCCAGACGATCGCCGGTGTGGCGCGCCAGCCGGAGGCCCAGGGCCGGCTGTTCACGATCATGTTCATCATCGTCGGCCTGGTCGAGGCGATGTACTTCATCAACCTCGTCTTCATGGCCCTCTTCGTGTTCGTCCTCTACAAGAAGTAAGAGGTCCGTGCCGTGCTGCTGGTCAGCAGCATCTTCCTGCTTCCGAACGGGACGTTCTTCGTCGAGCTGATCCTGTTCGCCATCGTCCTCGGCATCGTGGCCAAGGTGATCCTGCCGCCCATCCAGAAGACGCTGGCCGAGCGCGACCGAATGGTGCGCTCGTCGCTGCAGGCGGGTGAGGAGGGTCGACACGAGGCGGACCGTCTCGTGGCCGAGCGCGAGGCGCTGCTCGCACGCGCCCGCACGGAGGCCCGGGCCCGCTACGACGAGGCGGCCCAGGAGAACGAGGCGCGCCGGGCGGAGGCGCGCGGCCGGGCGGAGGCGGAGCGGGCGCGGCTCGTGGCCGAGGCGACGAGCCGGCTCGAGGCGGAGCGCCCGACGGTCCGGGCGACGGTGCTGGCCGACGTGGGCGCGCTCTCGGTGTCGGCGGCCGCCCGCGTGCTGGGCCGCCCGGTCGACCCGGCGCGCCACGCAGCGGTGCTGGCTGAGGCGACGGCCGAGGCGGGCGAGGCGAGGGGATCGTGATGCTCGTTCCGGTTCTTGCGACCAGCGACTGGTCGGAGGCGTACGTCCTCGAGTGGGTCGGTCTCGTCCTCGTGGCGCTCGTGTTCTGGCGCTACCTGCGTCCGCCGCTGCGCAAGGCGATGGACGCCCAGGCCGACCGCATCCGCGCCGCGCTCGATGCCGGCAAGGAGGCGGCGCACGATGCCGACAAGCTGGTCGAGCGCGAGCGTGCCGCCCTCGGGGCGGCCGAGCACGAGGCGGCGACGCTGGCCGAGCAGTCGACCCATGCCGCCGAGCGGCTCCGGGAGGACGGGCGGCGCCGGGCCGACGAGGAGTACGCCCGGGTGGTCGGGCGTGCCGAGGCGGAGATCGCCCTGGAGCGCGCCCGGATCGAGGCGGAGATCGAGCGGGAGCTGTCCGAGCTCGTGCTGCGCTACGCCGGTCGGATCGTGGAGGCCGAGCTGGACGACGCCGCCCAGCACCGGCTGTTCGCCGAGGTGATCGACGCGGCCGAGGCGGAGGCCAGCTAGTGCGGTCGATCGGGCGCGGGTACCTGCGGGCCGTCGAGGAGACGGCGGTCGCCGGCGGGATGCGGGCGCAGCTGGCGCGCGAGCTGACGGCGGTGGTGGTGGCGCTGCACGACTCGGACCCGCTCCGCCAGACGTTGACGGACCCGTCGGTCGCCCAGGGCGCCCGGCAGGGGATCGTGGCCGACCTGCTCGTCGACCGTGGCCTCGAGGCGACGGCGAGCCTCGTCGGCTTCCTCGTCCGGACGGAGCGGCCGGCGGACCTGCCGACCGTTCTCACCCAGGCGGAGCGCAGCCTGGAGCACGGCGACGCCGTCGCCGAGGAGCGGGCGGAGCCGGCCGGGGCAAGCCGTACGTCGGCGCGCGAGCTGCTGCGGGGGTACGCCGAGCGGGTGCTGCAGGAGCTGCCGGGAAGCGCCGATCTCGACGAGGTCGAGGACGAGCTGTTCCGGCTCGCCCGGCTGCTCGACGGCCAGCCGGAGCTGCGCAGCGTGCTGTCCAACGTCACCCTGCCGCTCGACGGGCGGATCCGGGTGCTCGAGGACCTGCTCGCCGGCAAGGTGCGCCCGGCGACGCTGCGGCTGGCCCGGTTCGTGCTGCGGGCCGGTCGCCTGCGCGACCTGGTGGGCACGTTCGAATGGTTGGTGGAGCTCGTCGCGGCCGAGCGCGGCCGCCGCGTCGCCGAGGCGCGTACGGCCGTGCCGCTCGATGACGCCGAGGCGAGCCGGCTGGCTGCGGCGCTCGGCCGCCTGGTCGGCCGGCCGGTGGAGGTACGGGTCGTGCTCGACCCGGCGGTGGTCGGCGGAATGCTGGTGAGCGTCGGCGACCTCCGTATCGACGGGACGATCCGCTCGCGCCTCGACAAGCTCCGCGAGGCCCTCGCGGGCTCGAGCTGAGCCGAAAGGAACATGGACATGGCAGAGCTCACGATCTCGGCGGCCGACATCCAGGCCGCCCTCGAGCGGCACGTGGCCGAGCTGCAGACCGAGGTCGAGACCGAGCAGGTCGGGTACATCGCCGAGGTCGGCGACGGCATCGCCCGCATCACCGGGCTGCCGGGGGCGTCGGTGAACGAGCTGCTCGAGTTCGAGAACCAGACGCTGGGGCTGGCGCTGAACCTGGACGAGGACACGATCGGGGCGGTCGTGCTCGGGTCGGTCGAGGGCCTCGACGAGGGCGGCCCGGTGCGGGCCACCGGGCGGATCCTGTCGGTGCCGGTCGGCGACGCCCTGCTCGGCCGGGTGGTCAACCCGCTGGGAGAGCCCATCGACGGGAAGGGGCCGGTCCAGGCCACCGGGGAGCGCCGCCTCGAGGTGCAGGCGCCGGGCATCGTCGACCGCAAGCCGGTCACCGAGCCGCTCCAGACGGGCATCAAGGTGATCGATGCCGTCACCCCGATCGGGCGGGGCCAGCGGGAGCTGATCATCGGCGACCGCAAGACCGGCAAGACCACCATCGCGCTCGACACGATCATCAATCAGCGCGGCAAGGGCGTGAAGTGCATCTACGTGGCGATCGGCCAGAAGGGGTCGACGGTCGCCGAGATCGTGGCCACCCTCGCCGAGCACGAGGCGCTCGAGTACACCGTGGTGGTCGCCGCCACGGCCGCCGAGCCGGCGCCGTTCAAGTACCTGGCCCCCTATGCCGGGTGCGCCATGGGCCAGCACTGGATGGAGCAGGGCGAGCACGCCCTCGTCGTGTACGACGACCTGTCGAAGCAGGCCGACGCCTACCGCCAGCTGTCGCTGCTCCTGCGCCGGCCGCCGGGCCGTGAGGCCTACCCGGGCGACGTGTTCTACCTGCACAGCCGGCTGCTGGAGCGCGCCGCCAAGCTGTCCGACGAGCGCGGCGGGGGCTCGCTGACGGCCCTGCCGATCATCGAGACCAAGGCCGGCGACATCTCGGCGTACATCCCGACCAACGTCATCTCGATCACCGACGGCCAGATCTTCCTCGAGACCGACCTGTTCAACGCCGGCATCCGCCCGGCGATGAACGTCGGCAACTCGGTGTCCCGGGTGGGGTCGGCGGCGCAGGTGAAGGCGATGAAGGCGGTCGTCGGCTCGCTCAAGATCGACCTTGCCCAGTTCCGCGACCTGGAGGCGTTCGCCACGTTCGGGTCCGAGCTCGACAAGGCCTCCCAGGCGCAGCTCGACCGCGGCTACCGGCTGACCGAGCTGCTGAAGCAGGGGCTGCACGACCCGTACCCGGTGGATGAGCAGGTCGCCGTGATCTTCGCCGGCGTGCGCGGCTTCCTCGACGACCTCGCCGTCGAGGACGTGACGCGCTTCGAGGCGGCGCTGCGGGCCCACCTGCGGGCCGAGCACGAGGACCTGCTGCGCCACATCGCCTCGACCGGGACGATGCCCGACGAGGGGGCGCTCGGGAAGGCGATCGACGAGGTCAAGGCGAGCTTCACGACGATCGCTCCCGATGCCGCCGGGGGCGGTGCCGCCTAGCCATGGCCGGAGGCCAGGAACGGGAGCTGCGCCGGCGCATCCGCAGCGTCAGCGCCACGAAGAAGATCACCCGGGCGATGGAGCTGATCGCGGCGTCCCAGATGGTGCGCGCCCAGGGCCGGATCGCCGGCGCCCGCCCGTACGTGGAGGGGATCGGGCGGGTGCTGGCCGTCACGGCCGCCGACGCCGCCGGCGCGAGCCGGTTCCTCGGCGAGCCCGGCGAGGTCCGCCGGGTGGCCGTCCTCGCCATCGTGTCGGACCGGGGCCTGGCCGGCGGGTACAACAGCTCGGTGCTGCGGGCGACCCTCCGCCACGTGGTGGCCGGGGAGGGGGCCGGGACGAGCTACCAGCTGGTGACGGTGGGACGCAAGGCGCAGTCGTTCTTCCGGTTCAACGAGCGGCCGGTCGCCCGTTCGTTCCTCAAGATGACCGACCGGCCGACCTTCGAGGACGCCCGCCAGGTGGCCGCCGCCCTCGTCGGGCCGTTCCTCGCCGGCGAGGTCGACCTGGTGGAGCTGGTCAGCACGCGGTTCGTGTCGGCCGGCGTCCAGCGGGTGGAGCGGCGCCAGGTGCTGCCGTTCCCGAGCGCCGCCGCGGCGGCGGGTGGTGCCACGGGAGGCGACGGCGCCGGGGCGGGCGAGCCGGCGCCGGAGTCGACGGCGGGGCGCTACGAGTTCGAGCCGGACCCGGAGGAGCTGCTGCGGCTGCTCGTCCCGCAGTACGCCGAGGCGGTCGTCTACCAGGCGCTGCTCGAGGCGTCGGCGTCGGAGCACACGGCGCGCCAGCGGGCGATGTCGGCGGCGACCGAGAACGCCGACGACCTCATCACGACGTACCGGCGTGCCATGAACCGGGCCCGCCAGGAAGCGATCACCACCGAGATCATGGAGATCGTCGGCGGTGCCGAGGCCCTCCGCCAGGCCGGCGGGGAGGAGCACGGCACCGAGATGCTCGCCATTGGAGACGAGGAGCGCAGCGCATGACTGTCGAAGCACCCGCCGCACCGGCATCGGAGCACCACGGGCTCGAGGACGGCCGGGTCGTCGCCATCGCCGGCCCGGTCGTCGACGTCGAGTTCCCTCCGCACGCGCTGCCGGAGATCGACACGGCCCTCGAGCTGACGTTCGAGCTTGAGGGGCACGCGACGACGATCGTGGCGGAGGTCGCCCAGCAGATCGGCGAGGGCCGTGTCCGCTGCATCTGCCTGAAGCCGACCGACGGCCTCGTGCGGGGCGCCCGGGTCCGCAACACCGGCAAGGGGATCACCGTGCCGGTGGGCGACGCCGTGCTCGGCCACGTGTTCAACGTGCTCGGGGACCCGCTCGACACGACCGACATCGGGCCGATCGCCGACCGCTGGGAGATCCACCGCGACCCGCCCCCCTTCGAGGAGCTCGAGCCGCGCCGGCAGATGTTCGAGACGGGCATCAAGGTGATCGACCTGCTCGAGCCGTACGTGCAGGGCGGCAAGATCGGCCTGTTCGGCGGGGCCGGCGTCGGCAAGACGGTGCTCATCCAGGAGATGATCCGCCGGGTGGCACAGCAGCACGGCGGCGTGTCGGTGTTCGCCGGCGTGGGCGAGCGCACCCGCGAGGGGACCGACCTGTGGCTCGAGATGCAGGAGTCGGGGGTCATCGAGAAGACGGCGCTCGTCTACGGCCAGATGGACGAGCCGCCGGGCACCCGGCTGCGGGTGGCGCTGTCGGCCCTCACGATGGCCGAGTACTTCCGTGACGTGCGCAACCAGGACGTGCTGCTGTTCGTCGACAACGTGTTCCGGTTCGTCCAGGCCGGCTCCGAGGTGTCGACGCTTCTCGGCCGGATGCCGTCGGCCGTGGGCTACCAGCCGACCCTCGCCGACGAGATGGGGGCGCTCCAGGAGCGCATCACCTCGACGAGGGGTCATTCGATCACGTCGCTGCAGGCGGTGTACGTCCCGGCGGACGACTACACCGACCCGGCGCCGTTCACCACGTTCACCCACCTCGACGCGACGACGGAGCTGTCCCGTCAGATCGCGGCGCTCGGGATCTACCCGGCCGTCGACCCGCTCGCCTCGACGAGCAACATCCTTGCTCCCGAGGTCGTCGGCGAGCGCCACTACGCCTGTGCCCAGGCGGTCAAGCGGGTGCTCCAGCGGTACAACGAGCTGCAGGACATCATCGCCATCCTGGGCCTCGACGAGCTCTCGGAGGAGGACCGGCTCGCGGTGACCCGGGCGCGCAAGATCCAGCGGTTTCTGTCGCAGCCGTTCTTTGTCGCCGAGGTGTTCACGGGCCAGCCGGGCGTGTACGTGTCGATCGAGGACACGGTCCGGTCGTTCGAGGCGCTGGTGGGCGGCGAGCTGGACGACGTTCCCGAGCAGGCGTTCCTGAACGTCGGCAGCGTGGACGACGTCCGCGCCAAGGCCAAGCAGCTGCAGGGCTAGGCGATGGCGACGCCGTTCCGAGCCGAGCTGGTCACGCCCGAGCGCGTGCTGTTCTCGGGTGAGGCCGACGAGGTGTCGCTGCGCACCGACGGCGGCGAGGTGGCGTTCCTGGCCAACCACTCCGAGCTGGTGGCGGCGCTCGACATCACCGTCGTGCGCATCCGCTCGCTCGAGGGGCGCGCCGGCGAGGGCGGGGAGTCCGACGGCGAGGAGGTCCGGTTCGCGGCGCACGGGGGGTTCGTGCACGTGGGGGGCAACGCGGTGCAGATCCTCGCCGGTGTGGCCGAGCGGGGCGACGAGATCGACGTCGATCGGGCCCGCCAGGCGCTGGCGTCGGCGCGGGAGCGGTTCGCCGCCGAGGGGCCGGCCACGGTCGATGCGGGCCGGCCGGAGGCGGCCGGCGAGCAGCCGGGGGCCGAGGCGCACGGCGCGTCGCCGACGAGGCCGCTCAGCGGGGCGATGCTGGCCCTGCTCGCACCGGGGTCGGCCGAGGCGGCGGTACGGCGGGCGGAGATCCGCCTCGAGGCGGCGGGCGCCCGGGCCGAGGCCTGAGCGGGCGCCCGGCCCACCGCGTGCGGTGCGCCCGGCGGTGACACGGACCCCCGAGGGAGGGCGGGGCCGGCGGCGACTGCTGGTCGCCGCGCCCCTCGAGGGTGACGTGGCCGTGGAGGTGGCGTCCCTCGCCCGGGCGGTCACCGGCGGGGTCGGCCGGCTCGGTCCGCACGTGACCCTGGTGCCGCCGGTGAACGTGGCCGACGACGAGGTGGCGGCGGCGCTGGCCGTCCTGCGGGCCGCTGCCGGCGGGGCCGTGCCGGTACGGGTGGAGCTCGGGCCGCCGTCGCTGTTCGAGGGGCCGGATCGATCGGTCGTCCACCTTCCGGTCGCGGCCGGCGCCGCCCAGCTCGGCGCCCTGGCCGAAGCGGCGAGCCGGGGGCCGCTGGCCCCCCCGGGTGGGCGGCCGGAGCGGCCGTACGTGCCGCACGTGACGCTCGGCCGGTTGCCGCCGGGGCGGGCCAGCGTGGTGGCGGACGCGCTCGGGTCGTGGCGGGCGGTGGCGGTGGTGGCGTCGGTCCAGCTGCTGGCCGAGGTGGTCGACGGGGCGGGTCGGCGGTGGGCGGCCCAGGCGGACGAGCTGCTCGGTGGCCGGGCGATCCGCCAGCGGGGCGGGCTGGAGCTGGAGCTGCAGCTCGGCCGCCGGCTCGACCCGGAGGCCGCCGGGGCGCTCGGCCGGGCGGTGGCGGCCGGGTGGGGCGTGGCCTCGCTCGACGCCCGTTCGCCCTTCGCCGTCGTCGCCCGGCGCAGCGGGACGGTCGTCGGGGCCGCCACCGGGGAGCGGCGCGGGGCGGCCGCCTGGTGCACCTGCCTGGTCGTCGTGCCGTCCGAGCGGCGGCTCGGCGCCGGCGGACGGCTCGTCGAGGCGGTCGAGCGGGGCGGTGCGGGCGACGGGGTGACGGTCGTCCGCCACGTGGTGCCGGCCGGGAGCGACCTGTCGGCGCTGCTGCACCGGCGGGGCTACCGCCGCGTCGGGTCGCTGCCCGGGCCGCCCGGGGGGCGGGCGGCCGAGGTGCTCGAGCGGCGCCTCGGCGGGGGCGACTAGCGTCGTCGCATGCCGGGCGATGTCGGGACAGGCCACGTCGAGCCGGGCATCGGACCGGAGGCGGGTGCCGGGCGGGAGCCGGGGACCGGGTTGCGGCACCGGGCGGTCGGGTGGATGACGGCCGGGGAGCAGGGCAGGCCGCTGGCCGGCGACGTGGTGGTGCGTGGGCTCATCCTGGTGATCGAGTACGCCATCGTGCTCAGCCTGCTGGTGCTGGCCGGGATCGTGCTGGTGCGCACGCTCGACCAGTTCATCACGTCGGGGTCGACCTTCCCGGACTCGGTGGTGCCGGCGGTCGACGGCATCCTCGTGGTGATCATCCTGCTCGACATCGTGCAGACGGTGTTCCGCCACCTGCGCAGCGCCGAGTTCCCGGTACGGCCGTTCCTCGTCATCGGCATCCTGGCGGGCGTGCGGGGCATCTTGAGCGCCTCGGCCCACCTGACGCTGGTGGCCAGCCTGACGACGCGGGGCTTCGACGAGAACGTGATCGAGCTGGGCGTGGGCGTCGGCGTGGTGGTGGCGCTGCTGGCCGGCCTGTACGTGTACGACCGGGGACAGCCGGCCGCCGAGGAGTGAGGTGGCGCGCTGCGCCACCTGGGCTCACGCCTCGCCGGGGGCCGCCGCCGGAGCCGGTGCCGGTGCCGGGGCGGACGCCGGGGACGGCACGGCGGCGGCGAGGTCGTGCTCGATCCGGGCGGTGGTGGCACGTAGATCGGGGAGGACGTCGCGCTCGAGGGTGGCGCCGTCGACGCGCAGGGCGTTGGCCGACAAGTTGCAGGCCGCCGTGACGGTGCCGGCGGCGTCACGGATCGGGACGGCGATCGAGACGAGACCGTCCTCGAGCTCCTGGTCGACGAGGGCGTAGCCGTCGGCGGCGACGCGCTCGAGGGTCGACCGGAGGACGGCCGAGTCGGTGCAGGTGCGGGCGGTGCGGGCGACGAGGGGGACGCGGGCGAGGTAGGCGTCGAGCTCGGCGCGGGGGCGGGCGGCGAGCAGGACGCGCCCCATCGCCGTGCAGTCGGCCGGGAGGCGGGTGCCGACGGCGATGGCGGCGGTCAGGATGCGCTGGGTCGGGCAGCGGGCGACGTAGACGATGTCGTCGCCGTCGAGGACGGAGATGGAGGACGACTCGTTGACCCGCTCGACGAGCGCCTCGAGGTGGGCCTGGGCGACCGCGGGGAGCGTGAGCCCGGCGAGGTAGGCGTAGCCGAGCTCGAGGACGCGGGGTCGCAGGGCGAACTCGCGGCCGTCGTTCGTGACGTACCCGAGGTCGACGAGGGTGAGGAGGAAGCGGCGGGCGGCCGCCCGGGTGAGGCCGGTGGCACGGGCGACCTCGGTGAGGGTGAGCTGGGATCGGGCAGGGGTGAAGGCGCGTAGCACGGCGAGGCCGCGCTCGAGCGACTGGACGAACTCGCCGGCGCGCCCGTCGGCGCGCCCGTCGTCGCCGGGGTCGAGCAGGTCGGGAGGGTCCACGGCGGCGCGCCCGGCGCTCAGCTGCCGCCCTCCAGGCCGGCGGGGAGCAGGTGGTACTGGCGGAGCTTCTCGAGGCGGTGGTGCGCCCGGATGAAGCGGACGGTGCCGGAGCTCGAGCGGACGACGAGCGACTCGGTGATGACGCCGGCGGCGTGGAAGCGCAGGCCGCGGAGCAGCTCGCCGTCGGTGATGCCGGTGGCGGCGAAGAAGCAGTTGTCGCCGGCGACGAGGTCGTCGTTGGAGAGGAGGGTGTCCGGGTCGAGCCCGGCGGCGCGCACGCGGTCCCGCTCGGCGTCGTCGCGTGGGGCGAGCCGCCCCTGGATCTCGCCGCCCATCCCCTTCATGGCGGCGGCGGCGATGACCCCCTCGGGGGTGCCACCGATGCCGAACAGGACGTCGGCGCCCGTGTCGGACCAGGCGGTCGCGATGGCTCCGGCGACGTCCCCGTCGGGGATGAGCCGGATGCGGGCGCCGGCCGAGCGGATCTCGTCGATGAGCGGCTCGTGGCGGGGCCGGTCGAGGACGACGGCGGTGAGCTCGCTGACCGACGACCGCTTGGCGCGGGCGATCTCGCGCAGGTTCTCACGGACGCTCAGCTCGAGCGAGACCCGACCGACGGCGTCGGGTCCGACGGCGAGCTTCTCCATGTAGAAGCAGGGGCCGGGGTCGAACATGGTGCCGCGCTCGGCGAGGGCGATGACCGAGAGGGCACCGCCGCGGCCGTAGGCGGTCGGTCGGGTGCCGTCGATGGGGTCGACGGCCACGTCGACCTGCGGCGGCGAGCCGTCGCCGATGCGCTCGCCGTTGTAGAGCATGGGCGCCTCGTCCTTCTCGCCCTCGCCGATGACGACGACGCCGTCCATGGCAACGGTATGGAGGGTGAAGCGCATGGCGTCGACGGCGGCGCCGTCGGCGCCCTCCTTGTCGCCCCGGCCCATCCAGCGGCTCGCAGCGATGGCGGCCGACTCGGTGACCCGGACGATCTCCATGGCGAGGTTCCGCTGGGGGCGCTCGCGCTCTCCGGCTGCACGGGGCTGGTCCACGGGGTGGACAGTAACGGTTGGCGGGCGGGCGGGTGCGGAGCCGCCGCCGGCCGGCGGGGCACGGTAGGGTCGGCGCCGTGGATCGCTTCGTCGTCCGCCCGTCGGGGCCGCTGTCGGGCGAGGTGACGGTGCAGGGGGCGAAGAACTCGGCGCTCAAGCTGATGGCCGCCTGCCTGCTGGCCGAGGGGGCGACCACGCTCGACCACGTGCCGGCGATCACCGACGTGGCGCTGATGGCGGAGATGCTGACGGCGCTCGGCGCCGAGGTGCGCCGGGAGGGCGGCTCGGTGGTGGTGGCGAGCCCGGCCGAGTGCGTGCCGGTGGCCCCGTACGACCTGGTCCAGCAGATGCGGGCCTCGATCGTCGTGCTCGGGCCGTTGCTGGCCCGGCAGGGCCGGGCCCGGATCTCGCTGCCGGGCGGGGACGACTTCGGTACCCGCCCGATCGACTTCCACCTGCGGGCCTTCACCGAGCTCGGTGCCGAGTTCACGACCGAGCACGGCTACGTGGAGGGCCGCTGCGACCGGCTGGTGGGCCGACGGATCGTGCTCGAGTACCCGAGCCACACGACGACCGACAACGTGCTGATGGCGGCGGTGCTGGCCAAGGGGACGACGGTCATCGAGAACGCCGCCCGGGAGCCCGAGATCGAGGACCTGGCGGCGCTGCTGACGGCGATGGGCGCCCGGATCGAGGGGGCGGGGACGTCGCGGATCGAGGTGGAGGGGGTGGACGAGCTCCGTCCGGCCCGCCACGAGACGCTGCCGGACCGGGTCGTGGCGGCCACCTACCTGGCGGCGGTCGGCCTCGGTGGGGGCGAGGTGCACGTGCGGGGCGCCCGGCCGGAGCACATGGACATGCTGCTCGTGAAGCTGGCGGCGACCGGGATGGAGCTGGAGGCGACGGCGACCGGCCTGTGGGCCCGGGCCGAGGGACGGCCGGGGCCGGTCGACGTGGTGACGCTGCCGTACCCGGGGGTGGCCACGGACTACAAGCCGCTGCTCGTGACGCTGCTGTCGGTGGCGGGCGGGGTGTCGATCGTGAGCGAGAACCTGTTCGCCGGGCGGTTCCGGTACGTGGACGAGCTGGTGCGGATGGGCGCCGACATCCGGACCGAGGGCCACCACGCCGTGGTGCGCGGCGTGCCCCGCCTGTCGGGGAGCGAGGTGCGCGCGCCGGACATCCGGGCCGGGGCGGCGCTCGTGCTGGCCGGGCTGGCGGCGAGCGGCGAGACGGTGGTGCTGGGCGCCGAGCACGTCGACCGTGGCTACGAGGACCTGGCCGGCAACCTGCGCCGGCTCGGGGCGGACGTGACGCGCGCCGGCTCGGGCGGCTGAGCGGGCGGCGGGTGGACGAGCGCCGCCGGGCGCCGGCGCCGCGCGGCAGGGACCGGCTCGCCGGGCCGGGGTCGGGGGGGCTCGTGCTGCCGGGCGGCGCCCGGGGCGAGCGGCGGCTGGCGGACGACCCGCGGTGGTACGAGCGGGCGGTGTTCTATGAGCTGCTGCCGCGGGCCTACGCCGACTCGAACGCCGACGGCGTCGGGGACATCGCAGGGATCGTGGAGCGGCTCGACTACCTGGAATGGCTGGGCATCGACTGCCTGTGGCTGCTGCCGTTCTACCCGTCGCCGCTGCGCGACGGGGGGTACGACGTGAGCGACTACCTCGACGTGTCGCCGGAGTGCGGCACGGTCGAGGACGTGGCCCGGCTGGTCGGGGAGGCGCACCGGCGAGGGATCCGGGTGATCTCGGACTTCGTGATCAACCACACGAGCGACCAGCACCCGTGGTTCGTCGAGTCGCGCTCGTCGAGGACGAACCCGAAGGCGGACTGGTACGTGTGGAGCGACGACGACCAGCGGTGGTCGGACATCCGGGTGATCTTCTGCGACACCGAGCCGTCCAACTGGACCTTCGACGCCGCCCGCCAGCAGCACTACTGGCACCGCTTCTTCCACCACCAGCCGGACCTCAATTACGAGAACCCGGAGGTGCGAGAGGCGATCGTCGAGGTGCTGCGGTTCTGGCTCGACGTCGGCCTCGACGGGTTCCGGCTGGACGCGGCGGCCTACCTGTACCAGCGGGACGGGGTCGGGGAGAACCTGCCCGAGACGCACGCCTTCCTGCGCCGGCTGCGGTCGGAGATGGACCGGGACTACCCGAACCGGGTGCTGCTGGCGGAGGTGAACCAGTGGCCGGCCGACGTCGTCGACTACTTCGGGGACGGCGACGAGTGCCACATGTGCTTCCACTTCCCGCTGATGCCCCGCATGTTCATGGCGGTTCGTCGGGAGCAGCGCTTCCCGATCACCGAGATCCTGGCCCAGACGCCCGAGCTCCCCGAGGGGGCGCAGTGGGGCATCTTCTTGCGCAACCACGACGAGCTGACCCTCGAGATGGTGACCGACGAGGAGCGGGACTACATGTACGCCGAGTACGCCGTCGACCCGAGGATGCGCAAGAACCTGGGGATCCGGAGGCGGCTGGCGCCGCTCGTCGACAACGACCGGCGCGTGGCCGAGCTGTTGCACGCGCTGCTGCTGTCCCTGCCGGGGAGCCCGGTCCTGTACTACGGCGACGAGATCGGCATGGGCGACAACATCTACCTGGGCGACCGCGACGGGGTGCGCACGCCGATGCAGTGGACGCCCGACCGCAACGGCGGCTTCTCCCGTGCGGACTTCGCCCAGCTGTTCCTGCCGCCGCTCATGGACCCGGTGTACGGGTTCGCGGCGGTCAACGTGGAGGCGGGCATGCGCGACCCGTCGTCGATGCTGCACTGGCTGCAACGGATGCTGTCGATCCGGCGCCAGTACCCGGTGTTCGCCACCGGTGAGCTGGAGGTGCTGCCGGCCGACAACCCGTCGGTGCTGGCCTACGTGCGCACGTCGCGGCCCGGGCGGGACGGGGCGCGGGAGGCGGAGGGGGGGCAGACGGTGCTCTGCGTGAACAACCTGAGCAGGTTCGCCCAGGCGGCGAGCGTGTCGATGGCCCGGGCCGAGGGGGTGGTCCCGATCGAGCTGGTCGGGCGGACGTCGTTCCCGGTGGTCGGTGTCGACGGGGACTACCCGCTGACGCTCGGCCCGCACGGCTTCTACTGGCTCGAGCTGGAGCGGTGGTGACGGTGGCGCCGCTCCAGGAAGGGCTCGGGCCGCTGGCGGTGGCCTACCTCGAGCGCCAGGCGTGGTTCCACCGGGCGATCGCCGACCGGCCGGCGGCGCCGCTCGGTGTGGCGGCGTACGACGTGCTGCGCCCGTCGGACCCCGGCCTCGGGCGGCTGGTGCTGCAGCGGGGGGCGCAGCGCTTCCAGCTGCTCGTCGGCTGGCGCGACCCGTCGCGGGTGGCAGGGGTGCTGCAAGGGCGCGACGCGGCGCTGCTCGGGGCGGTGCGCGACGAGCCGGGCGGGCGGCACGTGCTCGCCTACGACGCCCTGGCCGACGACGAGCTCATCGTGGTGCTCCTCGAGATCGTGACCGGCGGCGCCGAGACGGCGCGCCGGGCGCGGCGGGTGTCGACCCTCGTGTCGCACGCCTCGCTGGTGTTCGACGAGCGGCTGTTCATGAAGTGCTATCGGGTGCTCGAGCAGGGGGAGCGGCCGGAGGCCGAGCTGATGTTCCGGCTGGACGCCGTCGGGTTCAACGCCATGCTGGCCCCGGTCGCCCGCTGGCGGGGGCACGGGGCGGACCTGGCGGTGGTGCGGGAGTTCCTTCCGAGCGCGCTCGAGGGCCGGTTGCTGGCGCTGACGTCGCTGCGGGACGTGCTGGCGCACGCCACGGCCGACGAGCGGACGAGCGAGCGGGCGGAGGCGGAGCTCGACCCGGACGCCGAGACGGCGACCGCCGGCGGCGACCTGTCCTCGGAGATGCGCCGGCTCGGCCAGATGACCGCCGGGTTCCATCTGGCGCTGGCGCAGGCCTTCGCCGAGGAGCCGGCGACCGGGGCGGCGCTCGCCGGGCTGGTGGCCGCCCGCGGCAGCGGTGGCCGACTGGACGAGCTGCAGCGGGCGGTCGCCGGTATCGAGGCGGGTGCCGGGGGGCAGCTGATCCGGGTGCACGGCGACTACCACCTGCGGCGCGTGCTGCGGGCAGAGACCGGCTGGCTGGTTGCCGGGTTCTCGGACGACCCGCTCTACTCGTCCTCCCACCCCGACCCGTCGCTCGCCCCCCGGGTCGGCTCGCCGGTCGAGGACCTGGCCGACATGTGCTTCTCGCTGCACCGTGTCGCCCTCGAGGGGCTGGCGCAGCGCCCGCCAGACGACGCCGGGCTGGCAGCGGCGCTGGCGACGGCCTGGGAGCGGCGCAACCAGCGGGCGTTCCTCGCCGGCTACCTCGGTGCGGAGCGGGCCGACCGCTTGGTGCCGGCCGACCGTGCGGCGGTGGAGGCGTTGCTCGAGGCGTTCCTGCTGGTGCGCGAGCAGCGCTACGAGGCGACGCCCTCCGGCGAGTGAGCCGTGGCACGCTGGCGGTCGGCGATCGCCTGGCGCAGCTCGTCGGCGGCACGCTCGGGCGCCACCACGTTGATGTAGACGCCGGTGCCGAGCTCGAAGCCGGCCCGGGTGACGAGCTTCGGGAGCACGTGGACGTGCCAGTGGTAGGGAGCGCTGGCGCGGTAGGGGGCGGCGTGGAAGACGACGTTGTAGGCCACCTCGCCGAGCAGCCGGCGGAGCGTGTCGAGGGCGTTGCGGATGGCGATGCCCACGCCGGCGAGGTCTTCGGGACCGCTGCGGTGCAGGTGGGCCTCGTGGGTCCTCGGCACGATGAGGAGCTCGTAGGGAGTGCCGCTCCAGTAGGGGGCGAAGGTGACGGTGTGCTCGTTCGCCTCCACGGTGCGGTAGCCGGCGCGCTCCTCGGAGGCGGTGGCCGTGCACAGGAGGCACCCGCCGGCGAAGCGGGTGAAGCTGCCCTGCTCGTCGACGAGCTCGCGGGGGACGAACGGGATGCCGAGCAGCTGGCCGTGCGGGTGCTCGACCGAGGCGCCGGCCTCCCGCCCGTAGTTGACGATGACCTGGCTGTAGCGCAGCCCGGGGGTGCTCTGGTGCTCCTCGACGCGGTCACGGATGGCGGACATGACGAGGACGCACTGGTGGTCGTCGAACGAGCCCCAGGTGAGGTCGTGGTGGGGCGAGAAGACGAGGACCTCGTGGATGCCGCTCGCCGGCGCCTCGGTGAAGACCGGGCCGCGGTGGTCGACCACGAAGGGTGCGAGGCCCTCGAAGGCGGGGTAGCGGTTCGGGACGACCCGCACGAGCCAGCTGCCCTCGGCCCCGTAGGTCTCGAGGGCGGGCGGCGTCTCCTCCTCGTTGCCGGGACAGAACGGGCAGCGTGCGCCGCTGTCGTACGGCGCCGGCTTACAGGCGCCGAACATGGCATTGCGGTCGAACCGCTCCGTCGATACGGCAACCCATCGCCCCGAGAGGGGATCGAGTCGGAGCTGGTTCATCGGCCTTCCGTCCTTCGTGTCCAGGCCTGCGTCAGCCGCGACGCTAGTACCGGGACCGGCGCGACGGGTGCCGGTCGGTGACGGGCCCGGGCTACGTGGCGGTGCTGGTCGCCCACGCGCTGGCCGCCGTGGTCGGCTTCTCGGCGCTCGGCGCCACCGGGGCCTACGCTGCAGCGCTGCGGCGGGAGCCGCGCCGTGCGGGCGAGGCGGCGTTCCGGCGCTACTTCGAGCCGGGCCGCAACTGGGCGGCGCGTGCGGTGCTGGCCGTGCCGGTGCTCGGCGGCGCCCTGCTGGTGCTCGGTCACGGGGCCGACGTGGCGAGGGCGTTCCCGTGGATCGGGCTCGGGCTGTGGACGGTGGCGGCGGGGGTCGCCTCGGGGGTGCTGTGGCCGGCCGAGCGTGCCGTGCAGCGCCTCGTGGTGGCGGTCGCCGGTGACGGGGGCGACCTGGTGGCGCTGCAGGCGGCGTGCGCCCGGTGCGAGCGGGCGGCGGCGGTGACGAGCGTGGTGTTCGTGGTGGCCCTCGTCGTGATGGTGGTCCAGCCGTGAGGGCGGCCGGGCGGAGCGGCGTCTCCGGTAGCGTTGCCGGCCGTGAGCCCTGCAGGCGGGCGGCGCATCCCGCCAGCGCCACCCCCCCGCCCGGGTGGCGCGGGGCGCCCGTCGACCTCGCAGGCCGCGCTCCAGCGCCGGGCCCGCCGGGCCCGTCGGGCCCGCCTCGTGCGCCGGAGGCGGCGGGGCGTGGTGGCCGTGCTGGCGGCGGCCGCCCTCGCCG